>NZ_NESB01000005.1:0-233660 GCF_003063395.1 Limnohabitans sp. JirII-29
GTGTTGGCTCGCATCCACAGCCACCCAAATGCCCGCATCGAAGAGTTACTTCCGCACTGCTGGAAGCCCGCAAGTCCGACCGTGTGAACACTCGCCCACAAAATAGGTGGGAAGACCGGACGCTCACGCACCAGCAAGGGGTGGCCCAGGTTCTTGAGCAAGGCCAAACTGGTGGCCACCCACAAGGGCCGCATGGCCTGTGATCGGCTCTGTCCGGCCCAAGATTGACGCACATCGTGCAACACCCCAGCCAAGGTGATGCCCACCAACAACAAGGCCAAAGGCCCAAAGGTGCTGCCCATCCACTGAATCGGTTTGTCCAACACCTCGGGCATCACCCAACCCAGTTGACCCCAAGCCAGCCCCAGCAAGATGGGCAATGGCACCGGATGAATCACCGCATTGCGCACAGCCACGGCAATGGTCATCAGCGGATGGCGCTGGGCTGAATCTACCGTGGGGTCCAAGGCAGCTTCACGCGCCAGCACCAACTCCAACACCACGGTGGCCAAGGTCAGCATGACCAGTGCATGTAAAGAAATCAGGGTGAACAAATACACCAAGCCAGGCGGGCCATACATCAACCCAATCAAGGGAATGCCCAGCATGACGGTGTTGCTGAAGGTGGCCGCCAAGGCCAGCACAGTGGCGCGGCGGTTCCAACCCAAGCTCAAGAACAGCACAGCGAATAAGCCAATCGCCCCTACAAAGTACATGGCCACGGGCTGCACATCCAACTGGTCCAGATGAACCTGACTCATGGTGCGAAACAACAAGGCGGGCGCCAAGACCATGAACGCGAGGTTGGAGATTTCTTTGGCCCCGTCAGAGGTGACCCAACCACGCACCCCGACCCAAAAGCCAATGGCGATCAACAAGACCACCGGGGCCAAAGAACTGAGCACAAACAACATGAGGCTATAAAAAGCGCTGTGCGCTCAGATAAAAAAGCGATTATCCCAACGAAACGGGCCCACCAAGGGGCCCGTTGTAGGTGTGTCTGTCTGCGACAGAGAAAGTGACGACTTAAGCTTTCACAGCCCTAAAGCCCGAGTAAATACGTGACGCAGGACGGCTGCGTTGCTCCGCCTCTTGTGCCAATTGCGCACGGATGCGGTCAAACGTGGCTTTGATCCCAGACTTCTCGGGGGGGACGAATTTGAAGCGACGCTCCAGCGCCACATCAGGGGGATCCATTTGAAATACTGACTTATCCAATTGCAGGCTCCTCAGAACTTGATCAGCAAACAACGCATGACGGCAAGATTTGGTGGACACATGAAATGAAAAAAACATAAAAAAATCGTAAGTGATTGATTTTTATAGCCTCAACACGGCTTTGACAGATCAAGCGCAAGCAAGACTTCTATAATTTTTTCACTCTGAAAGCCCCTTCTGTCACTGTCACCCCCTCCCCTCTCTACCGTCTCTTCCCCCCGATTCACAACAGGTGTGGGCCTTGTTCTTGGCCTGCATGTGCTGGCATGGGTGCTGGCACATGGCATCTCAGACACCAACCTGGACGGCTATGCCGACATGCTGGAGAACTTTGCCTGGGGGCAAAACTGGGCCTGGGGCAGCGCCAAGCATCCGCCCTTGTTTGCCTGGGTCACAGGGGCATGGTTTGCCGTTTTCCCTCACCTAGATGCGGCGTATCACCTGTTGTCTTACCTGAACGTGGCGCTGGGACTGTTCGGTGTCTACCGTTTGGCTGAGGCCATCGAGCGACCTGAGTTGGCAGTGCCTGCGGTGCTGCTGCTGTGCCTGGCTTTTCCGTACAGCACCTTGGCGGTCAAGTTCAACGCCAATGCCATCTTGCTCAGTGCCTGGCCTTGGGTGGTCTTGGCCTGGGTGCGTTGCGTCGCCAGCACGGGACGGGCAGGTGTGCTGTGGTCACTGGCGCTGGGGGTACTGAGTGCGCTGGCAATGCTCGGCAAGTATTACAGCGGCGTGTTTTTGCTGGCCATTTTCATGAGCTCGCTCGCCTCTGCCAACGGACGTCGTTGGTTTGCCACTTACAAACCTTGGCTCACCCTGGGCGTGTTTGTGTTGTGTCTGACCCCTCACCTGCTGTGGCTTCAGGCGCACGACTGGGTCACCCTGCGCTATGTCGGCGAACAAGGCAGTGACGACGGTGTGAGCTGGGGCATGGTGCTTAAATTTGCGTTGGCCCCTATCGCCTACTGGTTGCTACCGTGGCTGTTGTGCGCTTGGGTGCACGCCCCCAACAACCCGAGCTTGGGACAAAGGCTGCGTGGCTGGCCACAGCGTTTGCTGCGCAGTTGGCAACCACAAGGTTGGGGTGACACTTTGTTTTGGGTCGCGATCCTGCCCTGGGCCATCACCTTGGTGTTTGGCATCACAGGTTTTGTCGAGCTGTCCATGCCCTGGGCCATTCCCATCGGCTATGGGTTTTCTTTGTTGTGGTTGCGCAACCTGAGCCTTGGCAATGTTCAAGACCCTAGCGCCAAACTCACCCAAGTTTTCATGGTCTGGTGTGCCTTGGTGGTGCTGGTCAGCCCTTGGTACGCCTGGCACCAAGGCCAAAACGGCACCCCCAACCACTACCTGCCACGGCGCGAAGCCGCGCAAGCACTGCTGGCCACTTGGCATGAACGCTACCCAGATCAACCCCTGCGTTGGGTCGGGGGGCAATGGGCTGAGAACGCCCTGCTCGCCTTTTATGGCAATCCTGATCTGCGGGTGGTGCCCGGTGTGCCCGATCAATTTCCAGCCACTGTCACGCCTTTGCCCAACTGGCAACAACAAGCGGGTTTGTTGCTGTGTCCCTTGGGCCCGGTAGACAAACCAGAACCCAGCAGCTGCGAACAAGACATGCGCGCCTGGCTGAGCGCACAAGGACAAACGCCTGAAGCTATTGAGTTGACGGTGGCCAGCCAAGGCGTGCGTTTTCCGCAGCACAAGCCCTTTGCCTACATCGCGTTCGCCTACCTGCCGCCCAAGCCATAAAAAACCACCCGAAGGTGGTTCTTCTCATGGGCGTTGCCGTCAAGGCTTAACGCACCACGGCAATTTGATCGCGCTTGCCCGCCTTGTAGGTGTACAGCGTGAGCGCACCGTTCTTGATGTCGCCTTTGGCATCAAAGGCAATGGTGCCCGTCACGCCCTTGTAGCCCGCAGTCTTGGACAGCTCAGGCAAGTACTTGGTGGGGTCGGTGGACTTGGCGCGTTGCATGGCGTCCACCATCACATTGACCGCGTCATACACATAGGGCGCGTACAGCTTCACGTCGTCGTTGAAGCGTTTTTTGTACTTCACACCAAAATCTTCCATGCCTTTCTTCAAGGCACCATCCACACCACCTGCTTCGGCACAAATCACTTGGCCATCGGCCATGGCGTCGCCCGCGAGCTTGACCAACTCGGTGGTGCAAATGCCGTCGCCCCCCATGAACTTGGCAGCAATGCCCAGCGACTTCATTTGCTTGAGCATCGGCCCGCCCACGGCGTCCATGCCGCCAAAAAACACAATGTCAGGCTTCTTACCTTTGATCGTGGTCAAGATGGGCATGAAGTCGGTGGCTTTGTCGGTGGTGAACTCGTGCCCGACCAAGTTGCCGCCTGCGGCCTTGACGGCTTTTTCAAACTCTTCGGCCACGCCTTGGCCGTAAGCCGTGCGGTCGTCGATGACCGCAATCGACTTGCCTTTGAGTTCTTTCACCGCATAGCGCCCGAGGGTGCCGCCCAGATGCACGTCATCGGCCACCACACGGAATGCCGTTTTGTAGCCCTGGCGGGTGTACTTGGGGTTGGTGGCAGAAGGCGAGATTTGTGGAATGCCCGCATCGCTGTAAATCTTGGATGCAGGAATCGTGGTGCCTGAGTTCAAGTGCCCCACCACCCCAGACACTTTGGCATCCACCAACTTCTGCGCAGCGGCTGTGCCTTGCTTGGGATCGGACGCGTCGTCTTCAGCCAGCAACTCAAATTTGATTTTCTTGCCGCCAATGCTCACGCCTTTGGCGTTGAGTTCTTCCACCGCCAAGCGGGCACCGTTCTCGTTGTCTTTGCCCAAGTGCGCAATCGCGCCGCTGACGGGCCCGACATGGCCAATTTTGACCACTTGTTCTTGTGCAAACGCCAAGCCACTGAGTGCGGCCAAACTGGCGATCAACGTGAGTTTGAAAGGGGTGCGCATGGAAAACTCCTTATGGATAAAACGAGGACGAGAAAATCATAACTTTCGAGCAACGCGAACAACTCATGCGTTCTCTCGCAACTTCAAATCATGCCGTGTGATGGCGTAGCCCCGGTCGGCGTAGTGCTTCCAACGTTGACGTGCGTGCTGTCGGTCCTGCTCATCGAGGGTCACCACTTCGATGGTGCGCTCGAAGCGCTCATAACCCGGCATCACGGCATCGCTCAAGTTGAGCAACACCTGGTGATGCGGCAAAGCCTCGTTGCCGTCGATTTGCGCAGCCAACACAATGGGCGACACCATGCGCTGCTCCAGCGGGCTGTCGGCACGGCAATGCGGCAAAAACTCCAACGCAGAAAAGGTCCACAGCAGCGTGTCCAAGGTTTGCAAACTGGTTTCATCGCCCGTCACCACCACCTTGGCTCCGCTGGCCACAGCTTTGCGCAACAAGCGGCAGGCATAGGCCAGCTTGTCGGGCGCATTGAAGTGAAAAGCAATTTCGGTCATGCCTGACGTGCAGGTACGCGACGACGAACCACGGGTTTGGCGGGGACGGTCGCGGCCCGGCCTTTGGCGGCGGGCACCACGCTCAAGAGGTAATGCAACAACAAGCCCACAGGGCGACCCGTGGCCCCTTTGGCCGCGCCGCTCTTCCAAGCCGAGCCCGCAATGTCCAAGTGCGCCCAGGGGTAGTCTTTGGCAAAACGCTGCAAGAACTTGGCGGCAGTGATGGCCCCGCCATCGCGCCCACCCACGTTGGCCACGTCGGCAAAGTTGGACTTCAGGCCCTCGGCGTATTCGTCGTCCAGGGGCAAACGCCAGCAAGGGTCTAACGCCGCTTCGCCCGCCGCTTGCAGCGCATGAGCCAATTCATCAGAAGCCGAGAACAAACCGCTGCGCACATGGCCGAGCGACACCACACACGCCCCGGTCAAAGTGGCAATGTCAATCACCGCACGGGGCTTGAAGCGCGTGGCATAGGTCAAGGCGTCGCACAAGATCAAGCGGCCTTCGGCATCGGTGTTCAACACCTCAATGGTTTGCCCGCTCATGCTGGTCACCACATCACCGGGCTTCAAAGCCAGGCCATCGGGCATGTTCTCGCAGGTGGGTATCAAGCCCACCACGTTGATGGCAGGTTGCAACTGCGCCAAAGCTTCAAAGGTGCCCAACACGCTGGCAGCGCCACACATGTCGAACTTCATCTCGTCCATGCCTGCGGCGGGCTTGATGGAAATGCCCCCCGTGTCAAACGTGATGCCCTTGCCCACCAACACCGTTGGCGCTTCACTTTTGGCAGCCCCGTTGTAATGCAGCACGATGAAACGCATCGGCTCGCGTGAGCCTTGTGCCACGGCAGCAAACGAGCCCATGCCCAACTTGAGGATCTCGGCGGGCCCCAGCACCTCGCAGCGCACCCGGGGCTTCTTGCCCAAAGCTTGTGCCACCTTGGCCAGCATGCTCGGCGTGGCGTGGTTGGCTGGACGGTTGCCCCATTCTTTGGCCAAGGCCACACCGGCCACTTGAGCGCAGGCGTGGTCAAAGTCTGCCTTGGCGGCTTTGGTTTGGCTGGCGCTGGGCAAACCCAACACCACGCGTTTCAACACACTGGCTTTGGCCGTGGGCTTGGTGGCGGTGTAGACATAACTGGCATCGGCCACGGCTTGGGTGGCCGCATGCAGGCGCTGCTGAGTGGCATCCTCTAGGCAAATAGCCAAACTTTTGGGCGCTATTGACTTGAGCGCGTTCACCGCCGCCGTGACCGCTTGACGCACGTGGCGTGCATGGCCCTCGCCAATGGAGACCAACAACACACGCCCAGCACTCACGCCGTCGGCACGCCAAACGCTCAACATCTTGGCCGGGCTGGCGTCCAAGTCACCGCTCTTGCGGGCTTCAACAATCAGTTGCGACAGCGTGTCACGTCCGGGCTTGAACGTGGCCGATACCAGCACAATCAGCGCATCGGTTTTCAGCACGGCTGCTGCGGTCAAATCCAGCGTCTTAAGTTCAAAGTTCATAATTGCGTCTTTCTTTCGCTCTGATGTTATTCCATTCCTCCCTCCGTAAAGAGCTGGCTCGCAGCTTCGGCGCCACCTCGGTGGTGTTGGTCACGATCGTCATGACCATGATGCTGATCCGCACCCTGGGCCAAGCCTCGCAAGGCAGCGTCAACCCCTCAGAAGTGAGTCTGGTCATGGGCTACACCATGCTCGGTCACCTGCCCACCGTGTTGACCATGAGCTTGTTCATTGCCACCGTGGGCACGCTCTCTCGCTTGTACCTCGACAGCGAAATGGTGATTTGGCTGGCCAGCGGCAAAGGCTTGCGCGCCTTTCTCTCGCCCGTATTGCACTTTGCCTGGCCCATGTTGGTGACCGTGGCTGTGCTGGTGCTCTTGGTGTGGCCTTGGTCAAACAGCCAAATCAGTGAGCTGCGCGAACGTTTTGAGCGCCGGGGCGATTTAGAGCGGGTATCGCCTGGTTTGTTTCAAGAGTCATCCAGTGGCCAACGTGTGTTTTTTGTGGACAAAGACAGCGTGGAAAACAAAAAAGGCAAAAACGTTTTCATCTCCTCGACAGACCACGGAAAACAAGCCATGACCTCGGCCCAAGGCGGACAAATTGAACTGATTGATGGCGAGCGCTTCTTGATGCTCGACAGGGGCCAGCGTGTCGAGCAAACCGTGGGCGAACCTGACTTGAAGATCAGCGAATTCAAAGTCTATGGCTCACGCATTGGCAAAGACGTCAAAGTGGCCGCCGATGCGCCACCCAAGGCGCTCAGCACGCTGCGTTTGATTCAACAACCCATCCCCTCCTACCTGGGCGAGCTATCTTGGCGCTTGGGTATGGCATTGGCCGCCATCAATCTCTTGGTGGTCGCCTTGGCCGTGACCAGCGCCAACCCACGTGTGGGACGAGGCGGTAACTTGGCGTTGGCCTTGTTCATCTTTGTGGTCTATTACAACTTCATCAACTTGGGCCAAAGCTGGATCGGTGCGGGCAAAGTTCAGTGGGTTCCCTACGTGCTTGGCTTGCACGGCGGCATGCTGTGCCTGAGCTTGATGTGGCTGAACATTCGCCACAACAACTGGAGCTGGCGACAACTGCTGGGCCCACGTCGCCGCCAAGAGGCGAGCGCATGAAGACATTGCGCCGACTCATTTACGGTGAGGTGCTGGTGGCCGTGGCGTTTGTCACGCTCAGCTTCTTGGCCTTGTTCTTCTTCTTCGACTTTGTGGATGAACTCCAAGGGGTGGGTAGCAACAACGGAGGCTACCAACTCAAACATGCGTTCATCTATGTGCTGCTGTTGGTGCCCAGCCACTTGTACGAGTTGTTGCCCATCTCGGTGTTGATTGGCACCATCTTTGTCATGGCCCGGTTGGCACAAAGCTCCGAGTTCACCATCCTGCGCACCAGCGGCCTAGGCCCAAGCTTGGCGCTGCGCAACCTCATGGGCCTGGGGCTGGCCTTTGTGGTGTTGACCTTTGTGGTGGGTGACTATGTATCGCCCTTGTGCGACCGCTACGGCCAATTGCTCAAGTCCCGCTACATGGGGCAAATCAGCGTCGGCCAAACCGGGGCTTGGTTGCGCGAGCGCCAAGCAGATCGCAGCTTTGCCGTGAATGTGCAAACCCTCACACCAGACGGCAACCCCAGCGGCATCCGCATTTTTGAATTCGACAAAGACGGCCAATGGACTGGCTTGATCCGCGCCAAATTGGGCATCTTGACCAACGACGACGCCTGGGTCTTGCAACACGTCGAGCGCGACAGCCTGACGCGCCAAGGCACGGCCTCCAACTTGGTTCGCAGCAGCACACAAGAACAAACGTGGCCCACGGGCATCACCTCCGAAATGGTGTCGGTGGCCCTGCTCAAGCCCGACCGCATGGGCACCATCGACCTGTTCCAGTACATCCGTCACCTCGGTGCCAACGGGCAAGCCACGCAGCGCTTTGAAATCGAGTTCTGGAAGAAGGTGTTCTACCCCTTGAGCTGCTTGGTCATGGTGGTGCTCGCCCTGCCCTTTGCTTACTTGCATTTCCGCAGCGGCAACATCGCCAGCCATGTTTTTGGCGGCGTGTTGGCAGGCATCAGCTTTTTCTTGCTCAACAACGTCTTCAGCTACATCGGCAACCTCAACAGCTGGGCCCCGTGGTTCGCTGCGGCGGCACCCGGCATGCTGTACTCCGTCGCCTCACTCGCCGCCTTCGGTTGGCTGGTGGTGCGCCAATAAACACCCCTACACACCATGCACGCCATTCTTCTTTTCGCCCACGGCTCACGCGACCCTTTGTGGCACCGGCCCATCCAGGCCGTGGCAGCGCGCATTGCGCAACGCGCACCCCACATCGCTGTGCGCTGCGCTTACCTGGAACTCACCGAGCCCAGCTTGGCCCAGGCCGCAGCCGAGGTGGTGGCCCAAGGCGCGACCAGCCTGAGCGTGCTGCCCTTGTTTTTGGGCGTTGGCAAACACGCCCGCGAAGACTTGCCTGTGCTCATGCAAGCGCTGCGTCAAGCCCACCCCCAGCTGCAAATCGACTGCCAGCCCGCCGTGGGCGAACAAGCCGCCTTACTCGATTTGTTGGCTGATATCGCGCTGGGTCACACCCAGACTCCCGAATAAAGAACGGGCCGGTTAGATGCCCAGGGCATAATGACGCGGCAAATTCAACGCCCACGTCATGAATCTTCACCAATTTCGTTTTGTCCAAGAGGCTGTTCGCCGCAACCTCAACCTGACCGAGGTGGCCAAGGCGCTGCACACTTCACAGCCGGGCGTTTCCAAAGCCATCATTGAGCTCGAAGAAGAGTTGGGCGTTGAAATCTTCACCCGCCACGGCAAACGCCTCAAACGCGTCACCGAGCCTGGGCAACACGTGCTGCGCAGCATCGAGGTGATCTTGCGCGAAGTGGGCAACCTCAAGCGCATTGGCGAACAGTTCAGTGCCGAAGACAGTGGCACCCTCTCCATCGCCACCACCCACACCCAGGCGCGTTATGTGCTGCCGGTGCCCGTGGCCAAGTTGCGGGCGGCCTACCCCAAAGTCAACATCAGCTTGCACCAGGGTGCGCCCGCGCAAGTGGCGCAAATGGTGCTGGACGAAGTGGCCGAGATTGGCATTGCCACCGAATCGCTGTCGGACTACCCGGATCTCGTGACCCTGCCCTGCTACGAGTGGGAACACGTGCTGGTCATCCCCAAGACGCACCCACTCGCCGCCAAAAGCCGCATCACCCTGGAAGACTTGGCCGCCGAGCCCATCATCACCTACCACCCGTCATTCACGGGCCGCACCCGCATCGACAAAGCCTTTGCCGCCAAGCACCTCACGCCGCGCATTGCCCTCGAAGCGATTGACTCGGACGTGATCAAAACCTATGTGCGCTTAGGCATGGGCGTGGGCATCGTGGCAGAAATGGCGGTGCGCGATAGCACCGACGACGACCTGGTTGTACGCCCCGGTGCCCAGCTGTTTGGCAAAAACACCGCACGCATTGCCTTCAAGCGCAGTGCCTACTTGCGCAACTTTGTCTACGACTTCGCCACCTTGCTCAGCGACCGCCTGGACCGCAACTTGATTCTCAAAGCCCTCGAGGGCCACGCCAACGACTACGACCTGTGAGCTCTGACCTATGACCACACCTGTTCTTGACACCAAATTTCCCAAAGTCGGCACCACCATCTTCACCGTCATGTCGGCTCTGGCCGCAGAAAAAAATGCGGTCAACCTCGGTCAAGGCTTTCCTGACTTTGACTGCGATCCCCGTTTGGTGGCTTGCGTCACCGACGCCATGACCCAAGGCCTCAACCAGTACCCGCCCATGACCGGTGTGTCCGTGCTGCGCGAAGCGATTGCCCAAAAAATTGAATCGCTCTACCACTACCGCTATGACCCGGTGAGCGAGATCACCGTCACCGCAGGCGCCACCCAAGCCATCTTGAGCGCCATCCTGGCCGTGGTGCGCGGAGGAGACGAAGTGATCGTGCTGGAACCCTGCTACGACAGCTACATCCCCAACATCGAATTGGCCGGTGGTGTGGCCGTGCGCGTGCCACTGACACCCGGCACCTTCCGCCCCGACTTTGACAAGATCGCCGCCGCCATCAGCCCCAAGACGCGCGCCATCATCGTCAACAGCCCGCACAACCCGAGCGCCACCGTGTGGACGCAGGAGGAAATGCGCCAACTCGAAGAACTGTTGAAGCCCACCCAGATCTTGCTCATCAGCGACGAGGTCTACGAGCACATGGTGTACGCGCCGCGCCAACACCTGAGTGCATCAAGTTTTCCAGGATTGGCTGAGCGCGCCTTCATCGTGTCGAGCTTTGGCAAAACCTTCCACGTCACAGGCTGGAAAGTCGGCTACGTGGCCGCCCCCGCCAGCCTGAGCGCCGAGTTCCGCAAGGTGCACCAGTTCAATGTGTTCACCGTCAACACCCCGGTGCAACATGGCTTGGCCGCCTACATGGCCAACCCCAAGCCCTATCTGGAGTTGCCAGCGTTTTATGCCGCCAAGCGCGACCTGTTTCGCACCGGCTTGGCCACCACCAAATTCGAGTTGCTGCCCAGCGAAGGCAGCTACTTTCAGTGCGTGCGCATTGACCAGTTGGGTGTGCCCGAGAAAAACCTCAGCGAAGCCGACTTTTGCCAATGGCTCACCAGCGAGATCGGTGTGGCGGCCATTCCCCTCTCGGCCTTCTACGCCGATGGCTTTGACCAGCGCGTGGTCCGCTTTTGCTTTGCCAAAAAGGACGAGACCTTGAAGCTGGCCCTGTCACGACTCGCTCGCCTCTGATCACATGACGCCACTGCCCAGACGTGATGTATTGGCGCTGCTGCTCGCAACGACAGCACTGCCGCTGGCCGCACAACCCGCCCCGCCCAAGCGACCTGGGCGTCTGATGATCATTGGCGGCGCAGAAGACCGCAAACAAGACAGTGTCATCCTGAAGAGATTCATGGCGCTCAGTGGCGGAGTGAATGCACGCCTGAAATTCATCACCGCCGCCAGTGGCGTGCCCGATGCCACCTGGCAAAGCTACCAAGCCGCATTTGAAGCGCTGGGTGCCACACAGACAGCACAAGTTGCCATTGCCAGCCGAGATGACGCATTTCTGCCTGACATCGAACAGCAATTGCTGGAGGCTGACGGCATCTTCATGACCGGTGGCGATCAAAACCGATTGATGGCTTGTCTTTGGGAGTCGCCTGCGGCACGTGCCATCCACCGCGCGTTCCACCTCAATGGCAGCTGCATTGCGGGCACCAGCGCCGGTGCTGCCGTGATGTCGCGCCAAATGCTGGCTCAAGGCACCGCCACCCCCGTGCCTGAAAAAGACATTGTGTCCATGGACATTGGCCTTGGGTTGCTCTCGAGCGCCATCGTGGACCAACACTTTTCACAGCGCCAACGCCTGGGGCGCTTGCTCTCGGCCCTGGCCCAACGCCCCGACATGTTGGGCGTGGGCATCGACGAAAACACCGCCCTCATCATCGAGCGCGGGCAAGCCGTTGAAGTGGTCGGTCAAGGCGCAGTCACGCTGATTGATGGCCGCAAGATGCACTCGAACTTTGACGATGTGGCCACCGAAGAAAAACTCGAAATGCTCGGGCTGCAACTGCACCTGCTGCCCGCAGGCCACCGCTACGTGGTGCCTGCCAACCTGAAACAAAGCAAAAAACAACCTTCTGCCTTGTGGGAAGCCTTTCAGTTGCTGGTCACCCCCAGTCCTCTGCGCAGTTGAGGACAACCATGAACCCACACAACCGCCGCGGCATCGTCACCATGATGGCGGCCATGCTGTTCTTTGTCACCAACGACGCCTTGGTCAAACTGGTCAGCAGCCACCTGCCCACGCCGCAACTCATCTTTGTGCGCGGTGCCTTCACCACCCTGTTGCTGCTGCTCATGGTCACACTCACCGGCAGCTGGGCCCAATGGCGCAGCATGCGCACGCGCTCGGTGCCCATTCGCGCCCTGCTCGACAGCGCGGCCACCTTCACCTACCTGACCGCCTTGTTCCACTTGCCCTTGGGCAATGCCACCGCCATCAACCTGGCGGCCCCCTTGTTTCTCACGCTGCTGGCGGTGGTCTTTTTGCGTGAGCGTGTGGGCGTCATGCGTTGGGCCTTCATTGTGTTGGGCTTCACCGGCGTGCTGCTGGTGGTGCAGCCCGATGCACATGGCTTGAACGCCTACGCCTTGCTGTGCGTGGTGGGCACGCTGTTTCATGCGGGGCGCGACCTGCTGACGCGCTTGGTGCCTGCGCACGTGCCCTCACTGCTCATCACCATCTCCACCTCGGCCATGGTCACCCTGCTCTCAGGCTTGTGGACCTTGACCGCGCCTTGGCAACCCATCTCGCTGGAGCAACTGCTGCAACTCGGCGGTGCCGCCTTTTGCCTGGCCATTGCCTACCACTTGCTCACCCTGAGCATGCGCGCGGGCGACATGAGCGTGATTGGTCCCTTCCGCTACAGCGGTCTGTTGGTGGCCTTGGTGCTGGGGTATCTGTTATGGGACGAAGCGCCCAACCTGCTGGCCTGGGGCGGCATTGCCCTGCTGGTGATGGCGGGCTTGGGGCTGCTGCACAGCCAGCGCGCACCCAGCCGAGCGGCGCTGGATGCCGCCACCGACTGAGCTGATACGACGAGCGCGAGGGGCTGAGGCCCGTCTATTTTTCACACGCAGTTTGTGCCAGGTCATGTGCGCTTGCGGTTGATCACCGCTGTGGTGCCAATGAGGAATAGACTGATTGGCTATGACTGCACACACACTGCGCTGGCTTTCGCACCCCACACGTTTTTTGTTTTTCACTGGCAAAGGTGGCGTGGGCAAAACATCGCTCTCCACCGCCACCGCCATTCACCTGGCCGACGCAGGCCAGCGCGTGTTGCTGGTCAGCACCGACGCTGCTTCCAACCTCGATGAAATGCTGGGCGTGGCCCTCAGCAACCATCCGGTTCAAGTGCCCGGTGTTGCAGGCCTGTGGCTGGTCAACATCGACCCCGACGAGGCTGCACAAGCCTACCGACATCGGGTGGTGCAACAAATGGGGGCCAACGCCACGGACGCAGAACGCGCCACCGTGGTGGAGCAACTCTCAGGCGCATGCACCACCGAAATTGCGTCCTTCGACGAGTTCTCCAGCCTGTTGGCCGAGGGTGCTCACGCCTACGACCATGTGGTGTTGGACACGGCTCCCAGCGGCCACACCCTGCGCCTGCTCAGCCTGCCCAAAGCCTGGAGCGGTTTTTTGGCGGGCAACGACAAAGGCGCTTCCTGCTTAGGCCCGCACTCGGGCCTGAAGATGCAAGAGGCTCGCTTCAACCAAGCCTTGGCCGCGCTGAGCAACCCGGCACTCACTTCGGTGATCTTGGTCGCCCGCGCAGAAACCAGTGCCCTGGCAGAAGCCGCCCGCACCAGCGAAGAGTTGCGCAGCCTCGGGCTCTCGCAGCAACGCCTCATCGTCAACGGGGTGTTCCATGCCAGCGTACCCGACGATGCCGTGGCACATGCGTTGGAAGCACAAGGCCAGTACGCCTTGGCCCACATGCCCGATGTGCTGCGGGGTTTGCCACGCGATGACGTGCCCTTGCGTGCCTTCGACAGCGTGGGCCTGCCCGCCTTGCGTGGCTTGCTGCGTGACACACCCAGCGCGCTGCCCACCACGCCGTGCCACGATGACACGCCGGAGCTGCCCCACATCGCTGCATTGGTGGACGAGCTGGCCGCACAAGATCACGGCCTGATCATGGTCATGGGCAAAGGCGGTGTGGGCAAAACCACCGTGGCCGCCCTGCTCGCCTTGGGTTTGTTGCACAAGGGCAAGACCGTGCACCTGAGCACCACCGACCCCGCCGCACACCTGGCCACCACCTTGGTCGATCAAGTGCCGGGCCTCGAAATCAGCCGCATCGACCCCAAGGTTGAGACCCAAAAATACATCGACAAAATCATGGCCGCGAGAGGGCCAAGCCTGGACGACAAAGAACGCGCCTTGCTGCTCGAAGACCTGCGTTCGCCCTGCACCGAAGAAGTGGCTGTGTTTCACGCCTTCTCGCACATCGTGGCGCAGGCACGCAGCGGCTTTGTGGTGCTCGACACTGCACCCACCGGCCACTCGTTGCTGTTGATGGATGCCGCAGGGGCTTACCACCGCCAGATGCTCAGCGCATTTGATAAAAAAAGTGGCAGCTCGGTCAACGTGGTCACACCCCTCATGCGCTTGCAAGACCCGGCCTACACGCGCATCGTGTTGGTGACCCTGCCCGAAGTCACCCCCGTGTCGCAAGCGGCGGCACTGCAAGAAGACTTGCGGCGCGCCCACATTGAACCCTTTGCCTGGGTGATGAACCGCTCGGTGTTAGCTGCGCATACCCACGACCCCTTGCTGCAAGCCAGGCTCTTGGGTGAACAACGGCAAATGGCACGCATGGCCGATGGATTGTCCAAACGTTTGTTTGTGATTCCGTTTTTGACCGAACCGCCCGTCGGCATTGCCGCCTTGAAGCAGGTGCTGAAAGCCTAACGCCAGCACGCCCGCATGAACCAGACCACACCCGAACTCTCAGGCCTCACCCGCCAGCAAGCGCAAGCGCGTTTGCTGCGCGATGGCCCCAACGAACTGCAAGCCGCACAGCGACGCTCCACCTGGCAACGCCTGATCGCCATGCTGCGCGAGCCTATGTTTGCCTTGCTGGTACTGGCGGCCAGCTTGTACATGCTGCTGGGAGATTTGAGCGAGGGCATCACCCTGTTCGTGTTTGTCAACGCCGTGATTGGCTTGACCTTTTACCAAGAAGGCAAATCCGAAGCGGCCATCGAGGCCTTGCGCCAACTCAGCCAACCCTTTGCACACGTCATCCGCGATGGACAGATCTGCAAAATTGCCTCGCGTGAGGTGGTGGTGGGCGACCTGCTGCAAGTCAGCGAGGGCAACCGCATGGCCGCCGACGGCTGGCTGATTCAATCGGATCAGATGCAGGTGGACGAATCCATGCTCACCGGTGAGTCGGTGCCGGTGAACAAAGTCGCTGCGCCCTTTCATGCAGACGCAACGCCAGCCGGTCCCAGTGGTGACGACCAACCCACGGTGTTTGCCGGAACGTTTGTGGTGCGCGGACAAGGCCTGGTGCGCGTCACCGCCACCGGCATGCGTGGGCAAGTGGGGCAAATTGGCGCATCGCTGAACCAAATCGAAGACCAGAAAACGCCGCTGCAACAACAAACCGCGCGGCTGGTCAAAGTGCTGGCCTTCATCACCTTCGCGCTGTGTGTGTCGATGGTGCTGACGCTTGGCTTGCGCAACGGCGCTTGGCTGCCAGCGCTGGTGTCAGGCATTGCTTTGGCCATGGCCATCCTGCCGGAAGAGTACCCGGTGGTGCTGGCCGTGTTTCCGGCCTTGGGCGCGCGCCGTCTGGCCCAAGAAGGCGTGTTGACACGGCGCATCAACGCCATCGAAACCCTGGGTGCCATCACGGTGTTGTGCACCGACAAAACCGGCACCTTGACCGAGAACCGCATGCAGGTGTCGGCCTTGGCGGTGGGGCCTGCCGCACAGCCCTTGGTGCTGAATTTGGTGGACTTGTCAGCAGCCTCAGACCCCACATTGCCCGAAGCCTTTCACGGCTTGCTGGAGCACGCCATTTTGGCCAGTGCACCGGAACCGTTTGACCCGATGGAGACGGCCTTTCATCAACTTGGCCAGCGCTTCCTCGCCACCACCGAGCACCTGCACCGTGACTGGACCTTGGTGCAAACCTATGCACTCAGCCCCGCCTTGCGCGCCATGTCGCACGTGTGGAAAGCCCAAGGCAACAAGCTACACACCGTGTCGGCCAAAGGTGCGCCCGAAGCCGTGATGAGCATGTGCCACATGCCCGCTGAACTGCAAGCCCAGTGGGCGCAGGCCATCGATGCCATGGCCTCACAAGGCTTGCGTGTGCTAGCGGTGGCCCAAGGGCGTTTTGAGGGCAACGACTGGCCAGACTCGGAGCACGACTTTGATTTTGAATGGCTGGGCCTGATTGGGCTGAGCGACCCGTTGCGTCCAGAAATTCCTCAGGCCGTGGCCGATTGCCACTCGGCCAGCATTCGCGTGATCATGATCACCGGTGACTACCCCACCACCGCGCGCATGATTGCGCAGCAAGCCGGGCTTACCCAAGGCGACACCTTGACGGGCGACGCCATCGACGCACTGTCCGACGAGGCGCTGTGCCAAACCATGCAAACGGTGAGCGTGTGCGCGCGCATTTCGCCGCACCAAAAGCTGCGCATCGTGCAAGCCCTCAAACGCAACGGCGAGATCGTGGCCATGACAGGCGACGGTGTGAACGACGCCCCTGCCCTGCGCGCCGCCCACGTGGGCATTGCCATGGGCGCACGTGGCACCGACGTGGCGCGTGAAGCCGCTGCTTTGGTATTGGTGGACGACAACTTTGCCTCCATCGTCAAAGGCATTCGCTTAGGAAGACGCATCTTTGGCAACTTGCAAAAGTCCATGGCTTATATCTTTGCCATTCATATTCCCATCGCTTGCTTGGCCTTGGTGCCCATGCTGTTTGCGCTGCCGCCGTTGCTGCTTCCTTTGCACATCGCGTTGCTCGAACTCATCATTGACCCCTCGTGCTCCCTCGCGTTTGAAAATGAACCCGCTGAACACGATGTCATGCGCCGACCACCCCGTGACACGCTGGCCCCCTTCTTTGGCACTCGCGCAATTTTGGAATCGTTGGGTCAAGGCCTGTGTGTGGCCGTGGCCATTGGTTTGAGTTATTGGGCTGCACAAGACCTGCCAACCCCTCAGGTGCGCGCCATGGTGCTGGTCACCCTGGTGGTATCCAACGCCATGCTCATTTTGGCCAACCGCGCACAAGCCTCACGGTTTTTACAAAGCTTGCGGGTGGACAACCGGGTGGCATTGGGGGTGATGGCGGGTGCTGTGGTGCTGTTGCTGGTGGGCATCTACACCCCTGGCTTGTCCTCGGCCTTGGGCTTTGCACCCCTGCCGCTCATGCCATTGGGCAAGGCCACCTTGTTGGGCGTTGTGAGCTTGGGCGCGGTCATGGCCTTGCGGTTTGCATTTTCATGGGCCAACGCGCGGGCTCACGCCAGACCTTGAACAAACGTCTCCAGTGGCGCGGGCTTGCCATAAAAATAACCTTGGTAATGGTGGCAGCCCAATTGGGCCAATAGGTCTCGTTGCGCGGCAGTCTCCACGCCTTCGGCAATCACCGACAGGCCCAGGCTTTGGCCCAGTGCAATCACGGTGCGCACAATGGAGCTGTCACTGCCGTTGAGGCCCAGATCGCGCACAAACGACTGGTCGATCTTGAGTTGGTCGATGGGCATTTGCTGAAGGTAACTCAGCGACGAGAAACCGGTGCCAAAGTCATCCAGCGCAAAACTCACGCCCATGGCTTTCAACTGATGCATCTTGGCCACCACCCCCTGCATGTCAGAGGCCAGCGTGCTCTCCGTCAACTCCAACTTCAGGCGCTGTGGATTGGCACCCGTGCCAGCAAGAATTTCTTTCACCGTCTCCACATAATCTGGCTGCCCAAGCTCCTTGGCACTGACGTTGACCGACAGCACCCAATGGCACTTGATGGGGTCTGTCTGCCAGGACTTGATTTGGCGGCACGCAGACGACAGCATCCAGTACCCAATCGTCACAATCAGACCGTTTTGTTCTGCCACGGGGATGAACTTGGCGGGCGACACCATGCCGTGCGTCGGATGCTGCCAGCGCACCAGCAATTCGGCCCCTGTGACTTGAGCCTGCGCATCCACTTGCGCCTGGTAATACACCTGCAACTGGTCGGGCACGGCATCACGAAGCGCTTGTTCAAACGCCACCTGGGCCAGCAAGCGCTCTTGCATTTGCTGGTCATACACCACGGTTTGATTTTTGCCAGACTGCTTGGCCTCCAAAACAGCCAACTCGACTTGCTTGAGCACATCGTCGACCTTGCCATCGGCGTTGGCCTGCAACATCGTCATGCCGATTGACGCGTCGCACTGGCATGGCCCGTGTGCCAGCTCGAACGGTGCTTTGAAACTCTGGCTGACTGTGCTCGCAAAAGCAGACGCTTCATGCATGGCGACCACAGGACTGGGGTCGAGCCCTGTCATCACAAACACAAATTCATCTCCACCCACGCGTGCCAATGTGTCGTTGGCTCGCACCAGCGGCAACAACCGTTGCGCCACGGCTTGCAACAACTGATCGCCAACCTCATGCCCTTGGGTGTTGTTGAGAACGCTGAAGTTGTCCATATTGACCAACAACACCGCACTGCTGCCCTGGCTGCTCGCTTTCGCACGCATGGCCCCTGCCAAGCGCTCTTTCAAGACCCGTCGGTTCACCAACCCGGTCAGAGGGTCAAACCGTGCCAACCGTTCCAAGGCTTGGCCGACCAGCATCGTTTCGTCGTGCAACTTGGCCTCGGCCAGGTCTGTGCCGTGCCCGGAAAACGAGGCATGGTTTTTGGCGGCATCGGCCAAATCAACAATGGGCCGCACCACACGCCCAGCAATCTGCCATGTGCCCACACCAAAGGCCGTGCCCAACAAGGCGGTCAGCAACAGCATCAAGCGGCGGTTTTCGTCAATCGGCGAGAGCGCATCCGTCGTTTTCTCGCGCACCACCACCGTCCATTTCAAATCACTGGGCGACGTTGGCGTCGAGGTGGTCTGCACCACCGACAAGAACCGATCGTCATCGACGGTCTGACGCCATTCAGCCAGGTTTTTGGACGTCTCGGTGTGGGGGCTCAGCAACCAGTCACCGCGCTGGTTGGCAATCAACACCTCCACGGGTGTTTTTTGCACCCGGTGTGCCAGCGAAGACAACACCACCTCATGCACCCAATCCCAATACAGATGCGCACCCAGCACGCCAATCGTGCGGCCGCTGTTGTTCCTGACAGGGATGGCCACATCCAAAAACCGCGAGAGCGAGCCATCTGCACCGGGCTTCAGGTACTTGGCCAACAGCTTGGCGTCGTGTGGGTCCCCCAAAAATGGACCTTGCGCACCCTGGATGAACCAGGGACGTTCAGACACATTCACCCCTTTGAGCAACCCATCGGTCGCGGCAAACACCACCCCATCAGGGCTGCTCAGTCCAATCCAAGCGTAGGTCGGCTGGCGTTGCTTGAGACTATCCAGCACTTCTTGCAAGGCGATGAAGTCTTTGATTTGGCTGGCCCCCACCAAAGAGCCAATCAAGGCCACCTCGTGCTGGCGGGTTTCCAGGCTGTCAGACAGCGTGTGGGCAATCTCACCAGCGGTCGACTGCAAGCTGTCGCGGGCAGAGGCGCTCAGACCTTCCTCCAAACGCCACTCGATCAGCCCCGTCATCACCATGCCCAATGTGATGCCAAAAATACCCATCGCCACGGCAAAGCGTGCCCTGAGGCTGCGAAATGGGGAAAACGTTTGAATGAATCTGGCTCTCACAAAAATCTCTTTCGTGTTCTAGATTCGGGTCGATCCATGAATCCTTTAAAAATCTTCAAGCAGCCAGTGGGTTGGGCGTGGGCTCCGCCAGTTTGTTCAGCAAATTCCGGTCGGTGTGGTGAAACGGTTCGGACTTGCCACGAATCATGAGCACGGTGTCTTCTTCATAGCCCCAGGTGCCGTCGTCGTTGATCTTGACTTTGATGGTGAACGACACGGTCTTGAATGCATGGTCCAAGAAAGGCGACGAACGAATGCCAAAGTGCGGGTCCACGTGCGTGGCCACCACCTCGAACTCTTTGGCATCTGGTTTGGCTTTGCCAGAGGCCATCACCACCTGCCCACGCGGAATCGTCAGCGTGTGAATGATGGTCTCGGTGGCAGGCTCCCACAGCCAGTAACCCACTTGGTCATGGTAGGTCTTGACCTGATCGGGCTTGGTGATGAAGGTGTGATAGCGCAAGCCATACAACAGCTGCGGCCCGTTGGTCTGCGGATCGATCGGTTGCAACGCAATGTGTTCAACATAGGCCTGCTTTTTGGGCCCCTCGGCTTTGGGCTTGACGTCCAGACCACGATGACCTTCCCACACCCCGGCCATAGCCCTTAAGGGCCCTAAGTTGCGCAGTGTGTGAACGTCGATGTCTTTGGGCTCGGTGTAAATGTCGGTGGCAAATTCACTCATCGTTTTGGCTTTCACTGTGGTCAGGAATTGACCTAGTCTAAGACAAAGAATTTATGAGTTAAATCCACCAAATACCAACGGACCTTCACGCATTTCACCTCACAACTGCACGGGAAATGCCTTGACCAGAGCGAGGTATTTCGCCATGCTGACTGGGCACATCAGGCCTCACAGGCAAACCATGGACTTCACCCTGAAAGGAAAACACCATGACCACCAAACTCGACAAAGTTGTCTACACCGCCCATGCCCACACCACCGGCGGACGCGAAGGCCGTTCGGTCACCGACGACGGCCTGTTGGACGTCAAACTGTCACCGCCCAAAGTGATGGGGGGTTCGGGCAACGCCACCAACCCGGAACAGTTGTTTGCAGCGGGTTATTCCGCCTGCTTCATGGGCGCCTTGAAACACGTGGCCAGCATGAAAAAGGTGACCGTGCCAGCCGATGCCAGCATCGATGCCAGCGTGGACATTGGCCCCATCCCTGCCGGGTTTGGCATTGCCGTGCGCTTGGCCATCAAATTGCCGGGGCTAGAGCGTGCCGTGGCACAAGACCTGATCGACACCGCACACCAGGTATGCCCTTACTCCAACGCCACACGCGGCAACATTGAGGTGGGGTTGACTTTGGTTTAGCGGTACGACCTCAATAACTCAACTGCTGCCAAGCCTTCTCAAGCCGCTTCACACTCACCGGCTGTGGCGTGCGCAGCTCTTGCGCGAAGAAGCTCACGCGCAGTTCTTCCAATAGCCAGCGGAACTCTTGCATGCGTGCATCGCTCACGCCTTTGCGCTCTGCCACCAAGCGCCAATACTTTTGCTCCAGCGGTTTGAGTTCGGCCAGTTTGGCAGCATCGCGCGCGGGGTCGGCACGCAGTTTGTCGAGTCGCAGCACCACGGCTTTGAGATAGCGGGCAAAGTGCTGCAACTGGTTGTAAGGCGTGTCGGTCACAAAGCGTTTGCCCACCAAGCGTTGCAGTTGCTGCGCGGCGTCGGCCACCGCGTCGTGTTGAATTTTGGTGTCTTTGACTTTGCGGCTCGCCACTGCAAACTCGGTCAACACCGTGCCTGCTAGGCGCGCCACTTCGTTGGCTATCAGCGTCAGGCGGCCACGTCCCTCGTCGAGGCGGCGTTTGAAGTCGGCCTGGCTCGTGGGCAGCGGGTCGAGCAGGAAGGCGCGGTCTAAGGCCACATCCAAAATTTGTTGCTTGAGTTCGTCGCCCGTGCCACCGCCCGAGCCATCGGGCGACTTGCCCACCATCATGAAAACCACCGACATTTTTTGCAGGTCAGGCAGGTTTTTCTCCAGGTACTTGAGCGCGTCTTTGATTTGCAAACCAAACAAACGTCGTAAGCCTGCGCGGTGCTTGGTGGCGGCCACCTCGGGCTCGTCAAACACCTCGATGCACACGGCGTCGCCCATGTCCACCAAGGCGGGGAAACCAATCAGGGTTTGCTGACCTCTCGCGATTTCCATCAGCTCGGGGAGCTCGCCAAAGGTCCAGCTGGTGTAGCGTTGATCGGCTTTTGCAGGGCTCGTCTGTTGCTGCCTTGGTTTGGACGCAATTGGCGCAATTGGGGTCAGAGCCCGATTTCCGTCGCCCGAATTTCGCTGCGCGACATCGGGATTTGATCCCAATTTGCGCTCGCCGTCGGCTGACGCGGCCGCTACGCCAACACCAGAGCCAGCCCCCAAAGGCCCCACACCTTTCAACGCGGCCAAGGCCTGAAACGCGCCACGCGCTTGGCTGCCCAGTTCGGCTTTCAAAGCCCCCAGGTTGCGGCCATGCCCCAACTGTCGGCCATGTTCGTCCACCACCCGAAAGTTCATGAACAGGTGGGGTGGCAGCATGTCGAGTTTGAAGTCGGCACGTTTCACATCCACTTGCGTTTCAGCCCGCACCAGTTTCAGCACCGCATCGGTCAAAGAGCCCGCGCCAAACACCTCAGGCGCACACAAGGCCGCCGTCAGACGGGCTGCGCTGTCGGGCAGTGGCACCAAGCGCGAACGTGGTTTTTGGTGCAGCGTTTTCAAGAGCGCGTGTACCTTTTGATTGAGCATGCCAGGCACCAGCCATTCGGCGCGTTCATCGCTGACTTGGTTCAACACAAACAGCGGCACGGTCACGGTCAAGCCGTCTTTGGCGTCGCCCGGTTCGTGCAGGTAGTCGGCGTGGCAATCCACACCGCCCATGCGCAGTGTTTTGGGAAACGCCTGCGTGGTGATGCCCGCCGCTTGGTGGCGCATCAGCTCCTCGCGGCTCAGGTACAGCAGTTTGGGTTGGCGCTTGACCTCTTCGCGGTACCAGTGTTCCAGCGTGACCAAGCCGCACACATCGGCGGGCAATTGCTGGTCGTAGAAGGCGTAGATCAAGGCGTCGTCCACCAACACGTCTTGGCGGCGCGACTTGTGTTCCAGCTCTTGCACTTGGGCAATCAGCTTTTGGTTGGCAGCCAAGAACGGCAGCTTGGTGTCGAGCTCGCCCTCCACCAGCGCTTCGCGGATGAAAATTTCACGCGCCCCCGCCATGTCCACTTTGCTGTAGCTCACACGTCGTCCGTTGTAGACCACCAAGCCATACAAAGTGGCGCGCTCCAGGGCCTTCACCTCTGCGGCCTTCTTTTCCCAATGCGGATCGAGCAATTGTTTTCGCAACACATGGCCGCCGACTTGCTCTAACCATTGCGGCTCGATGCCTGCCAAGCCACGGCCAAACAAGCGCGTGGTTTCCACCAACTCAGCCGCCACCAGCCAGCGCCCGGGCTTTTTGCGCAGGTGCGCGCCAGGGTGACGGTAAAACTTGATGCCACGCGCGCCCAAATAGGCCTCGTCGTCGTCGAGCTTGCAGCCCACGTTGCCCAACAAGCCCGCCAACATCGACAGATGCAGTTGCTCGTAACTCGCGGGCAAGGTGTTGAGCCGCCACTTGTGTTCGGTCACCACCGTCAGCAGCTGAGTGTGGGTGTCGCGCCACTCGCGCACGCGACGCACGTTGATGAAGTTTTGTCGCAGCAGTGCTTCGTATTGGCGGTTGCTCAGCTTGTGTTCGGCGTGCCCGGTCGCGCTCACAGCGGGTTTGCTCTGGGTTTGTTTGGCGGCCATGGCGTGCTTCACGCTGGCAGGCACATGGGGCTTGCCGCCACGTGAGTTTTCCAGCCATTTCCACAGGTTCAAGTAGCCGCTGAATTCGCTGCGGTCGTCGTCGAATTTGGCATGGGCTTGGTCAGCGGCGGCTTGGGCTTCCATCGGGCGGTCGCGCACGTCTTGCACGCTCAGGGCCGAGGCAATGATGAGCACTTCGTCCAACGCCTGGCGGTCACGCGCTTCCAAAATCATGCGCCCCACACGCGGGTCGAGTGGCAGCTTGGCCAGCTCGCGTCCGGTGGACGTCAATTCGTTCATGTCGTCGACCGCGCCAAGTTCGTTGAGCAACTGGTAGCCGTCGGCAATGGCTTTGGGGCGAGGCGCCTCAAGGAAAGGGAATTGCTCCACATCGCCCAGGTGCAGCGACTTCATGCGCAAAATCACGCCCGCCAGTGAGGAGCGCAAAATTTCGGGGTCGGTGAATTTCGTGCGGCCATTGAAGTCTTGCTCGTCGTACAAGCGGATGCAAATGCCGTTGGCCACACGGCCACAGCGGCCCGCACGCTGGTTGGCCGCCGCTTGGCTGATGGGCTCGACCATGAGCTGTTCGACCTTGCTGCGCCAGCTGTAGCGCTTGACACGCGCTTGTCCCGCATCAATCACATAACGGATGCCTGGCACGGTGAGCGAAGTTTCGGCCACGTTGGTGGCCAACACAATGCGCCGCCCACTGTGGTTGTCAAACACACGGTCTTGCTCGGCTTGCGACAGACGGGCAAACAGCGGCAACACCTCGGCATTGCGCAACACGGGCGAGTGGCTCAGGTGTACGCGCAGGTGATCAGCGGCTTCACGAATTTCGCGCTCGCCAGGCAAGAACACCAAGATATCCCCCTGAACATCAGGCCCCCACGCAACGCGCTGCGCGTCGTCGCTGCCCCCCGAGGGGGCGTCGTCTGGCTTGGGGCGGCCCAGCGCCAGCCGAGTCGGCCCGCTCCACAACTCATCCACAGCATCGGCAATGGCGTTGTTGAGGTCGTAGTCGCGCTTTTCTTCAAACGGGCGGTAGCGCATTTCTACCGGGAAGGTGCGGCCCGACACCATCAGCACGGGTGCAGGCCATAACACCATGCCCCCACGCTCCCCCACTTCGTGTGGCTCGCTGCCCCCCGAGGGGGCTGAGCCCGCCTTGGGACGGCCCTGCGCCGGTCTCATCGACGCAAAGTGCTGCGCAAAGCGGTCGGCGTCGATGGTGGCCGAGGTGACGATGATTTTGAGGTCTGGCCGACGCGGCAAGATCTCGCGCAGGTAGCCCAGCAAAAAGTCGATGTTCAGGCTGCGCTCGTGGGCTTCGTCGATGATGATCGTGTCGTAGGCCTTGAGCAAAGGGTCGGTTTGCGTCTCGGCCAACAAAATACCGTCGGTCATCAACTTGACCGAAGCGTCTTTGCTCAATCGGTCCTGAAAGCGCACCTTGTAACCCACCACCTCGCCCAAGGGCGTTTTGAGTTCTTCTGCAATGCGCTTGGCCACCGAGCTGGCGGCAATGCGTCGCGGCTGGGTGTGACCAATGATGGGTTTGCGCTGACCGGGTTTGAGCCCAAGCCCCAAACCGCGACCTAAAGCCAAAGCCATTTTAGGTAACTGGGTGGTTTTGCCCGAGCCCGTCTCGCCGCAGACGATGATCACCTGATGCGCCTGCATGGCCGCCATGATGTCGTCACGACGTGCCGAGACGGGCAACGATTCGGGGAATTCAATCTGGAGGGGAGCTGACGTGGACACAAGCAGGCGCAATCTTGATAGACAATCCGCAATTATCCCAGCCAAGCCCCACGCCACATTACATGTCCGCTGTCTTCAACTTCAC
Source organism: Limnohabitans sp. JirII-29 (assembly GCF_003063395.1). Classification (NCBI taxonomy): domain Bacteria; kingdom Pseudomonadati; phylum Pseudomonadota; class Betaproteobacteria; order Burkholderiales; family Comamonadaceae; genus Limnohabitans; species Limnohabitans sp. JirII-29. The sequence continues at coordinate 25,284 of NZ_NESB01000005.1, forward strand.
CTTCGTGCCCTGGTTTCGCTCTGTCGCGCCCTACATCCACATGCACCGAGGCAAAACCTTTGTGGTGGGTATCGCGGGCGAAGCCATTGCCGCAGGCAAATTGCCCAACTTGGCACAAGACTTGGCGCTCATCCAAAGCATGGGCGTGCGCGTGGTGCTGGTACACGGCTTTCGCCCTCAGGTGAACGAACAGTTGGCGGCCAAGGGCCATGTGCCCCAGTATTCACACGGCATGCGCATCACCGACGAGGTGTCGCTCGACTGCGCGCAAGAAGCCGCCGGTCAACTGCGTTACGAAATTGAAGCAGCGTTCAGCCAGGGCTTACCCAACACCCCAATGGCAGGCGCCACGGTGCGCGTGATTTCGGGCAACTTCATCACCGCGCGCCCGGTGGGCATCTTGGATGGGGTGGACTTCCAGCACTCGGGCTTGGTGCGCAAGGTGGATGTGGCGGGCATCACACAAACCTTGACCGCTGGCTCGATGGTGTTGATCTCGCCATTTGGCTTTTCACCCACCGGCGAAGCTTTCAACTTGACCATGGAAGAAGTCGCCACCTCAGTGGCCACCGCCTTGCAGGCCGACAAACTGTTGTTTGTGACAGAAACCCCAGGGCTGCGCGTGCGCCCACTCGAGCCCGAGGCCGAAGACAACCCCATCGACACCGAGTTGCCGCTGGACGTCGCAGAAAAACTGTTGGCGTCGCTGCCAGCCACGTCCAACCCGTCTGACATTGCGTTTTATTTGCAGCACTGTGTGAAAGCTTGCAAGTCGGGCGTGGAGCGCAGCCACATCTTGCCGTTTGCGGTGGATGGCGCGTTGCTGTTGGAGGTGTACATGCACGACGGCATTGGCACCATGGTGGTAGACGAAAAACTCGAAGAGCTGCGCGAAGCCACGCACGAAGACGTGGGTGGCATCTTGCAACTGATTGAACCGTTCGAGAAAGACGGCACCCTGGTCAAGCGCGATCGCACCGAGATTGAACGTGATGTGAACCAGTACACAGTCATCGAGCACGACGGCGTGATCTTTGCCTGTGCCGCGCTCTACCCTTACCCCGAAGCCAAAACCGCCGAAATGGCAGCCCTGACCGTATCACCCCAATCGCAGGGTCAAGGTGATGGCGAAAAAGTGCTCAAGCGCATTGAGCAACTGGCGCGCAACATGGGCTTGAAAAGCATTTTTGTGCTGACCACCCGCACCAAGCACTGGTTCTTGAAGCGCGGCTTTGTGCAAGTCGACGCCGACTGGTTGCCCGAGGCCCGCAAGCGCAAATACAACTGGGACCGCAAGAGCTTGGTGCTGGTCAAACAGCTTTGAGCACCACCACACCATCCGCGGCTTTGACGCCTTGCCCCTGAGGCAGCACAAACACCGGATTGATCTCGGCCTCCGCCAATTGATCGCCCAATTGCGCAGCCATACGCGAGAAAGCAACGATGGCATCGACCAGCGCATCGATGTCTGCTTTGGCGCGACCTCTGAACCCATCCAACAAAGGCCAGGTCTTGAGCTCTTTGGCCATCGATAAAGCCTCTTCACGCGACAAGCTACGTTGCGCGGGAAGCAGTCGAATGCTGGTGTCCTTGAACAGCTCAGCGGTCACGCCCCCCATGCCCAACAAGATGGCTGTTCCCAACGCATCGCGGTGCATGCCAAGAATCAACTCTGTGCCACCGGCGACCATCTCTTGAACCAAAAATCCATCGGGGATTTTTCCTGTTCTGGCATGGACCTGCGTTGTCATGGCCGCCATACTGTCGCCCATGGTCTGTGAGGTCACACCCACAGCAACGCCACCCACATCGCTCTTGTGCATGATCTCGGAGGAAAGAATTTTCAAAACAACACGGTCGCCCAAGGCCACGGCAGCCTCTTGCGCTTGCGGCAATGAATGTACTGTTCGCTCCGCCACACTGGGTACACCAAACCGTGCAAACAGTTGTTTGGCTTGAACTTCGTTCAATGAACCAACGGGTAAATCTTCTAACGGGGTAACACGCGGCAGCACAGCAAGAGAAGCACTGGGCTTGAAGTTGGATGTGTGGCGCATGGCAGCAAACGCAGAACTGATGCTCTCCGCAGCGGCATACGCGGGCACACCTCTTTCAGTGAGCAATTTGCCCACGTCTGGCGCATGCGGGCTCACATAGGCAAACACAGGTTTGTTGGAACTTGGCAAACAATCTTGAATGGCGCCAGCCATCAACTCTGGCTGTGCCAAGCCCGAGGAACCGACCACGATCACCAAAGCGTCGTAGCTTGGACTGGCCAACAGCGTGCGGATGGCACCACGTAACAAATCGGGCCGCAGCCCGGCCAAGGTCACGTCAATTGGGTTGCGATCCAACACCGCCTCCGTGCCCGTGTTCAAAGCGCGCAACGCACTCGCAGTGGCTTCATCGGGGGCAGGCGTTTCAAAACCTGCCAGCCCCAAATCATCGGAGACCAAGGTGCCAGCCCCACCTGTGGACGTCAAGATCGCGACGCGCTGTCCGCACAAGGTTCTTCCCGTTGCAAGTGCCGCAGGAATGTCCAACAAATCGGCAAAGGTTTGTGCACGAATCACGCCCACTTGTTTGAAGAGCGCGTCGTACATGCGGTCGGCACCGGCCAAGGCGCCCGTGTGCGACACGGCAGCCCGCGCACCGGCTTCAGAGCGGCCAATTTTGAAGGCCACCACAGGCTTGCCCAGCCGTGCCGCCTTCAAACAAGCGGCGCGAAATTTCTCAGGATGTCTGACCGTTTCGATGTACAGCGCAATGACCTGGGTGGCAGGGTCGTCAGCCAAATAGTCGATGAAGTCTGCCAGCTCAAGGTCCACCTCATTGCTGGTTGAAATCAATTTGGACAAGCCGATGCCGCGGGCTGATGCACGCGAGAGCAAGGAGCCCATGATGCCGCCACTTTGGGACACCACGCCGATGGAACCTACGGGGAAATGGTCCATCTCCAGCGCACCCGTCGCACTCAACATGATCTGGTCGGTCAAGTTCACCAGACCAATGGTGTTGGGCCCCAAGATGCGCATCGCGCCGGCAGCATCCATCAGCTGCTTTTGGCGAACGGCCCCCTCTGGCCCGGTTTCTGTGTAACCGCTGGCTAAAACAATCGCAGCTTGACAACCCAGTTGGGCCAAATCTCGAACCGCGCCATGCGCGCGCTCGGCACCCAACAACACAATGGCGACATCTGGCACAGTGGGCAAAGAGGCAATGCTAGGGAAGCACTTGAGGCCGTCAATCGCCTCAACCTTTGGGTTGACCGGAAAAATATCGCCAGAAAAGCCCAATTTTTTCAAATAGGCCACGGGCCGACCGGCCGTTTTGGTGGGGTCAGCCGACGCCCCAATGACGGCCACACTGCGAGGTTTGATCAGTCGTGAAATTGCATCCATGGTTGATCCTAGCCCGCAGTTTTTGCCAAGAACGCTTCCACCGATGCACGGTGCTCTGCGCTGGTGTAGCAAATGCCTTGTGCCTGACTGCCCTGGGCAAACACATCGTGAGAACTCATCTCAAACGACTGGTTCAAAATCGTTTTGGTGAGTGCCAAGGCCGTTGACGACACCTGGCTCAACTCAAGCGCCCAGGCCTGCGCCTGCGCAAGCAGGGCATCGGCCGACGTTTTTCGATCAACGATCCCCAGAGCCAAGGCCTCATCCACATCGACTTTTCGACCACTGAAGATGAGCTGCTTGGCCTTTGACAAACCCACCCGACGGGGCAAGAAATACATGCCACCACCATCGGGGATGATGCCGCGGTGGATATAAGACCAAGTAAAGCTCGCCCATTCGCTGGCGATGATGAAGTCACACGCCAAAGCAGTGTCAGCCCCCAAGCCTGAAGCAGCGCCATTCACAGCAGCAATCACCGGTTTGGGACAGGTGTGCAACAACGACTGCGTGTAGTGCACGCGTTGCTGGCGATGCCAGCCGTTGAAACCCACGTCACCTGCTGGCGCGTTCATGCGCTTTTGCATGCCACTGATGTCGCCTCCCGCACAAAAACCTTTGCCTGCGCCAGTCAGCACCAAGGCCTTGATGGCTTTGTCAGCCGTGATGCTTTCAAGTGCGTGGATGAATTCGGTGCGCATCTGATCGCTGAAAGCATTGCGTTTATCTGGACGATTCAGTGTCAACGTTGCCACAGCGTGGTCAATTTGAAGTTCGATGAGGGTGTAATCCACGACTTTTTCCTTTGATTCAATCTGGTTTGATGTTGTTTTCTTTGACGATCTTTCGCCAGCGTGCTTCTTCGCGTTTGACATACGCCTCCAGCTCTTGCGGCGTACCGGTCGAAACCGCCAAGCCCTCCGATTCAAGCCTTTGTCGAAACTCCAAAGATTGCGCCGCTTGCTTGGCGGCAGCATTCAATTTGGCAATCACATCCGACGGCGTACCAGCAGGCGCAAACAGTCCGTACCAGCTCTCCAAGGCATACCCACGAACCGTCTCAGCAATGGCAGGAATGGACTTCATGGCAGCAGACCGTTCTGCGGATGTCACGGCCAATGCGCGCAGCTTGCCGCTGGCGATGTGCGGTGACACAGCCGCAGCGGTGGCAAACATCATGCTCACTTGCCCACCCAGCAAATCTGTCATCGCAGGGCCCGCGCCCCGATAAGGAATGTGGGTGAGTTTGACTTGCGCAATGTTCTCAAACATCTCGCCGGCCAAGTGGGCAGAGGTGCCATTGCCTTGGGATGCATAAGACAGTTTGGCGGGTTCAGCTTTGGCTGTTTCCAGCAAATCGGACACGCTTTTCAAAGGGCTGTCCGCACGAACAACCAGCACATTGGGGCCTCGTGCAACCATCACCACAGGAGCAAATGACTTCTCGGTGTCAAACGGCAGTTTGGTCATCAGGCTGGGGTTGACGGCATGCGCAAACGTGGCCACCACCAGCATGTAGCCATCCGGGGCACTTTTCGCCACTGCATCTGTGCCAATGATGGTCCCAGCCCCAGGCCTGTTTTCAACGATGACCGATTGCCCCAAGGCCTGAGACATGCCAACCGCCAACGCGCGGGCAATGCTGTCCGTCCCGCCACCCGGAGAAAAAGGCACCACCAATTTGACGGGCTTGTCAGGATAGGCTGCCAAGGCGGTAGAGATGCAAAGACCGGCAGCTGCGACCCAGACACAACACTGTTTGATACCTGAAGCAAAGAAACTTTTCATGCAGGAGTCTCCGAATTTTTTTGATGCACAGAGCTTAATCAAATGCTCAAGTTGCGATCACCATCGAATTCCACAGAATGGAAATTGAGCGCCTAAAATTTCAAGCATGACTTTCAGGAGTTTGTGAATGCGTCATTCACTTCAGGTTCCACCCCCCATCACCAGCAAACCCGGTGTCTCCCCTTCGAACAGGTCGCTGGAGAGAGGCATCGATATCCTTCGCGCCTTCCGGCCAGGGTCTGCGCTGCTGGGCAATGGTGACATCGCCGAGAGAACCGGGCTGTCCAAGTCAACCGTGAGTCGCTTGACACAAACCTTGGTTGCCTGTGGTTTGCTTCATATTGAACCCGGGACGCGCGTGTACAGGCTAGCACCGCTTGTCATGAGTCTGGCCCATGCCATGCGAACGGGTTCACATGTGCTCGCCATAGCGGCTCCCTTGATGCGAAGCACGGCCGAGAAACACAAAATCAACGTGGGCTTGGCTGCCCCCGACCGTGATGAGATGGTCTATTTGGAATCCATACGCTACAACCGACGCCCCTCATTGCGAACGGTGGTGTCAGGCCAGCGCGTTCCGATCGAGCTGACCTCTCTGGGAAGGGCTTACTTGGCCATTGCCCCGCCATCACAAAAAAACAAACTGTTTGCGCACTTTAAGAAAACACGCGCACAGCAATGGCCGCTGTTGCGAGATGAGATCTCGCATGCGCAAATGCAAGTGACCCAACAGGGGTACTGCGTGGCGAGCTGGCAGCCGGAGGTCGTTGCCCTGGCAACGCCTCTCGAAGTAGGGGAACAAATTTACGTGTTGAACGTGAGCGTCACACGCGAAGGGAATGCGGCAGAGATTGCTACTGAAATGGCGCCGCTGCTGATGGAACTGCGACTCAAAATAGACCACGCCCTGCACGCATCGTGAATGCGCTCAAGCGTCAAACGCCGCGTCGTTGGCCGCTTTCAACGGGTCGGTGCTGCGCCACAAGCGCAGGGTGGTGACCAGTGCCAACAGCGCAATGCCCACAAAACACACGAAGGACCAATTGGCGATGGAGCCGCCCAAAAACGTCCAATCCACCACGGAGCAGTCGCCCCCGCCTTTGAAAATCATGGGAATGGCGCGCTTGAGCGGGAAGGTTTCAATCATTCCGTAAAAGTCACGTCCACACGACACCACCTCGGGTGGGTACCACTGCAACCAGCTCTGGCGAGCTGCCACGTATGCGCCCGACACACCCAACACCGTGAGCAAACCACCCACGAACAAACAGGTTTTACGGCCTGGCAATACGGCCCCCAGGCCCGCCACCAAGGCGATCAAGACCATCACATAGCGCTGCACAATGCACATCGGGCAAGGCTCCAGGCCCACCACATGTTGCAAGTACAACCCGAACGACAACAAGCCGAGACAAGCCAGACAAATCAAACCCCAGACGCGGCTTGTTCGATTCAAAAGTTCTAACTTCACAACACTTTCTCCAAAGCAATGTCTCATTGTCGCTGTGAAACAATTGGATGACGCACACACAGAAGTAAAGACCAGAGATTTGTCATGACCCTCCGCCTCCCCGCGCTTGAACACACGCCCCGTTTGCTGCACTTCATCACCCACTTGGACGATTTGCTGCGCCGCACCGACAACGAGGCCCTGATTTTGGAGCGCGGTCAGGTGTTGCTGACGCAACTGCTGGCCCAAGACGATTGGCTGCCCGACGAGTTTGCACAGCCCAACCCCGCGCGCTACCAACAGTATTTGCTCTACGCCGATCCCAACGACCGCTTCTCGGTGGTCAGCCTTGTGTGGGGCCCGGGCCAATCCACCCCGATCCACAACCACACGGTGTGGGGCCTGGTGGGCGTGTTGCGCGGAGCCGAGTTGACACAAGCTTTTGCGCAGGACGGGCAAGGCCGCTGGCTGGCCAGCGGCGCACAACAACGCATCGAAGCGGGCCACGTCGAAGCCGTGTCCCCGCGCATTGGCGATGTGCACCGGGTGTGGAACGCGCTGGGCGACCAGCCCTCCATCAGCATCCATGTCTACGGCGGCAACATTGGCAAGATCCGTCGCAGCGTGTTCGCGGAGGACGGCACGGCCAAAGAATTCATCTCGGGCTACAGCAACGCCTTGCGGGAAGTGCCCAGCGAATTTCCAACCACCACCTTTTTGGAGGTGCGCCAAGCGCTGTTGCAGCGTCAAGAAATTGCCATCGTCGATGTGCGCGAAGAAGACCCATTCGCCCAAGCTCACCCCCTGTTCGCCGCCAACCTGCCGATCGGGCGCATCGAAGTGGATGCCTGGCGACGCATTCCGCGCCTAGACACCACCGTGGTGGTGTACGACAACGGCGAAGGCATGGCCCTGCCCGCTGCGCGCACCTTGCGCCGCATGGGCTACACCCAAGTCAGCCTGCTGGCAGGTGGCTTGAAAGGCTGGCACGACGGGGGTGGCGAGTTGTTCCGTGATGTGAATGTGCCCAGCAAGTCGTTTGGCGAATTGGTGGAGTCCAAGCGCCACACACCCTCGCTGTCGGCGCAAGAGGTCAAAGCCCTGATCGACGCCAAAGCCAATGTGGTGGTGCTCGACGCCCGCCGCTATGACGAGTACCACACCATGAGCATTCCCAGTGGCGTGAGCGTGCCCGGGGCCGAGCTGGTGCTGCGTGCCCGTGCCATGGCCCCCAATGCCACCACGCGCATCATCGTCAACTGTGCGGGGCGTACCCGCAGCATCATTGGCACCCAGTCACTCATCAACGCAGGCATTCCCAACCCGGTGAGCGCCCTGCGCAACGGCACCATTGGCTGGACCTTGGCTGGCCAAGAACTGGCGCATGGCGCCGATCAGCGTTTTCCAGAAGTGGACGAAGCCACCCAACGCCAAGCCGCCGCCTCGGCCCTGGCGGTGGCCTACCGCGCTGGCGTCAAGCGCGTGCGCCTGCCCGAGCTGGGCGAATGGCTGGCTGACACCACGCGCACGACCTATGTGTTGGATGTGCGCACGCCCGAAGAATATGCCGCAGGCCATCTGCCCTGCGCACGCAGTGCCCCGGGGGGCCAACTGGTGCAAGAGACCGACCACCAAGCGCCAGTGCGCGGCGCGCGTCTGGTGCTGTGCGACAACGACGGCGTGCGCGCCAACATGTCGGCCTCTTGGCTGGCCCAAATGGGCTGGCAGGTGTCTGTGCTCGACGGTCTGAGCGCTGCCGACCTACACGACACCAGCACACCGCCCGCCCCTCTGCCCGACCCCTTCGGCGAGGTGCCCACGGCACAGGTGGCGCAGCTTAAAACCTGGGTGGGTGACCGCAACAGCCACACCGTGGTACTGGACTTCAGCTCTAGCGCCCAGTTTGTCAAAGGCCATGTGCCAGGCGCCTGGTGGTTGCTGCGCAGCCAGCTGGCCGATGGTTTGGTCAAAGCCCACAAAGGCAACCGCTATGTGCTGACCTGCCAAGACGGCCATGTGTCACGCTACGCCCTGGCGGAGGTGAAAGCCTTGGTCAAGCCCGGCGTGGACGTGGTGTGGCTGGCAGGCGGCAATGCGGCCTGGGCGGCTGCGGGTCATAGCTTGCAAAGTGGCGACCGCCAACTCGGCGCCGAGCGGGTGGACCGCTACCGCCGCCCGTATGAGGGCACCGACAACCCTGTGGAAGCGATGCAGGGCTACCTCGACTGGGAGTTTGGTCTGGTCGAGCAGCTCGCGCGCGATGGCACCCACGGCTTCAGGGTGATCTGATCCCCTGCTAAAGTCTCGCTCTGATTTCAACGCTCACCTCACAGAAGAATTTTCCTTATGGCACGCACCGTTCACTGCATCAAACTTGGCACCGAAGCTGAAGGCCTCGACTTCCCTCCTTACCCCGGTGAGTTGGGCAAAAAATTGTGGGAGAGCGTCAGCAAAAAAGCGTGGGCCGAGTGGATGACACAGCAAACCATGTTGGTCAATGAAAACCGCCTCAACCTGGCCGACCAGCGCGCTCGCGAATACCTCAAGCGCCAAATGGAAAAACACTTTTTTGGCGACGGCGCAGATGCCGTGCAAGGCTACGTTCCGCCTCCTAGCGCCTGATCTGAGGTGATGCCCATGCCCAAGCCGCCAGCACACGCCTGGCACGGGCACAGCATCTGGTGCATCGCACAAACCACGCTCGACCTGCCTGCGTTCTTGAGCGCTTGGGCGCAGTGGTTGGCCGACCCTGAACGCCCTGCGCTGTTGCATGTGTTGGCCATCGCGGCCACCGCCCCAACGCCCCAAGATCTGCAAAACGTCGCCAGCGCCCAGCCCGTCCATGCGGCGCTGATCGATCAACTGGTTGCGCAATGCTGGGGTTTGTTGCCCGGTATGCACCGCTTGCGTCTGAGTGATGGGCAGGTTGGTGGGCAGGTGCTGCTCACCCTGTGTGTGGGCTCCCCCGCCGACTACGCCGACCTGCTGGCGCGTCACCCCACCGGCCCCTGCACCCCCAGCACGGCGCTGCCGCCCGTGGGCGAGCGCACGGTCACCGTGCTGGGCTCGGGCATGGCCGGAGCGGGCACAGCGCGCGCACTGGCTGAGCGTGGCTGGCAGGTGACGGTGCTCGACGCGGGTGAGGCCCCTGCCGCAGGCGCTTCGGGCTTGCCAGTGGGCTTGGTGGCACCGCACACCTCGCCTGACGACAGTCTGATCTCACGCCTCTCGCGCGCGGGTGTGCGCACCATGCAGCACGCCATGCACACCCTGCTGCAAGCAGGCGTGGACTGGGCCGCAACGGGCGTGCAAGAGCGCCGCTTGCCCGGCAAAACCCGAAAAGGTGGTGCACCCCAGAGCTGGTCACAGGCACTGGCGGATGCAGGACAGGCCTGGACCTGTGCGGCATCGCCCCCCGCGCCACCCAATGCGCTGTGGCACGCCAAGGGCGCTTGGTTGCGCCCAGCCCGCTTGGTGCATGCGCTGCTGCAACACCCCAACATCCGCTGGCAGGGTCAGGCCAACGCCGATGCCCTGCGCGCGGTGGACACCGCCCAAGGTACGGCCTGGCAGGTGCTGCAAGACGACCAGGTGCTGGCCCAGTCGGCAAGGGTGGTGGTGGCCTGTGGGCCGGGCAGCGCAGCGCTTTTGGCCAGCGTCACAGCGGGCGTCACAGCGGGTGCCACAAACGACTGTTCAGGCGACGCCACACATGAGGCCAACACCCTGCCCATTCGACCCTTGCGTGGGCAAATTTCTTGGGGGCTGATGGCGGAAGTGACAGCGCCAGTGCCAACAGCGGGCACGAGCAGAAGCACAAGCGCCAGTCAAGCCCAGCCACAACAGCCAAGCGTTGAGCTGGCAGACATTTGGCCAGCCACACCCGTCAACGGCAATGGCAGCTTTGTGCACAGCGTGCCCACCGAGCTGGGCCCTGCTTGGTTTGCGGGCTCCAGCTTTGACCGGGTGAACGACCAGCCCGTGGTCTTGCCCGCCGACCATGCCGACAACTTGGCACGCCTACAGGCCCTGCTGCCCGACACCGCCCAAGCCTTGGGCCCGGTGTTTGCCAACGGTGTGCGTGGCTGGGCGGGGGTGCGTTGCAGCGTGCCCGACCGACTGCCGGTGGTAGGCCCTGTGGCCCACGCCAGCGAGGGTCTGTGGGTCAACGCGGCCATGGGCTCGCGTGGGCTGACCTTGGCCTTGTTGTGCGGCGAGTTGTTGGCTGCACGCTGGCATGGAGAGCCCTTGCCGCTGGAAGCGCAGCTGGCGCAAGCGCTCGACGCCAACCGGTTCAAGCACCGCAGCGCCACACACGCCTAACATCACCCCTCACTTGTCACATCACAAGCCACTCATGACACACACGACGCCCACCCCCGACACCGCACCCGAACCCGTGAGCCTGGCGCAAGCTTTTTGGTTTTGGCTCAAGCTCGGGTTCATCAGCTTTGGCGGACCTGCGGGGCAAATTTCCATCATGCACCAAGAGCTGGTGGAGCAGCGCCGCTGGATCTCGGAGCGGCGCTTTTTGCACGCCCTGAACTACTGCATGGTGTTGCCCGGACCCGAGGCGCAACAGCTGGTGACCTACATCGGCTGGCTGATGCACAATCGCTGGGGCGGTGTAGTGGCCGGTGCTTTGTTTGTGCTGCCTTCGCTGGTGTTGCTGATCGCCCTGTCTTGGATTTACATGGCGTATGGCGACTTGCCGCTGGTGGCCGGGTTGTTTTACGGCATCAAGCCCGCCGTCACCGCCATCGTGGTGCAAGCGGCCCACCGCATCGGATCACGGGCGCTGAAAAACGCGTGGTTGTGGGCCATTGCAGCCGCCTCTTTTGTGGCCATCTTTGCCCTGGATGTGCCCTTCCCGCTCATCGTGGGCGCGGCGGCTTGTATCGGCTACCTCGGGGGCCGTGTGTCGCCAGCGCACTTTCAGGTGGGCGGTGGGCACGGTGCGGCTAAGGCCTCGTATGGCCCCGCGCTGATCGACGACCACACGCCCACGCCCGACCATGCACGCTTCAGTTGGCAGGGGCTGGCTCAGGTGCTGCTGGCCGGTGCGCTGTTGTGGGCGCTGCCCATGGGCGTGCTGTGTGCGGTGTTCGGTTGGAACCACGGCTTGACGCAGATGGGTTGGTTTTTCACCAAGGCCGCGCTGCTGACGTTTGGCGGCGCTTATGCCGTGTTGCCCTATGTCTACCAAGGCGCAGTGGGTGAGTTTGGCTGGGTCACGCCGACGCAAATGATGGATGGGCTGGCCTTGGGCGAAACCACGCCAGGACCGCTGATCATGGTGGTGGCGTTTGTGGCCTTTGTGGGCGGCTACGCCAAAGCGCTGCTGGGGCCTGAGAGCTTGTTCATGGCCGGTGCGCTGGCGGCGTGTTTGGTGACGTGGTTCACTTTTTTGCCGTCGTTCATCTTCATCTTGGCCGGTGGCCCTTTGGTGGAGAGCACCCACAACGACTTGAAGTTCACGGCACCTCTCACCGCCATCACGGCGGCGGTGGTGGGCGTCATCTTGAATCTTGCGCTCTTCTTTGGCTACCACCTGCTGTGGCCTGAAGGCCTGGGCCACTCTTGGCAAGAGGCACTGAACGCACACTTTGACTGGCGCTCTGCTGTGCTGGCCGTGGGCGCTGCGGTGGCCTTGTTCAAGTACAAGCGCAGCGTGATGCAAGTCATTGGCGTGAGTGCCTTGATTGGCTTGGCCATCACCACCTTGCCACTCTGACCATGCACACGCTGGCGCAGCTTCGCGCAGGGGAATTGGCGGGCATCACGCGCTTGCAATTGCGCGCCGATCTGCGCGAGTTCCCCCAAGAGATTTACGCACTGGCCGACTCGCTGGAAATTCTGGACTTGTCGGGTAATCAGCTCAGCCGCTTGCCAGACGACTTGCCACGCTTGCACCGGCTGCGGGTGATTTTTTGCTCGGACAACCGCTTCACCGAGTTGCCCCGCGTGCTGGGCCGTTGCACGGCGTTGACCATGGTGGGCTTCAAGGCCAACCAAATCCAACACGTGCCCGCTGAGTCGCTGCCCCCACTGCTGCGCTGGTTGATCTTGACCGACAACCAGATCGAGACACTGCCCGACGCTTTGGGCCAATGCACACAGCTGCAAAAGCTCATGCTGGCAGGCAACCGCTTGCGTGCCCTGCCTGCACTGCAAGCCTGCACCCGACTGGAGTTGTTGCGCATGTCGGCCAACCAACTCACGTCCTTGCCGGCGTGGCTGCTGGCGCTGCCCGCTTTGAGCTGGCTGGCCTATGGCGGCAACCCCTTGAGCGCTGCACACGAAGCTGCGGCTCAGCCAACACACAGCTTGCGTCGCGTCCCATGGACGGCCTTGCGGTTGGCGCAGGTGTTGGGTCAAGGTGCCTCAGGCGTGATCTACCAAGCCAACTGGCAGACCGACAGGGGCACGCAAGCGGTGGCGGTCAAACTCTTCAAAGGCGACCTCACCAGCGACGGTTTGCCCGCCTGCGAAATGGCGGCCTGTTTGCATGCCGGCGCGCACCCGCACCTGATTGCGGCCATGGGCCAAATTGAAGGTCACCCCGAGCACACCCAAGGCTTGGTGATGCCGCTGATCGACTCGTCGTTCATCACCCTGGCGGGGCCACCCAGCTTGGACTCCTGCACCCGCGATGTGTATGCGCGTGACACACGCTTCTCGGTGGCTGCCATGTTGCAACTGGCGCTCGGAGTCACACGTGCCGCCCAACACTTGCACGCGCGTGGCATCTTGCATGGCGACTTGTACGCCCACAACCTGTTGCACAACGGCCAAGGTGAGGTCTTGCTGGGCGACTTTGGCGCAGCCTCGCTGTTTGACCCGCAAGACACAGACCACGCACACGCCTTGACGCGCATCGAGGTGCGTGCGTTTGGATGCTTGCTGCAAGAGTTGGTGGCGCGTTGTGACGCACTGGCGGCACAACCCCAGCGGGCCACAGCGCTGCAACAGCTGGTCGACAGTTGCCTTCAACACGACATGCGCCAACGGCCCTCGTGGCCTGCCATCGAAGAAGGCTTGATAGCTTGCCTGGGTTGAGCCGCGTGTAGACGCACCCAGCGCATGGCGAGGTGGACGTGCACCTCTCGGGTATGTCCTAGGCGGGCATCCACGCGCAAGCCCACAAGTGCCGCCAGAATGGCGGTCCTAGAGTTTCAGCATCAAGGACAGTTATGAAATGGGTCACCCGTGATTTCGTCCACCTCGACCGCGTGGCGTCGCCCTGGTTGATTCAACGCTTTGTCGACCCCCAAGCGCACTTCGTGTTTGTGCCGTGGGGGCAAGAAGACACGCGACCCAGCGACGCCATTCCATTTGGAGTGCCCGGGGTGGAATTGGGCGCGCACGACGAACACGGCACCACCTTCGAAAAAATCATCCGCAAGTACGCGCTCGATGACCCCTCGTTGCACAACATCGCACGCGTCATCCACTCGGGCGTGGCACAGGTGCTGCACCACGCCAAAGTAGAGTCCGATGACCGTTGGGGACAAATTGCCGCCGGGCTGCTGGCCATCTCGGAAGGCATGATGCTGCTGCACGAAGCAGATGACACGATTTTGCAAGCCAGCTTTCCCATCTACGACGCGCTCTACGCCAATTTGCGTGCACACGCGCTGGTCAGCCAGAACAACTTGGAGATGCCGGGCTACCAAGGTCTGGGGCCCACCTTGCCCACACGCTTTTTGAGGCAAGTGTTGCAAGAGTCGTCGTAGTCGCGCCTGCGACTTGAAGGTCACGGGTATGTCCTAGGCTCGACTCGCCCACTTTGTGAACAACACTTACAAGCGTTATTGATCTCTTGAAAAGTGGTTGTTCCTCCATGGTTTTCTCTGTCACCTTGCAGCCTAGCGGTAGTCGGTTTGATTGCGATTCAGAACAAGAAATTCTCAAAGCAGGCCTAGCCGCCGGCTTGCGCATGCCCTTCAGTTGTCGCTCAGGCATGTGCCGCACCTGCAAAGGCAAGGTCACCTCAGGCCAGGTGGACTTTGGCGGCGCCCACGTCAAATACCTCTCTGACGCCGAACGCGAACAGGGCTTCGCCTTGCTGTGCTGTGCCAAACCCTTGAGTGATGTGGTGGTGGAGGTCGAAGAAATTGACCCCGACCGTCACCTCAAACCCCAACAACTGCCCGCGCGGGTGCTCGACGTCAAGCAAGTGGCCGACGATGTGCGCATCATCACCTTGGGACTGCCGGCCAACGAACCCATGCAGTTTCGCGCCGGCCAATTCATCGACGTGCTGCGCCCAGACGGTCTGCGTCGCAGTTACTCCATCGCCAACCCGCCAAAAGCCGAAGGCGTGCGTCAGCTGGAACTGCACTTGCGCCACATGCCAGGCGGTGTCTTCACCGACCATGTGTTTGGGCCCCTCAAGCCGCGCGAGATCTGGAAGATTGAAATGCCCTTGGGCTCGTTTTACCTGCGCGAAGACAGCGCGGCCCCGATGATTTTGTTGGCCTCGGGCACGGGCTTTGCCCCCATTCAATCGCTGCTGCTCTACAGCCTCGGCCTTGGCCTGACTCGGCCCATTCACCTGTATTGGGGCGGACGCCGCAAGGCCGATTTGTATGCGCTGGAACAAGCGCAAGCGTGGGCCCAAGAGCACGCCCACATCGAATTCATTCCGGTGTTGAGTGACGCCACACCCGACGACCAGTGGCAGGGTCGAACGGGCCTGGTGCACCAAGCGGTGCTGCAAGACTTTGCCGACTTGAGTCAACACCAGGTCTATGCCTGCGGTGCACCCATCATGGTGGAGTCTGCCAGGCGTGACTTTGTAGCGTTGGCGCACTTGTCCGAAGACGCCTTCTTTGCCGACTCATTTTTAAGCCAAGCCGATGGCGCCAAAGCGGCGTCTTAATTCACCACAAGGAGACCTCCCATGCTGCCCGAAAACTGTACCGTTGGCATGCCCCAGCACAACTCTGTGATCAAGCCCTATTGCATGAGCCACGGCACGCTGGAGTGTTACAGCCTCAAAGCATCACGACGTTTTTACGAAGAGTTTTTAGGACTGGAGTGTGTGCGTCACGGCAAGCCTGCGATGGTGATTCGTGGCGGCATGCGCTTTCACATCGTCTGCGTGGAAGTCGGCGACCAAATTCACCCGTGCAGCTTGCTCAACCACTGGGGCGTGGATGTGCTCACCCGCGAAGAAGTGGACCAAGCCCATGCCAAGGCCATCGAGCACAAAGAGAAATACGGCATTCGCCAAGTGCTGCCACAGCAAGAAATGCATGGCGTGTACTCCTTCTATCTGGAAGACCTCGACCACAACTGGTGGGAGATTCAGCACTACGCCAACGGCTTTCAACACGACGACTTCTTTGACTTTGGCGACCGCTTCACCATGGACGAAGAAGGCGACGCCGCCAACCTGCAAGAACTCAAAACATAAGCGCAGCAGACCCCTCACCTTTTTGGAGACAAGCACATGGCAATTCAGATTCAACAATGGCTCAGGGCTTTTTTGCTCGGAGCTGCGACATTGATAGCCGCTGGCGCACACGCGCAAGCCCCCAACACCGCGCCCATTCGCGTGGGCAGCACACTGGCCTTGACCGGTCCGTTGAGCGCCACCGCAGTGATGCAAAAAATCGCCGGTGACATCTACATCGAGCAACTCAACAAACGCGGTGGCTGGCTCGGTCGCCCGGTGGAGTGGGTACTCAAAGACGACCAGTCCAAGCCTGATGTCACGCGCACCCTGTACGAACAACTCATCACCACGGAAAAAGTCGACCTGATCGTCGGCCCTTACGCCACCGGCTCGATCTTGTCGGCCATGGGCGTGGCGCAGCGCTACAACAAGCTCTTGCTGCACAACACCTTTGGCTTGCCTGCATTGGCCAAGTACGACATGTTGTTTTCGGTCGGCGGTCAGTCGTATGAGATTGAAAGCGTTTGGCCCAATTTGGTGTTCGACGCCGTGGGCTCAGGCAACAAGCCGCCTAAAACCGTGGCCATGCTCACCAGCAAATTTCCCTCGGTGCACTTCGTGACCCAAGGGGCCCGCGAGGTGCTGAAAAAACGTGGCATGACCGAAGCCACCTACCTGGAGTGGGAGTTTGGCAACCGCGACTTTGGCGCCATTGCCGCCCGTGTGAAAGAAGCCAAGCCCGACATGGTGTGGGTCGGCGGCGTGGGCTTGGACGGCAACTTGCTGCTCGACGCCATGAAGAAGATCGACTATGTGCCCCCACAG
This sequence comes from Limnohabitans sp. JirII-29, assembly GCF_003063395.1. Taxonomy (NCBI): domain Bacteria; kingdom Pseudomonadati; phylum Pseudomonadota; class Betaproteobacteria; order Burkholderiales; family Comamonadaceae; genus Limnohabitans; species Limnohabitans sp. JirII-29. The sequence goes on from NZ_NESB01000005.1 coordinate 42,151, forward strand.
TTCTTCATTGCCTTTCCGGCCTCAGGCCCCATGCTCAAGTCGCCCGACGGCAAAGGCGTGTTGGCTCTGACCGTGTTTGAAGAACACGCGCCCTTCACCAGCAACCCGGTTGCGGCTGAGTTTGTCAAACAGTTCAACGAACGTGCTGCCAAAGCCAACCTGCCCGACAGCTCGGTGGAGTTGATTGCCGCTGTGGCTTATGCCACCTGGCAAGCGCTGGACGCCGCCGTCAATGCCACCAAGAGCCTGGACGACAAAACATTGGCTGCTTGGCTCAAGAAAAACCAAGTCGACACCGTGATTGGCAAAGTGCGTTGGGACGGCACCAACAACTTCATGAAGGGCACCGACTTGTACCGCGTCAAGCAAGTGCAAAACGGCAAATGGCAAGTGGTGTGGCCGCGTGAATACGCCGCGCCCGGCACCAAGCTGATGGCACCCTGAACGTATGGCCGTCGTTCATCCTTTGCTGCTGTCGCACGGCACCTTGCTGTGCCGCAACTTGGCCAACACCCGCAAGTTCTACGAAGAGTTTTTAGGCGTTGAGGTGGTGCGCCACGCCAAGCCCGCCATGATGGTGCGCCTGAACTCGGGCATGTACATCGTGTGCGTGTGCATTGGCGAGAACGTGCCCAACCAACACGTACTCACGCACTGGGGGCTGAACGTGGCCACACGTGAAGAGGTGGATGCGGCCCACGCTGCGGCGGTGGCGTCTCAAGAAACCTACGGCATTCGCAAAATTCAAAGTGTGCGCGAACGCCACGGAGCCTACGGCTTTTACATGCAAGACCTCGACTGCAACTGGTGGGAAATTCAACACGAAGAACGCACCATCAACCACTTCTTCCATGGCGGCGACAAGTTCGGTGACGACGTGATCGCCACCGACAGCGCCGACTCGCACGACTGACCCTTTTTTTCTCATCACGATTTATGTCTACCTACAAACTCCTGAGCTACCAAATCAACAAGCAAGCCCGCGCTGGCGTGCTGGTGGGCGACACCGTCTACGACGTGCAAAAAGTCACCGCCACGCCGGCCTATGCCACCGTCATGGGTGTGTTGGCCCATTGGGCACAAGCCAAAAAAGCTTTGGCCGAATTCGAGCGAAAGATCAGCACGGGCAAGAGCCGCATCGCAGGCACACCGCTGAAAAAAACCAAACTGCTCTCTTCGGTGCTCTACCCTGGCGACATGTATTGCGCAGGCGCCAACTACACCGACCACATGCAAGAGATGGCGCGGGTGATGAACCAGCCCCCCGGCCCCAACATGAAAGAGCTGGGCGAAAAACCCTGGCACTTCATGAAGAGCACACGCGCCTCCATCGTGGGACCCGGCGCCAAAGTCAAAATTCCGCCCTACTCCAAAGCCATGGACTGGGAAATTGAGTTGGTCGCCGTGATCGGCAAAGTGGCCAAGAACGTGTCGGTGGAAAAGGCCCTGTCGTATGTGGCGGGCTACACCATTGCCGACGACTTGTCGGCGCGCGACATGATGAAGCGCGCCAAAAACCCACCCACCTCGCCCTTTCACATCGATTGGATTGGCCAGAAATGTTTTGACGGCGCCTGCCCCGTGGGACCGTGGATCGTGCCCAGCGAGCAAATCAAAAACCCACACAACCTGGGCCTCAAGCTGTGGGTCAACGATGTGCTGATGCAAGACTCCAACACCAGCAAACTCATCTTTGACACGGCAGAACAAATCGCCGCACTGTCCGAACGCGTGACGCTCTACCCCGGCGATCTGATCCTCACCGGTACCCCCGCAGGCGTGGGCATGGGCCGTCAGCTGTTCCTCAAACCAGGGGACGTGGTGAAGCTGTGGATTGAAGAGATTGGCGAGTTGACGCACAGCATGGCTTGAGCGCACCTCGCTGACAAGCAAGCCACGGCGTCAACACCGTGGCTTGTTTGTCAGAGCGCCGCCACGTGATCGCGCAGCTCACGTTTGAGAATTTTCCCGACCGGGCTGACCGGAAAAGCCGCCATCACCACCAAGCGCTCGGGCAGTTTGAACGAGGCAATTTGCAGCGTCTTCAAATGCGCCACCAGCTCTTCAAAGCTCAGGCTTTGCCCAGTCTTGGTCACGACACAGGCGCAGGCTTTTTCGCCGAACACGGGGTCGGGCATGGCCACCAAGGCGACCGATTTGACTTTGGGGTGGGTCAAGATCAAGTTCTCCACTTCGTCGCAGCTGATCTTCTCGCCGCCTCGGTTGATGAGGTCTTTGCGTCGCCCTTCGGTGAACACATAGCGCCCCTCGCGACGCACGATGTCACCCATGCGGTACCAGCCACCCTCCATGAAGGCTTCGGCGTTTTTCTCAGGGGCCCTGTAGTAGCCGCGAATGGTGTAGGGGCCGCGCGTGACCAGCTCGCCGGGCACCCCATCGGCCACGTCGTGGCCGTCGTCATCGACCACCCGGATCTCGTCCAGCTCCGACACCGGCGCACCCGAGCTGTTGAGCAACATGTCCTCGCTGTCGTCCAAGCGCGTCATGTTGATCAGCCCCTCGGCGGTGCCATAAATTTCTTGCGGGATGCAGTGCAAACGCTCGCGCAAGCGAATGCGCAACTCAGTAGGCAAACGCGCACCGCCGTTTTGCACCACGCGCAAAGAAGACAGGTCGTACTGTTGGTACAGGTCTGAGTTCAGCCAATTGATGATCAAGGGCACCACAGCCGCCACCACGGTGACGCGCCAGTCTTGGATGAGTTGGAAAATTTCTTCGCTGCTGGTGCCCTCCGACAACACCACCGTGCCGCCGTAATAAAAGGTGGCCAAGATGCCTGGCGACGCCAGGTTGTAGTTGTGCGCCAAGGGCAAGATGGCCATGAAACGTGTGTCTTCGTTGAAGGCCGTGGCCGCGCCACACAACTTGGCGTTGAGCACATAGTCGTTGTGGGTGCGCGGAATCAGTTTGGACATCGACGTCGTGCCACCCGACAACAACATGGTGGCCACTTGGTCTGGATCGGGCCGCAAACCTTGCAACACCTGGTCCACCTCGGCAGCCGACAGGTCTTGCGCCAAGTGCGACATCAAGGCAGCTTGCCCAGGCAAGGGCTCGCCTGCTACCCACACATGCTTCAAGCCACCAAACTCTGGCGCTACGTCTTGCGCCATGGTTCGAAAGTCAAAGTTCCCCACCACGGCAGGCACGATGTAGGCCACGGCACCGGAGGCGCGGATGAAGTGGCGCACCTCGGCATGTCGGTGGGCGCGCAAGGCCATCACAGGAATGGCACCGATCCAATTCAAGGCCAAGTAGGTCACCACAAACTCGATCGAGTTGGGCAACTGCATGACCACGCGGTCTTGTGCTTGCAAGCCGGCACGGTGCAAGCCCACCGCCAAACGCTTGGAGCGGTCAATCAGCTGGGCGTAGGTGAGCGTTTGTCCCGCCTGGGTCACGGCCACTTGGTCGGGCCGCTGGCGGGCGCTTCGCTCAACCATCTCTGAAATGGTCAGCCCTTCCCACACACCTTGTTGTTTGTAGCGCTGGGAAAGTTCCAGCGGCCATCCAATGAATCCATCCATGCGTTGCCTCTTTGTTGTGTGCTGTCTGTGAGTGATGTGGCTGTGTGCTTTATGAGGCCACCTCGGGATGCAAGGCCTCGTAGGCTTTGGCCAATGCAGGGTCGCGACGCAGCATCTCGGCGTGGCTGACGCGACCGGTGCGCGTCATGTAGCTGTAGGCAAACTCCACGGGGGTGAGCGCGGGCACCAACTGGTCCATCTCTTCGTACCAGCGGATGCTCACGTTGGCGGCGTCCCAAATCTTTTTCATCGGGGGCAAACGTGTTTCCTGAAAACGCGCCAAGGCGGCGGGCACATCGGTGCCCAGCTCTTTGAAGGCTTTGTACAAAGACACCGCGTCTTCCATCGCCAAACGGGTGCCCGAGCCAATCGAGAAATGCGCCGTGCGCAGCGCGTCGCCGATCAAGACCACGTTGTCAAAACTCCAGTGTTCATTCCAGATAGCCGGAAAGTTACGCCAATGCGAGTGGTTGCTGATGATGGGGTGCTGCTTCAAGTCTTTGGCAAACACCTGCTCACACAGCTTGATGGTGTCTTCAGGGCTCATGTCGGCAAAGCCCGCACGCTCCCAGGTGTCGTGCGTGACCTCCACCAAGAAGGTGCTCATGTCAGGACGGTAGCGGTAATGGTGCGCACAGAACACGCCATGCTCGGTTTCGCGAAACGTCAGGGTCAGGCTGTTGAAGGGCTGGGTCGTGCCGTACCAAATGAATTTGTTGGGCCGCCAATCGGTGGTGGTTTCAAACTTGTCTTCGTTTTCCGCGCGCAACCAAGAGAATGCGCCGTTGGCCCCCACCACCAAATCGGCCTCGCCGAGTTGCGCCAGGCTGGTGATGTCGGTCTCGAAATGGATGGTGACACCCAACTTCTCCACGTAGTCAAACAGCAGGGTCAACAGCTCCAGGCGACCGATCGAGGCAAAGCCGTTGCCTGCAATCGGAATGGTGGTGTCGTTGTGCACCACCGTGATGTCAGGCCAGTTCTCCAGGTGCGGTGTGAGGTATTGGTACAGCGCATCGTCGTCGGCGCGTAAAAAATCCAGTGCGCGGTCTGAGAACACCACGCCAAAACCCCAGGTGGCGTCACGCGGGTTGCGTTCAAAAATTTCAATGTCGTGCGTCGGGTCGAGTTGCCTCATCAGGGCAGCGAAATACAAACCGGCAGGCCCTGCGCCCAAAATTCTGATCTTCATCGTGACGTTTCCTTTGCATGATCAAGATTAACCCAGAAGTTGGTGCTTTACGGCACACTCTTTGCTATGTAAACCCCTGTTGAAGTCCCCGTTGTGTCTTGTCAAAAACCACGTGCTGTGCACGTTGAAAGGTTCCTATGTCCACGCACCGTTCATCTGCTGGCATCACACGCCGCAACGCCTTGCATGCACTGACTGCCAGCGTGGCCGTTTTGGCCCTGCCGGCACATGCGGCCTGGCCCGACAAACCCATCAAGTTGGTGGTGACCTTTCCACCGGGAGGTGCCAGCGACATCGTGGCGCGCGTGATGGCTGAACAACTGAGCATCAAATTAGGTCAGCCCGTGGTGGTGGACAACCGCCCTGGCGCCGGAGGCAGCGTGGGTGGCAGCTATGTGGCGCAGTCTCCCGCTGATAGCTATGTGCTGATGCTCTCCAACTCCACACCCATTTCCATTGGGCCATTCGCGTTGGAAAAACAACCCTATGACCCGGTGGAAGCTTTCACCCACATCGCCTCGATTGGTGCGGCACCTTGCGTGGTGATGGCCAACCCGGCATCGGGCATCCGCAGCATCAATGACTTGCAAGCTTTCGCTCGCAAAGAAGGCCGACTCGACTTTGGTTCTGGCGGGCCAGCATCCATTGGCCACATCTACGGCGAGTTGATGAAGAAAGAGTTGGGCCTCAACATGGTGCACGTGCCTTACCGTGGTGGTGCACCCATGACCACCGATTTGATTTCGGGCGTCATCCCGGTGGGCATGGATGTGTTGACCGCCTATGTGCCGTACTTCAAAACCGGGCAGTTGGTGCCTCTGGCCGTGACCTCGGCCAAACGCTCTGCGCTCGTGCCCGATGTGCCCAGCATCACCGAGTTGGGCAACTACCGCAAGCTCGTGCTGGACAACTTCTTTGGCGTGTCTGGCCCCGCCAAAATGCCCACCGACGTGGTGGCACGCATCCACGACGCCTGCAACGAAATCATGACGCAAGCAGACATCAAAAAACGCATGCTCGATTTGGGTATCACCCTCACCCCAAGCTCCACAGCCAGCTTCACCGCCTATGTGCGGGATCAGGTGGAGACCTTGGCACCGGCGGTCAAAGGGGCGGGCGTGAAGCTTTGAGGATCAAGCAATCGACGTGGCAACAGGTCAGTTTTTGCGCAGCTCTCTCAAGTCCAATCCGGCACCCGCATCACTGGCCTGTTGCGCGTGCATGAATTCACGCATCTTGGTTGCCGCCGCTTCATCGTGACCATCCACAGCGGCTGACGCGAGACGAGCGACAACCTGACCGCGAACAGAAATCTCAAAGACCTTGCCGGCTTGCACCTCGCGGAGCAACCGAGCGAGGTGAGTTTTTGCTTCGTAGGAGCCAACAGACTGAATGGGCATGGTGAATCGCCTTCAGCCGAACCCACGCAACTGGTCAACCTACTGGCCAAAGCCGAAGCTGCACCCAGCGGCAAAATTCGCGGCACGCGCCACACCATGCACGACGACTCCGACATCAACGCCACCCGCCATGCGCGGGCCGCCGTCGGGGGCGTATTGGCCAGTCTTGTGGGGCAAACCGCACTTTACGTATCAGGCGGTGCAGAACACCAAGGGCCTGCGGGCAGAGGGCCGGTGTGTGTGATTTACCAGCGCACACCGATCTGAGGCGGCTTAGCGCCTTATGCCGCATAAGCATATATGCCCAACAAACAAATCGTTTGATTTGACCTAAGGGGCGATTACAGTCCCGGCCATGCAAGATTTTGGCTTTGTGTTTGCTGGCTTTTTTGTCGGTGTGATCGTCGGTTTGACGGGGGTGGGCGGCGGCTCGCTGATGACGCCGTTGCTGATCTTTTTCTTTGGCGTCAAGCCTTACCTGGCCGTGGGCACCGACTTGCTGTTTGCCGCCTTCACCAAGGCGGGCGGCACACTCAGCATGGCGCGTCAGCGCTTGGTACCTTGGCGTGTGGTGTTGTCGCTGTGCGCGGGCAGCTTGCCGGCGTCGGGCTTGACCTTGTGGGTGTTACACACCGTGGGGCCGTCTGACCCAGCGGTGCAACATGTGATGACCTTTACACTCGGCGTCGCGCTGCTGTTGACCGCCTGCGCCATGCTCTACAAAGCCATTCGCGGCAAGAAGGCACCCGCCAGCGTTACCGAACTCAATTTGTCTGAAGCCACCCTGCCACGTCACTGGGCCTTGCCCGTGTTGTTTGGTGCGGTGATTGGCACCTTGGTCACGCTCACCTCGGTGGGGGCTGGGGCCATTGGCGTGACGGTGTTGATGATCCTGTATCCCCAACTGCCCCTGTCGCGCATCATCGCGGCAGACATTGCCTACGCCGTGCCTTTGACCTTGATGGCAGGCTTGGGCCACGCCTCATTGGGGTCTGTGGACTGGTCGATGCTGTCGCTTTTGCTGGCGGGTTCTTTGCCCGGCATTTGGGTCGGTTCGCGTCTGGTGCACAAAACACCCGAGCGCGTGATCCGTTCGATTCTTTCTGTGTTGCTGGCCTGGGCCGGCAGCAAACTGGTTTTAGCCTGATTTTTCAAGATGTACCAATACACCGAATTTGACCGAGAGTTTGTTCAAGCACGCGCTGCGCAGTACCGCGACCAACTCACCCGCAACCTGGCCGGCACCTTGGGCGACGACGAGTTTCGCCCGCTGCGTTTGCAAAACGGCTGGTACATCCAGCGCTACGCGCCCATGCTGCGCGTGGCCGTGCCATACGGTGAACTCAACAGCGCCCAGTTGCGCGTGCTGGCCACCATCGCCCGCGACTATGACGCCCCCTCGCCTGAACTGCTGGCTCAGGCACAAGCCACGCAAGACAAGATTGGGCACATTCCCGCCCCGAGGCTGACCACGCACTACGCCCACTTCACCACCCGCCAGAACGTGCAGTTCAACTGGATTCCGCTGGAGAAAAGTGCCGATGTGATGGAGCTCTTGGCCAGCGTCAACCTGCACGGCATTCAAACCAGCGGCAACTGCATTCGCAACATCACCAGCGACGAGCGCGCCGGCATTGCGGTGGACGAAGCGGTGGACCCACGCCCTTACGCCGAAGTGCTGCGCCAATGGAGCACCTTGCACCCCGAGTTCGCCTACCTGCCACGCAAGTTCAAGATCGCCATCACGGGGGCCGTTGAGGACCGTGCTGCCATTGCTTGGCACGACATTGGCCTGCGCGTGCTGCGCAACGCCCAAGGCGAGGTGGGTTTTCAGGTGTTCGTGGGTGGCGGCATGGGCCGCACGCCGGTGATTGGCACCGAAATTCGTGCCTTCTTACCCTGGGACCAAATCATCAACTACCTCGAAGCCGTGGTGCGTGTCTACAACGGCTGGGGCCGTCGCGACAACATCTACAAAGCCCGCATCAAAATTTTGGTCAAAGCCGAAGGCCAGCGTTACTTTGACGAGGTGGAGGCCGAGTACCAGCGCATCTTGGCCAACGGCGCGCACCACACCATTCCCCAAGCCGAGTTGGACCGCGTCAGCGCCTGCTTTGTCGCACCGGTGTTGACACAGTGCAGTGCCTCGGACGCCGAAGCGCGCATTGCCCGCATTTTGAAAGCAGCCGCCGAAGACGATGTGGAATTTGGTCGCTGGATCGAGCGCAATGTGGCCGCCCACAAAAACCCGGACATGCGCGCCGTGACCCTGTCGTTCAAGCGCTTGGGCCAAGCCCCTGGCGACGCTACGGCAGACCAACTCAAGCTGGCCGCAGACTTGGCCGACAAATACAGCGCCGGTGAAGTGCGCGTCACGCACGACCAAAACCTGCTGCTGCCCTGGGTCGGTTGCGACCAACTGCCCGAGTTGTGGCGCGAAGCGCGCAAGGCGGGTTTTGCCCGCCCGAACATCCATTTGCTCAGCGACATGATTGCCTGCCCCGGTGGCGACTACTGCGCCTTGGCCAACGCCCGTTCACTGCCCATTGCAGCCGCCATCACCGCGCGTTACCAAGACCTCGACGAGTTGTTTGACCTGGGAGAGATTGACCTGCACATCAGCGGGTGCATCAACTCCTGCGGTCACCACCACAGCGGCCACATTGGCATCTTGGGCGTCGACAAAGATGGTCAAGAGTGGTACCAAGTCACCTTGGGCGGCTCGGATGGCTCCACCCTCAGCGGTGCAGCCAAAGCCGGCAAGGTGGTTGGCCCCTCGTTTGCGGCCGACGAGGTGGTGGACGTGATTGAAGCCGTGCTGGAGGTCTACAAAGACCAACGCACAGCGGGCGAAACCTTCACCGATGCGCTGCAACGCGTGGGCTTTGATGCCTTCAAACACGCCGCCAATGCGGCCCGTCACGCCACCGCGCGCGCCACTGCCTGATCTGTTGAGCACACCCCATGACCCTGCAACTCATTACTTCTACTGCCCATGCCGACGAGACGGCGGGCCTCGCGTTGGCCAACGATGCCGACGCGCACAACGTAGCCCTTGAGGGCGTGACACGCATTGACCTGAACTTTCCCAAGTTCACCGATGGCCGCGCCTTCAGCCAGGCGTTTGTGCTGCGCCGCCGTGGTTACAAGGGTGATATTCGCGCCCACGGCGACGTGCTGATTGACCAACTGCTGCAAATGCAACGCAGTGGTTTTTCCAGCGCCGTGCTGCGTGCCGACCAAGACGCGGCACACGGCCAACGCTTGCTGGGCCACTACAAAGGCTTCTACCAAGGCGATGCGGTGCATGCCGCGCCGCATTTTTCTGACGCCGCTTGATGCACACCCACAACACCCCCGCACCCCACTGAGCCCGCGCATCCCCATGAGCACTTCCTCTCTTCTTTCTTCACACGGCGCTGCCAAAGCGACCGAGGTGAACGCCCGCGCCAGCGACGACTTCGCTGCCAAACTGGCTGAAACACAGGCCTTGCTGAAAACCGCCGCTGCTGAGTTTTCGCCTGTCACCCAAGCCTCCAGCTTGGGGGCTGAGGACGTGGTCATCACCCACCTCATCAACAGCCTGCGCCTCGACATTCCCATCTTTGTGCTGCAAACCGGCGCACTGCACACCGAAACTTTGGCCTTGCTGGAACGCACCGAAGCCAACTCACATGCGCCTGTCCATGTGTACAAGCCTGCGCACGAATCGGTCATGACCTTTGTGCGCACGCACGGCCAAGACGCGATGTACCAAAGCATCGAGCTGCGCAAAGCCTGCTGCGGCATTCGCAAGATGGAACCCTTGGCACGCGCCCTGCAAGGCCAACGCGCCTGGATCACGGGCTTGCGCAAAGAGCAGTCCAATGCACGCGCCGACGTGCCTCTGCGCGATGACAGCGAAGTAGCGAGCAAAGGCTTGAGCAAATTCAACCCCTTGGCCCAGTGGACTTGGGGCGACGTGTGGCACTACATCGCCACCCAAGGGGTGGACTACAACCCGCTGCACGACCAGTTTTACCCCAGCATTGGCTGCGCACCCTGCACCCGCGCCATCGCCATGGGCGAAGACTTCCGCGCCGGTCGTTGGTGGTGGGAGGACGAGGCTGCCAAAGAGTGTGGCTTGCATGTGAAGTCTTAACCCACACACCACTGAAGCACACCGAACAAGATTCACCGAGAGTTTGTATGAACGCCAGAACCCACAACGAGTTGCACAGCCTGAGCAACGCCCACCTCGATGCGCTGGAAGAAGAAACCATCTTCATCTTGCGTGAAGTTGCCGCCGCTTTCGAGCGTCCCACCTTGCTGTTTTCGGGTGGCAAAGATTCGCTCGTCATGCTCAAGTGCGCCGAGAAAGCCTTTGGAGGAAAGACCAGCCCCTCCGGTAGCGGCCGCATCCCCTACCCGCTGTTGATGATCGATACCGGGCACAACTTCCAAGAAGTCACCGACTTCCGCGACTCACGCGCCCAAGAACTCGGGGCCGAGCTGATCGTGCGCAGCGTGGAAGACTCGATGAAGCGTGGCACCGTGCGCCTAGCCCACCCAGGTGAGAGCCGCAACGTGCACCAGTCGGTCACCTTGCTCGAAGCGATTGAAGAATTCCGCTTTGACGCGCTGATTGGTGGCGCGCGCCGCGACGAAGAAAAAGCCCGCGCCAAAGAGCGCATCTTCAGCCACCGTGACAGCTTTGGCCAGTGGCAACCCAAGGCGCAACGCCCTGAACTGTGGGCCTTGTTCAACACCCGCTTGCAGCCTGGCGAACACTTTCGCGTGTTCCCCATCTCCAACTGGACCGAACTCGATGTGTGGCAATACATCGCCCGCGAAAAAATCGCCCTGCCCTCGATCTACTACACCCACAAGCGCGAGGTGGTCGACCGCCGTGGCCTGCTGGTGCCCGTGACCGAACTCACCCCGCCCAAAGACGGCGAGCAAGTGCAAGTGCGCGATGTGCGTTTTCGCACCGTGGGCGACATCACCTGCACCTGCCCGGTGGAGAGCACGGCCGCCACACCAGAGCAAATCGTGATCGAAACCTTGGCCGCTGACGTCAGCGAGCGCGGCGCGACACGCATGGACGACAAAACTTCAGACGCTTCAATGGAAAAGCGCAAAAAAGACGGGTATTTCTAATGAGCAACGACACACATTTTTCGGCCCTCAAATTCATCACCTGCGGGTCGGTGGACGATGGCAAAAGCACCTTGATTGGCCGCTTGTTGGTGGATACCAAGGCCGTGCTGCAAGACCACTTGGCGGGTGTGCAACGTGCCGGTGAAACCGACCTAGCGCTCTTGACCGACGGCCTGAGCGCAGAGCGCGAGCAAGGCATCACCATCGACGTGGCCTACCGCTACTTCAACACCGAGCACCGCAAGTTCATCATCGGGGACGCCCCCGGTCACGAGCAATACACCCGCAACATGGTCACTGCGGCCTCCAGCGCTGACGCTGCTGTGGTGCTGGTGGACGCCACCAAACTCGACTGGCGCAATGCCGCGCTTGAACTGTTGCCACAAACCCGTCGCCACTCGCTGCTGGTCAACTTGCTGCGTGTGCCGTCGGTGGTGTTTGCCATCAACAAACTCGATGCGGTAGAAGACGCCACCCTGGCTTACCAACACATTGCCGCTGCGCTCAAGCAGTTTGCCCAGGCCGCAGGCATCACCATCACGGCCTTGGTACCCGTCTCGGCCCTCAAAGGCTGGAACGTGGTGGACTCGCAAGCCGATTGGTGCGGCTACAACGGCCCCAGCCTGTTGAGCATTTTGGAAGGCTTGCCCGTCACTCCCGCCGAGACCGATGTGGCTTTCAGCTTCCCTGTGCAGTGGGTGGAAAAGTTCCACGACTCCAACGTGACCACCCAAGGCCGACGTGTGTTCTGGGGCCGTGTGGCCACCGGCAGCGTGGCACCTGGCGACACGGTCAAAGTCTTCCCCAGCGGCCAAACCGCTGTGGTGTCGCAAGTTCTCTCGGCCACCCGCGAGCCGCAAAACAAAGCCGCAGGTCACAGTGCGGGCATCGTGCTGGACCGCGAAGTGGATGTGTCACGCGGCGACTGGCTGCTGTCTGCCGAACACACACCTGAGGCCCAGCGCCAACTCAACACCACCATCGCTTGGATGGACGACGAGCCCTTGGTGGCCGGTCGTGTCTATTGGGCACTGCACGGTCACCGCTGGGTCAAAGCCAAGGTGCAACGCGTGGTACACCGTCTGAATGTGAACACCCTGGCAGAAGAAGAAGCCACCGAGCTGGCACCCAACAGCATTGGCCACGTCACCCTGGCCCTGCAAGAGCCTTTGGTGACACTGCCTTTTGCCCAATCGCGCATTTTGGGCGCGCTGGTCTTGGTGGACACAGCCAGCCACAAAACCTCAGGCGCCGTGCTGGTGAATTGAACCGTTTAAAATCAAAACTCTTGGCGCTCAAACCTTCGCCGCTGAGTACCTACCTCTTTACCGATTGAATTGTCATGACGCACGTTGTCACCGAAGCCTGTATCCGTTGCAAGTACACCGACTGTGTGGACGTTTGTCCTGTCGACTGCTTCCGCGAAGGCCCCAATTTCTTGACCATCGACCCCGATGAGTGCATCGACTGCGCGGTGTGCATTCCTGAGTGCCCCGTCAATGCCATCTACGCCGAAGAAGACGTGCCCGATGGTCAACAGCACATGACAAAACTCAATGCCGAGCTGTCACAAATCGGCTGGCCCAGCATCACCAAGCGCAAGGCACCTCTGCCTGACGCCGACGACTGGAAAGACCGCACCGGCAAGCTGGCCGAGTTGCAACGCTGATTGACACCCCCATGATCGAGACCGACGCCGTCATTGTGGGTGCCGGCCCCGTCGGCCTCTTTCAAGCCTTTCAGCTGGGGCTGCAAGACATCCGCTGCCACCTCATCGACGCCCTGCCCTACGTAGGCGGCCAGTGCGCTGAGCTGTACGCAGACAAACCGATTTACGACATCCCGGGCTTGCCGTTTTGCACCGGGCGCGAACTGGTCGAGCGTTTGCAACAGCAAATCCGCCCCTTTGCCCCCCACTTCCACCTGCACCAAGAAGTCAGCCAAGTGGCGCAACGGCCCGATGGCCGCATCGACGTCCACACCTCGGCACAGCAACACTTCGTGTGCAAAACCTTGTTCATTGCGGCGGGTGTGGGTGCGTTCCAACCGCGCAAGCTCAACCTGGAGGGTGCTGCTGAGCTGGAAGGTCGCCACATCCACTACCACCTGAGCGAGACCACGCCGTTGGCAGACCAGCATGTGTGGGTGCTGGGTGGAGAAGCCCAAGCCGTGGATGCGGCCGTGCAGCTGAGCCAAATGCGCGAGCAGGCCCCACGCAGCGTGACCTTGATCCACCGTCGTGATGTGTTTCAAGCTGAACCGCAGGCGCTGAGTGCCATGCGTGACGCTGTGGCCGCTGGCCGCTTGCAGTTGCAAATTGGCCAAATCACGGCCCTGCAAAGCGCAGACCAACGGTTGCAAGCGGTTCAGGTGGCCACACCCGAGGGCGAGACCATAGAGCGAACCGCGCAACAGTTGCTGGTGTGCTGGGGCCTGTCACCCAAGCTCGGGCCCGTGGCTCATTGGGACCTGGAGATGGCGCGCAAGCAATTGGTGGTGAACACCGAAAACTTTGCCACCTCGGTGCCCGGCATTTTTGCGGTGGGTGACATCAACACCTACCCGGGTAAGAAAAAACTTATCCTGTGTGGTTTTCACGAAGCCACCTTGGCCGCCTTTGGTGCCGCCGACATCGTGCACCCGAACCGCAAAACCTTGTTGCAATACACCACCACCTCGAGCGAGCTGCACCGCTTGCTGGGTGTGAACTGATTCAGACTTTGGTTGCGGCTGGTGTCAAGCCGCTTTCAGATACATGTCAATGTGCATCGACGAATAGGGGCAAAGTACGCCACCGCTCTCTGTGCGCTCCAACAACCCCAAGTCAGCCAAGATCACCACATCTTCGTGCACACGCTTGACATCGCGCCCCACTGAGCGCGCCAGTTCGCGCACAGAAAGCTCGCCTTTTCCCTGTGCTGCTCGAACAATCTCCCAGCGTTTTTCGGAAAGTTGTCCAAAGAAATGGGCTGGACTTTCGAAGTTCAACACTTCGCCTTGGTAGGTGTTGGCTTTGGCCAATTTGGCCGCAGTGCGCAAACCACTCTGCCAGTCAGGTTGCAAGGTGATGGTCAGATAACGTTCTGTCATAAGGTTCTCCTAGCAGCAACAGCCGCAATAAAGTCTTCAATCAGTTGCTCCGCATTCGTAAAGACGTAAGGCACTTGTTCACCATCGAGGTGGCAGTGATCGCCTTTGCCTCGCTCATTGTCAAAACCAACAATCCGAACACCATCGACAACATAGACGGCGCGGTACTTGTACCGATGGTCTGAGGGCGGCACAGCTTTGGGGACTTTCCAAATCACAACTTCGAGCACAGCACCATCGGCCATGATGTCTTTGAAACGTGTGATCAGTTCAGCAGGCATGTGCATTATTTTGGTCGTCAGCTGAGGTGTTGTCAAGTTCGCCAACACCAAAGAAGGTGTGGCCTATCTGCTGCAAATCTCGGTTCAATTGAATTCGCCTAGAATCGAATTGTGTCGTTCTTGTTCAGTTTGAGCGACGCATCCGCTGGGGGTGTTGGTGTCTCGACAGACATCGACTGAGAAAGTCCCTTTGAACCTGATTGAGGTAATCCTCGCGCAGGGAAGCTTGTCAAAAGAACCGGTACAGGGACACCTCCCTCTTCACTGCCGATTCCCCGTCAGCCCCCTGCTTGTTGCAAGTGAAACACAGATGGCTTTTGACGCGTCCACGATTCCTGCTGACTTGCTGAACTTCTTCGCTTTGCCCGAAGTGAGCGACGACGACTTCAATGCCATGGCGCTGCGTCTGTTTGCCCATCAGGTGCAGCACAACCTGCCCTTCCAGCGCTTTTGCCAGCTGCGCGGCAAGACGCCACGCAGTGTCAAACACTGGCATGACATTCCAGCCGTGCCGATCAACGCCTTCAAAGACCTCACGCTCAGCTGTGTGCCGCCAGACACCTGCGCTCGCGTGTTCATGACCAGTGGCACCACGCGCGGTGATGTCAAAGGCCGCCACCACCACCCCGCGCTCGAGGTGTACGACAGCTCCATGCGCCTGAACTTTGCACAACACGTGATGCAAGGCCAGCCCCGCATTCGCATGGGCATTTTGTTTCCCGACGAAGTGGCATTGCCCAACTCGTCGCTGGCCCACTACCTGCAACTGGCCCTCACCCACTTTGGCACGGCAGACAGCGGCTACTTCATGGGCGCGCAAGGCTTGGACATTGCTGGGCTGACCGCCGCGCTGCAACAGGCACAAGACACAGCACAGCCATTGGCCTTGCTGGGCGCGAGCTACAGCCTGGTGCATGCCATGGACGCCCTGGCGGCCCTGGGCCAATCCTTCCAGTTGCCCGCAGGCAGTTGGCTGTTTGACACCGGGGGCTTCAAAGGCCAGTCGCGCGAGATTGAGATGGATGCGTTTTACGACCAGCTCTCAGCCACTTTTGGTGTGCCACGCACGCATTGCCTCAACATGTACGGCATGACCGAACTCAGCACCCAGTTCTACGACCGGGGCAATGCCACGGTGCCATCGGTCAAACGCGGGCCTCATTGGATTCGCTCGCGTGTGATCGACCCGATCAGCGGACGCGAGATGCCACGCGGCGAGCGCGGCATCTTGGTCCACACCGATTTGGGCAACTACAACGCCGTGACCACCATCCTCACCGAAGACGTGGGCGTGGCTACCGACGACGGCTTTGTGCTGCTGGGCCGCGCCCAGGGTGCGCAAGCCAAAGGCTGCTCGCTGGCCGTGGAAGACTTTTTGAAAGCCGCACGAGCATGAGCACGGTCAGCTTCAAAGCGGGCTACCTGCCGGGACTGTCTGACGCCGAAGTGCACTGGCACGCGCTGCACTTTGGCACGCCTGAGCACCCGCTGACGGTGCAGGTGCCGCAACTCAAGCCCGCGCAAATGACCGCCTTGGCCACGCGTGTGCGCGAAGCCAGCCGCACGCAGTTGCAACACGGGCCGGTGTCTGACATGGTGGCCGTGATCGACCGTGCCGTGGCGCGTTTGCTCGATGCCAACGACCCTTACCGGCAACAACTCGACACCTTGTTGCCACGTGTCACGGGCTTGGATGCCGAGATGGTGCGCATCCACCTCAGCGCCTACTTGCAGACCTTTCGAGCCCTGCAACTGCAACGCTTTGTGGTGGAAGACTTTGCCAACCCGCTGTTGCTGGATGCGTTTCAACCCCGCGTGGGTGGCGGCTGGAGCAAAGCCTATGGCCCCGAACTGATCGCCCATGTGTGGGCGGGCAATGTGCCGGGCTTGCCCATGTGGAGCCTGTTGTCGGGCCTGCTGGTCAAAGCGGGCTCGGTGGGCAAAGTCGCCAGCGCCGAGCCGGTGTTTGCCAGCGTGTTGGCGCGTGTGCTGGTGGCGGAGGAGCCGCGCTTGGCCGACTGCCTGGCTGTGGTGTGGTGGCCGGGCAGCGAGGCAGCGCAGGCAGCCCCCTTGTTTGAACAAGCTGAGGTGGTGCTGGCCTATGGCGGCAACACCGCCTTGCGCGACATGCAGCAGCATGTGCCGGTGACTGCACGGTTTTTGCCGCATGGCCACAAGCTGAGTTTTGGCATGGTGTCCACGGCGGCGCTGACGCTGCGCCGTGCCAAGGCCACCGCGGCGCTGGCCGCGCTGGACGTGGCGCGCTACGAGCAGCAAGGTTGCTACTCGCCGCAAATGTTTTATGTGCAACGTGGTGCCCAGGTCAGCCCGCACGAGTTTGCGCAGAGCCTGGCCAGCGAGCTGGCCGCCTTGAGCCACAAGTTTGTGCGCCGCACTCTGTCGTTGGAAGAGGCCGCAAGCGTTGCCGCTTGGCGCGAGTCCCACGAATTCGCCATGGTCAACAGCCCCAACACCCAGGTGTTGGGCGACGCCACCCAGGCCTGGGCGGTGGTCTACTGCGACGCGCCCACACCCCTGCAACCCGGCCCCTTGAACCGCTGCGTGGTGGTGGCCGCTGTGGACACACTGGACGAAGTGGCCGAGCTGGCCCGCGCCCAACGCGACTACCTGCAAACCGTGGGGCTGGCAGCAGCGCCTGAAGAACTGCTGCGCCTCGGTGAGTCATTGGCGCAAGCGGGTGTGACGCGCATCTGCGCCATAGGCGCCATGACCGCACCCGCTGCGGGTTGGCACCACGACGGGCGCTTCAGCTTGCTCGATCTGGTGCGCATGGTGGACATCGAAGCGTCCACCGAAGCGGCTGCCGAGAACTTCACAGCCTATGAGCCCTGACACCCTGCCCCCACAACCCGCCTTGCGCCTGCACGCGTTGCGCTTCGCCTACGCCACGGGCGGCGAAGCCGTGCGGGGCGTGAGCTTGGACATCGCACCCGGCAGCGTGCACTGCTTGGTCGGGCGCAGCGGCTGCGGCAAAACCAGCGTGCTCAAACTCGCGGCGGGTTTGTTGGTGCCCCAACACGGCCAGGTGGTGTGCCACGGTGAACCCGTGAACGGGCCGAGGGCCGACGTGGGTTTTGTGTTCCAACGCCCCACCCTGCTGGAGTGGCTCAACGTGCTGGATAACGTGTTGTTGCCCGTCTCGCTGCAACGCCAGGTGCGCAGCAGCGACCGCGACCAGGCCACACACCTGCTCACGCGCATGGGCTTGGGCGCTCACACGCAGCACAACCCGTTGACCTTGTCAGGCGGGCAGCAAAGCCGGGTGGGGCTGGCCCGTGCGCTGATGGGCGAGCCAAACATGTTGTGCATGGACGAGCCGTTTGCCGCGCTCGACGCCATCACCCGCGAAGAACTGCAACACGACTTGCTCGCGCTGTGCGCCCAGCAGGGCACCACGGTGCTGTTTGTCACGCATGACATGGCCGAAGCGGTGTACCTGGGCGACCAAGTGACCGTGATGCACCAAGGGCAGATGGGCCACACGCTGCGCATTGACTTGCCTCGGCCACGGGCCCATGGCTTGCGTCACAGCGCCGAATTCAATGCCGTGTGTGCCCAGTTGCGCCAACACATGGACGAGGGGCTGTGATGCGCCACACACGCCTGCTGTCTGTGATGTTGGGTCTGCTGTGCCTGGGCCTGTGGGAGCTGGCGGTGCAACAACTCGCCACCTCGGCTTTGGTGTTGCCTGCCCCCACTGTGATCGCCTCATCCTTGTGGCGGGGTTTGAGCAACGGCTATCTCTGGCCCCATGTGCTGCAAACCTTGAGCGAGGTCGGCTTGGGACTGCTGCTGGGTGGCACGCTGGGGTTTGCGGGCGGCGTGGCCTTGGGTGAATCGGCCCGTCTGCGTGGCGTGTTGATGCCCTATGTGGTGCTGAGCCAAGTGGTGCCCAAACTCGCGCTGGCACCGCTCTTCATCGTGTGGTTTGGTTTTGGCACCTTGCCCACGGTGGTGATGACCGCTCTGATTTGCTTTTTCCCGCTGCTTGAAAACACCGCCACCTGCATGCAGCAAGTCGATGCACAACGGCTGGAGCTGTTTCGCATGCTGCGTGCCACGCCCTGGCAAACCTTGTGGCGTTTGAAAATTCCAGCGGGCCTGCCCCACATCATGGCCGGCTTGCGCGTCGCGGTGGTGCTGGCCTGGGTGGGCGCGGTGGTGGGCGAATTCATTGGCGGCAGCAAAGGCCTGGGGGCCTTGATCATTGCGGCCCAAGGCTCGATGGACACGCCTTTGATGTTTGCCGTGCTGGTGCTCATCACCGTGCTGGGCCTCTTGAGTTACAGCGGCGTTCAAGCGCTTGAGCGCCGGTTTTCACCTTTCCCTTCTTCAACCTCTTCGAAAGTTTGACGCATGACCTCTCTTGCCCGCCGCGCAGCCCTGATTTTTGCGCGCACCACGTTGTTCACTGCCCTGGTTGCCGGTGCCTTGCCGCTGAGCAGCCTTGCGCAATCTAGCCCCAAGACCGACAAAGTGGTGGTGGCGGGCTGGAGCAAACCCATCACCGAAATCACCAACCTGCTGGTGGAAGAAGACAAGGGCTTTTTCAAAGCCCGTGGCATTGAACTCGCCTACGTGCCCGGTGCCGGTGGCGGTGACGCGCTGCGCAACATCTTGAGCGGCCAGGCCGACATCGCCTTCACCGACCCAGGCTCCTTCTTCGCTGCGCTCGACAAGGGCGAGAAGCTGCGCGCCATCTACGACATTTATCCGCAGAACGTGTTCAACGTGGTGTCACTCAAGTCCCAAAACATCACCAAACCGGCGGACCTCAAAGGCAAGCGCATTGGGGTGTACAGCCTCGCCAGCGGCACCCGGCAAAACCTGCAAGTGCTGTTGCACCAAGCCGGTTTGAGTGAGTCTGACGTGACCGTGGTGGTGACGGGCTTGTTGAACTTTGCGCCGCTGATGCAAGGCCAAGTTGACGCCACCGCCGCCACCGACACCGGCTTGCTGGTGGGCAAACAAAAAGGCCTGGGGGATGTCAACGTGATGGAGGTGAAAAATTACGTCAACATTTCCAGCGACTTCTTTGTGGTGCGCGAAGACACCTACGCCCAAAAGAAAGATGCGCTGAAACGCTTTTTGCAGGCCTACCAAGACAGCGCGGAGTGGATGATGCGCTCGCCCCAAGAAGCGGCCAAGCTGGCGGTGAAGGTGGCGATTGACGGACAAAACGAAGCCATCAACTTGGAGGTCATCAAGCTGCGCAACGCGTCCAGCGTGTCCACCACCACCGCACAGCGCGGCTTGGGTGCGTTTGACTTGGCCTCGCTGCAAAAAGGCGCGCAAGCCTACAAAGCGTTTGGTGTGATTCAACGCGACATCAAGGTGAGCGACGTGGTTAGCCAAGACCTGTTGCCAGGAAAAAAATGAGCGCGCCCACTGCACGCTTTGACGGCCAAGTGGTCTTGGTCACCGGGGCCAGCCGGGGCATCGGTGCGGCCATTGCCAAAGCCTTTGCGCGCGAAGGCGCGCTGGTGTTGGTGAACTACCTGCACAACGAAGCCGCCGCCCAAGAAGTGGTCAGCGCTTGCGAGCAAGCGGGCGGCCATGCCTGGGCCTTGCAAGCCGATGTGCGCTCGCCTGAGGCCGTGCAAGCCATGGTGGCCCAAGCGGTGGCCGAAACCGGGCGCATTGATGCCGTGGTGAACAACGCCTTGGGCCCCTACGCGTTTGACCCCGAACACCGCCAGCGGTTTTGGGAGTTGCCCTGGAGCGCTTACCAAGGCCAGTTCGACGGCGCGGTGCAAGCCGCTTATCACGTGTGCCAAGCGGTATTGCCCCACATGCGTCAACGGGCCAGCGGCAGCATCGTCAACCTGGTGAGCGACCTGGTGCAACGCCCCAGCATTGCGTACCACGACTACACCACCGCCAAGTCGGCGTTGGTGGGCTTCAGCCGCAACTTGGCCACTGAGCTAGGGCCTTTGGGCATTCGGGTCAACTGCGTGGCACCTGGCCTGGTGAGCCCCACGGCGTCGAGTCAGCACACCAAGGAAGCTGTCAAAGACGTGCTGGTGGCACAGACCCCCCTGGGACGCTTGGCCACGCCGGACGATGTGGCGGGCCCCGTGCTGTTTTTGGCCTCCGACTGGAGCCGCTTCATGACCGGGCAAGTGCTGGTGGTGGACGGCGGGTTGGTGATGGCATGAGCCGAGCGTCAGCGCCGCACGTGCATGGCCACGGGCGCAAAGCCGTGGTTGAGTGGCCCGTGGCCGTGGCCCGTGGTGACCGCTGCGCCGTGCTCGATGGCGCCCAAGATAAAGCGGCGTGCCAGCGTGACGGCCTGCGCCAAGTCGTGCCCCAAGGCCAGATGTGCAGCAATGGCCGACGACAAGGTGCAGCCCGTGCCATGCACATTGCGACTGGCAATGCGGCGCGACGCCAACCGTTGCGACGCGATGCCAGGTTGTGCCAGCAGGTCCACCACCTCGTCACCGGGCAAATGCCCGCCTTTGAGCAACACCGCGCGTGCGCCTTGGGCCAACAGATCTTGTGCGGCTGCTTCAAGCGCGTCTGCGTTGGCAATGTCGTGCCCCAGCAGCAAAGCGGCTTCGTCCAAATTGGGCGTGATCAAGCGCGCACGCGGGAACAGCTCGCGCACCAGCACCTGCACGGTCTCGCTGGCAATCAACCGGTCACCACTGGTGGCCACCATCACGGGGTCGAGCACCACGTTGTTGAGTTGGTAATGGTCAATGGCCCATGCCACCACGTCAACGATGGCGGGCGCGTGCAGCATGCCGATCTTGACGGCATCGACGCCAATGTCTTCCACCACCGACTGGATTTGCGCCTTCAAAAACTCAGCCGGTATGCCATGGATGCCCTGCACGCCCACGGTGTTTTGTGCGGTCAGCGCCGTGATGGCGCTCATGCCATAGCAGCCCAGGGCGGCAAAGGTTTTGAGGTCGGCCTGAATGCCCGCGCCGCCGCCGCTGTCCGAACCGGCAATCGTGAGAACGCGTGCGTAATGCAAGGGCGATGGAGAGGTAGAAGTGATGCTGCTCATGCGTTGAATTATCCGCAACTCGCTTCAGGTATTTTTCAGAAAGACAGAGATCAATGAGTTCACCACAACACAGCGTGGTTCTGGGGGCGGGCCTGATGGGCCGCTTGTTGGCACACAGCTTGGCACGACGCGGTCACCGGGTGGAAGTGCACGAAGCCCTGGGCCCCGATGCCCAAGGCGCAGCGGCCCGTGTGGCCGCAGCCATGTTGGCGCCGCTGGCCGAATCGGCCATCACCGAACTGCCGGTGGTGCGCATGGGCCAGCACGCGCTGACGCGCTGGCCTGAATTGATTGGGCAGTTAGAGCAAGCGGTGTTTTTTCAACAAAACGGCACCTTGATCGTGTGGCACCGCCAAGACGCAGGCGAAGCCCAACGCTTTGAACAACTGCTGGCCCGCACCCACACCCAACTGCCCAGTCTGCCCGCATCGCAAAGCCTGGACACACCGTCACTGGCGGCCTGCGAGCCCGCGTTGGATGGACGCTTTCAACGCGCCTTGTATTTGCCTGAGGAAGGCCAACTCGACAACCGCCAGTTGCTGGCGGCCTTGTTAGACAGCCTGCACACACACGGCGTGGCGCTGCACTGGCAAAGCCCCAAGTCACCCAGCGACTTTGCACCGGGCACGCCCGGTCAACCCGATTGGGTGTTTGATTGCCGTGGCTTGGGCGCACGCAGCGACTGGACACAGCTGCGCGGTGTGCGCGGCGAGGTGGTGCGCCTGCATGCACCCGAGGTCACGCTGCTGCGACCCACGCGCTTGATTCACCCGCGTTACCCGATCTACATCGCGCCCAAAGAAGACCATGTGTTTGTGATTGGGGCCACCGAAATTGAAACCGAAGACCTGTCACCCGCCAGCGTGCGCTCGACCCTGGAGCTGCTGAGCGCGGCCTACACCGTGCACAGTGGCTTTGCAGAGGCACGCATTTTGGAAATCAACACCCAAGCGCGCCCCACCCTGGCCGACAACCTGCCTGCGGTGCGCTGCTTGAGCCCGCGCTGCGTGCAACTCAACGGCTTGTACCGCCACGGCTTTTTGATTGCACCGGCCATGCTCGACGTGGCGCTGGAATGGGTGGAGCACCAGAGCACTGAGCTTGCGGCAAAATTTGCATTGAAGTTTGAACATGTCTGAAACCACCACCATCCGGGTGCTGATCAACCAAGCCCCACACGATCTGAGCGTAGGTGCCACATTGGCCGATGCGGTGCAACACGCGGGCATTCAACCGCCGTTTGCCGCCGCCGTGAACCTGCAATTTGTGCCACGTACCCAATATGCCCAACACAGCTTGAACGACAACGACCACATTGAATTGATCGCGCCCATCACGGGCGGTTGATCGCAACCCCACCACACCATGCCTCACTCGACCTCTCTCACGCTCTACGGCGAAACCTTTGCCAGCCGCTTGCTGCTGGGCACCTCGCGCTACCCCTCACCCAGCGTGTTGCTGGCTGCCATTGAGCGCGCTAAGCCAGCCATGCTGACCGCCTCCTTGCGCCGACAAACTGGCAGCGGTGGCGAAGCCTCGCAAAGTTTTTGGAACCTGCTGCGCCAAGCGGGTGTGCCGGTGTTGCCCAACACCGCGGGTTGCCACAGCCTGCAAGAAGCCATCACCACCGCCGAGATGGCACGCGAAGTGTTTGAAACCGACTGGATCAAGTTGGAGCTGATCGGTGACGACTACACCTTGCAACCCGACACGCTGAACTTGCCCGAAGCCGCCAGCCGTTTGATCAAGGCCGGCTTCAAGGTGCTGCCCTACTGCACCGAAGACCTGGTGCTGTGCCAACGCTTGGTCGATGTGGGCTGCCAAGCCGTGATGCCCTGGGCCGCACCCATTGGCACCGGCAAGGGCCCCGTCAACCCCACCGCCCTGCGCACACTGCGTGAGCGGCTGGATGTGCCGCTCATCGTGGATGCTGGGCTGGGCTTGCCTTCGCACGCCTGCCAGGTGATGGAATGGGGCTACGACGCGGTGTTGCTCAACACCGCCGTGGCCCTGGCCCAAGACCCGGTGCGCATGGCCGGCGCATTTGCCGATGCGGTAGATGCCGGGCACAGCGCCTATGTGGCAGGCGCTATGCAAGCGCAAGACAGCGCCCAACCCAGCACCCCCGTGTTGGGCACACCGTTTTGGCACCAAGCATGAACGCACACGACATCGCTAACGCCATTGCGCAACAACATGCCCACATGCTGGCCGGTGAGCCGCAAAGCCATGCACAAGCACCGTCGGACAACACCTTAACGCCCGAGATGGCAGGCGTACTGCAAGGCTGCCGCATGCTGGGCTTTTTAGAACACGACGCGCAATGCGTGATGCAAGCCTGGCAACAACAAAGCCTACGTCTGGGTGGTTTTGATGTGAGCGCATGGCCTGTACACCCCGCAGACTTTGGCATCGCCCCCGCGCCCAGAGACCACGCGTTTGCGCCCTGCCCGCACGCCTTGGGTTTGTACGCCGTGCTGCCCGATGCGCAGTGGGTGGGCCGCATGGCACGTGCCGGTGTGCCCACCGTACAACTGCGCTTCAAGTCAGACGATGCCGCCGCCATTGCGCGTGAAGTGCACGCCGCCGTGGCCGCCGTGCAAGGCACCCAAGCCTTGCTGTTCATCAACGACCACTGGCAAGCGGCCATTGATGCGGGTGCCTACGGCGTGCATCTGGGCCAAGAAGACATGGCCGATGCACCCCTGCAAACCATCCGCGGCGCAGGCCTGCGTTTGGGCCTGAGCACCCACGGCTACGCCGAGATGCTGCGCGCTGATGCGGTGTCGCCCAGCTACATCGCCTTGGGTGCGGTGTTTCCCACCACCTTGAAGCGCATGGCCACCGCACCGCAAGGCATGGGACGCTTGCAAGCCTATGCCCGCTTGATGCAGCAGCACCCGCTGGTGGCCATTGGCGGCATTAACGAATCGCGCCTGTCTGCGGTGTTGCAAACCGGTGTGGGTTCGGTGGCCATGGTGCGCGCCATCACCGATGCGCCAGACCCACAAGCCCGCGCGCAAGGTTTTATAAAAATCATGCAGTCGGTCTAGAAAAACGCCAAAAAACGCTTTATAATTTCGGTCTTATTCCTCGATAGCTCAGTCGGTAGAGCGCCGGACTGTTAATCCGTAGGTCCCTGGTTCGAGCCCAGGTCGAGGAGCCAAAAAAAGAACCCCTCTTGCAGCAATGCAAGAGGGGTTTTTCTTTTTGTGGCGTCATGGCTCAACTGCTTGAACTTTCACCTTTTTGAGCATGATGGGCTTGACCAGTATCTTGTAGCTGTCCAGATCAAAGTTGTGTTGTTGATGCGCTTTGAACATACGCGCTGGCCCAGCTTTTGAGCATTGCGTACCCAGGTAGCACCAGTTGTTGACTCTGTGTCTTTGCACCCAACCATCCCTCTCTTCGACGAGATCAACAGGACCACCAAACGGCCAGACCTCCACCTGTGAATCGACCAACGCTGACAAAAGTCTTTGATCGTGGGTGTGTCGATCTTCTTTGCCCACACAAGCACCTAAGCAGGTTTTGATTTGCCAACCGAAGCACCCTCGCTGAGACGTCTTCTCCAAACCCAGAACCGACATACACAACAGATGTTGCTGTGCCAGGTCTTTTAACTTTGCATTCGCGGAGTGAACCGATGAGAACAATCCATAAAGCTCAGGCGTTGATCCAAGGTGGACTGACTTGCTGTCAACGATCTCAGGTACGACCCCTTGGGCTGTTTGATTCACGCGAATGGCGCACAGCGTTTTGATTCGTCGCAAACGCTGATTGAACAGTGGACTTTGCTCTTTGATCATTCGGGACTCAAGCAATAAGGCCCCGATCTCCCCGGCTGTCTCGATGAAGTCGATCCTGCGTGTCTGAGCCACCATGCTGGCTTCGTCAGGTGCCCTGAGGTGACTCATCACACGACTACGGATATCCACGCTCTTGCCAATGTACAGGGGCAAGGTCCCCTCGCCTTTGAAAATGTAAACACCTGAGGAGCGAGGTAATGCAACAAGACTGGCTGAATCAATCTTGTGTGCAGCAACAGTTGGATCGGCAATTGCCATAGGTCAACACAACATACAGGTCATTGATTCGACCAATTGTTGCGAACAAATCACTCATTGGGCACAGGCTCTTGAGGCTCGGCCGAGTTATCAATGTTGCTGACATCCGCTGAGGCTGTGAAACACATTTTTTGACCATCCCATTGTTGACCGCACCAGCAAAGGCCTTCATCGTTGATGATGCAAGTGCCGGTTCCGCAGCATCTAGGGTCGTTTGTCATGTGGAGCTCCGATCGTTTTGAATTAGCAATTGGCACGGCGATGGTTTGCAACCATTCGGTCGTCAAATTTCATTTGGGGACTTCTCAACGCACGATGTTTTGTGACGCGGCCGTTCATCCTTTTACGCCACAACCGATACGAGCTTGGGTTGAGTTCGTGACGCATCAAACGTACAACGTCAGACTCAGACAGGCCGACGCGCTCTTTGATTGACTCAAATGAAGTTCTGTCCTCCCACGCCATTTGAATCACAGCCGATACATCACCGGGCGTGAGCGCAGCCATCTTCTGTGAAAACTTAATAAACATTTTTTCCTGAATAACGCGCATCAGTGGCCTGATTCAGCACGAGATAACCATGCGGAACTCTGCAAGTGATCGGTACGCATCACCGGGTACTTGTTGAACGTTGGGTCGTGGTACGGGATTTGGCTGATCCAAAAGTCCATTCTTTGCTCGGGATCTTCGTGAAAGCGTTCATCCCGGTCCATGCGTATTTGATATTCCTGCCGCAACGCCGACAGTTTTTTGTGAAGTGTTTCACCGTATCTTTCCCGAATACGTCGGTCTTGCACATACATCCACTGCGCAATTTGCAGCTGTCTGTGGTTGGAGATGTGGTCTGTAATTTCGTAGGCCGTGTTGAACAAACCCCAGCGCGACAAGGAGTCAGGCGAAACGGGTTCAAGCAAATGCGCCACCAGCAATGCACGCGCCTGTCGAATGGGCACATACAGTGAGCCTGATGTCAGGTTGACCTGAGCCGTCACCCATTCACCGCTGATCTGAGTTCGCAAGCGCCCTTGAAAAGTTCGCGACTCGAAGGAAATGCTCTCGGGGTCCACATGCAGTTCCTGCACATCGACGCCCTGCATATTTTTCGTCAGCACCTGGTAGGTGATGTGGTGCTTTTGCAGGTAGGGCAACACCACCGAAGCCCATCCGGCTGGAATGATGTAACCCGCTTGAGGAAAACTAACGATGGCTTCGTTGACAGGTTGAATATCACCATACACAGGCACCTGCCACACCGTGGGTTTCTGCAAATGGTAGGTGATGTGGCGACCGCCGACCACAGGCGCATCGCTGTGTGTGGTGTATTCGTAACCCAACAAATTGGCTTGCCCCGTAGGAATGTCAATTCCTGCCTCAAGCATGTTGTGCCAGTCCAGGGCCACAGCTTGGCTGTACATCGTTTCGGATTTCTCATCCGCTTGAAGTGCAACATCCAACAACTGCTTGCCTTGTTTGGCGATGAGATCCAGTGCAGCGGTCAACACATCGTGGCTGGTTTTCACGCGCTGCGCATAGGGGTCCCACGCGTGGTCTTCCACCAAGATGCCCATGCGATTGCGCAATACGGCGTACACATGCGAAAACCGAGGCGCATCTGCATCACGCATGATGCCCGCACGCGGATTTTCAAAATCCAGCAAAACCGGCGTGAAGTCCAGGGGACGATGGCCGCTGGCAGACAGGCGCTTCATCATGTCCACAGAGAACTGATCTGACACTTCACGCAATGCATCGTCCACACCGAACATGGGCGACATGGACAACGAAACATCGTGACGAAAGCGAACGCCATCTGTCACATGCAAATCCAGGGTCAGCAATGGATCCCAATCGGCGATGAATTGCAGCATGGCATTCATCTCGGATGATTGGCCCAATATCCAGTCGCGGTTGAGGTTGATGCGCTGTGCGGTCACCCGCTCGCCCTGCAAACTGGGGCCGTTTTGATTGGGTCGGTTGAAGGGACTGGGACGCTCATGCCCGTCCACATTGAACACGGGGACAAACAAAAAAACTTGGTGCTTGAGCGGGTCATTGGAAGAAACTTTTTTCAACAAGTCTCGAACAACGATCAACCCCGCATCCTTGCCGTCCATCTCACCCGCATGCGTCCCTCCAATGGCCAACACCACAGGCACCTTCATGCGTCGTGCCTGATCTGGCGTCAAAGCGCCACTGCGGCTGACGACCAAGGCCATGATGGAACGCCCTTCCGCCGTGCGCCCAATGCTGACGCAACGAACCGCCTCAGGATATGTGCTTGCAAAGCGATGACACGTCGCTTCGACCTCTGCATACGTACCGGTACGTCGAAATTGACTGACTTCAGCCTCCAACAGCTCAGAAGTTACCGGCTTGTTTTGTGCGATCCCCTCGCTCGACATCCACAAAAATATGCACAAGCACCAAAAAATCTTAGGTAGGTTCATGAGCTCAATCACTCAGCCAATTTCTTTGGCTGCGCATCAAAACGTCATGTGAAGTTGGAACACCGAATTGGGAGCTTTTGGCATGAACGGTGCAGCCAATGGCTTGAAATGGAAACGACCCATCTCTTGTGCGTAGGACTTCATCACGGCGGAGGATGTGTCCGCAAAGTCTGACAAGGTGAATTTGCTCAACGTGTCCTTGATGACGTGTTCAAGACCCAGCTCGTAGCTTGCAAGCTTGGGCGGCTTCTCAGCGTCGGCTGGGTGTGCGCCATCAAGAGTTTGCTCAAACACGAAAGCGATATCCCACATGGAGATGCAAGACACATCGCCCTGAATCATGTACCCGCCGCCAGGCCCCTTCATAGAAGTCACAATTTTGTGGTCCTTCAAAAGCTTGAGGATGTTTTCCAGGTAAGAGATGGACAGGTCGAGCCTGGGGGACAGCTCTGTCGTGGTGACATAACCGACGTTGCGCCGCCCTGCGAGGAAGACACAAACTTCAATGGCGTTGATTGTTTTCTTCGAAATCATGGCTTAGCTCCTAATGAGTAGGATTTTCAGCCATATATCTACGCAAAATCCAAATATTTGGTAAATCATCGACATTTCGAACAATAATCTACGCAACATCTACTCAAAGGTGCAACATTGAACACACCACACCACGCCACCACCGCCCTCTATCGAATTGGAGCGGTATCCAAGACCTCAGGCATTCCCGTTTCCACTTTGCGCATCTGGGAAACGCGCTACGGCGCGTTCAGCCCAATCAAGACAACAGGCAAGCAGCGCTTGTTTGCAGAGCACGATGTCTCCAAGGCATTGCTGCTCAAGCAGCTCTCTCATGCGGGGCATGCCATCAGCGCGGTGGCCCACTTGGATTTGGAGCAACTCAGGCGCATCAGCAACATGCCCCACAACGCCCACAAGCGCTTGGTGACACCCGGACAACCGGTGTCTCTGGCTGTCGTGGGTCTGAGCATGGCCAATCGCATTGAATCCACCAAGTTTGCGGCGGGTTTGCAGCAACACAGACTCAAGGTCACGAACGTGTGGATGGATCTGGATGTGGCAAGCAAAGCCAAACTGTCCGACGCACCACAAGTCTTGTTGATCAAAGTCAACACACTGCAAACCAATGTGCATGCGTCAATTCAAGCCCTGATTGATCAACACAAGTTTGCGCAAACCATCGTCATCTACAACTTTGCGCCGGAGTCCGTGGTTCAGGCGATGAAGTTCTCAGGTGTGATCGTCAGGCGCGAACCGATTTCAGACAGTGAGCTGGCCGAATTGCTGCAGTCCGTTTTGTTAGCAGACCGCGACCACGCACAACAATTCGGAACAAGCGGTGCCGTGATTGCCGCACGCAAATACTCGGAGGAAACACTCAGCCGAGTGGCCAGCATCTCCACCCAAGTCTTGTGCGAATGTCCCAGGCATGTCGCGGAGCTGATTTCACAGCTCGCAAGTTTTGAGGAATACAGCCAAGCGTGTTTGAACAACAGCACCGAAGATGCCCACCTGCACGCCTACCTCCGATCTATTTCAGGTTCTGCCCGTTCGCTGTTTGAAAACGCACTTGAAAAAATTGCCCAGCATGAAGGCATTGATCTGCGTGAGGATCAGCGCCATGCTTGATGACATGAAAAAAAACACACTGCTGCGCATAAGCCTCATACTGAGCCTTTGCTGGATTGGACCTGCCATGGCCATCGAAGAACCGACATACAACGTCATTTCATCCGAAGATCCATTTGAAATTCGACACTACGCACCTAGCCTCATTGCCGAGACGGTGGTGGAAGGCGATATGGATGAAGCTTCTGGCAAAGGATTTCGGCTCATTGCAGACTTTATTTTTGGAAACAACCAACGGCCTGAGTCCACACAAAATTCGAAAATCGCCATGACAGCCCCTGTCACGGTCGAGCCACAGTCTTCCAAAATTTCAATGACGGCATCTGTCACGGCACAGCCCGCGTCAGCAGAAACAAATATGCAAACCGCCAACAAATGGCGCATCCATTTTGTGATGCCTAGCCAGTACACCTTGGCCAACATTGCGCAGCCCAAGAATCCTGCTGTGAGTTTGAGAGAAATTCCAAGCAAGCACTTTGTAGTCCTCAAATACTCGGGCTTCAACACCCTCGCGAGAGTCCAGAAAAAAACCGAAGAGGCGCTTGAATGGGCCCATCAAAAATCGCTCACAGTCGTCGGCAAACCACAGCTGGCTAGGTATGACCCACCTTGGACACTGCCCATGTTCAGACGCAACGAAATCATGGTGGAAATTTCAGCACCGTGAACTGAACCACCATGACGCGCTCTACTTCGACAACTTTGCAGGAAGAAGCGCGTCGATGTTTTTCACCATCTCTTGTTCAATGCTCGATTTGAATGCACGCAGCAAAATGCCAAGTTCAACCTTGATTTCTAATTTGCTGCGCGTTGCTACCAAGTGACCTTGCACACCTGCTCCAGTAAAAAACAATTCGTCGGTTGCCCGGCCTTCCTGATACACACAGCGCATGCCGTACTCGGCCTCCGCAAGCTCTGCCCACCTGAACGCAATTTTTCGAATGGCCAGCAAGCCCAGTGCATGCTTGCGCAAGATATGAACATCAGCCATTCTTGGAAGCCAGCAAGGGGCGCATGGCATTGAGAGTGGCCAGCAACCCAGAGCCATTGCTGAGCAGCGTACAGGCCATGGGCGACATGAGACCGGTGGGCACCGCTAACGCCAAAGCCAAAGTGTTGGCCCCTGCAATCAAACTGAAGTTTTGACGCACCAAGGCCATGCCGTCGCGGCAAATGTCCATGGCGGGCAGCAACAGGTGCAAGCCCTCTTCCATCAGCACCACATCGGCTGCGGCACGCGCAATGTCGGCCCCATCGACCAGCGAGATGCCCACATCGGCCTGGGCCAAAGCGGGCGAGTCGTTCACACCGTCGCCCACCATGGCAAACGGCCCGTATTGCTGGCGCAGCGTGCGCACCATCTCGGCTTTGTCGTGCGGCAGTATTTCTGAATACACCGTGTCAATGCCCACTTTTTCTGCCACGCGTCGGGCCACGCCTTCGCGGTCGCCAGACAGCATCACAATGTGCTGCACACCGCGCGCTCGGAGTCCGTCAACCACTGCGCGGGCTTCGGGTCTGGGCGTGTCGCTACACGCAATGACACCGATCAAGCTGTCGTCCAAGGCGACCAACAGCGCAATGTCGCCATGGCGCTCGGCCTCCGCCAAGTACTTGGCAGCCTTGCCCGTGGCAATGCCCAGGCTACGCAAAAAACGCTCGCTGCCCACATGCAAACGTTGGCCCGCAATCACCGCGGTCACCCCCATGCCAATGATGAACTGAACGTCGTCGCACAGCGGCAAGGTAAGCCCGCGCGTGCGCTCGGCATGCAAGACCAAGGCGCGTGCCACCGGATGGCGCAGTTGGGTCTCCGCCGCAGCGGCCAGTTGCAGCACGCGGTCGGCGCTCATGCGCGCATGCATGGGCCGCACATCCAGCACTGTGAGATGGCCGCAAGTCAGGGTGCCCGTCTTGTCAAAAGCGATGCCGCGCAGCGTTGCCAACTGCTCCACATGGTGGCCACTCTTGATCAAAATGCCCTGCCGTGCAGCGCGCGTCATGCTCGACAAAATGCTGGTGGGGGCCGCCACCCGGATGCCAGTGCCGTAATCGACGATGGCCATCGACATGAAGCGGTCCACATTGCCGGTGAGTGCCAGCATGGCCACATTCACACCTAATAGCGGTGCCACCAGTCGGTCGGCAAACTGTTCGGCATAGTTTTGAATGCGCGTTTCACCCACAGGGGCCGACTCAATGACCTGCACAATCTTCGCCACCACCGTGGCAGCACCGACTTCCGTGACCTGCACGGTGATGGCGCCTTCCACAATGGATGAGCCCGCAAACACCATGTCACCCACACGGCGCGTGGCGGGCACCGACTCACCCGTGATGTGGCGCTGATCCACCGAGGCCAAGCCGCTACTGATCATGCCGTCAGCAGGCACCAAGTCGCCTGCCAGCATGAGCGCCATGTCGTTGCAACGCAGCGCTTGCGCTGCAATCAGCGTCACGCTGGCATCAGCCTCCAGGCGCCGGGCTTGCACGGTCTGAAAATCAAGCAACTCACGGATGTGACCGCGTGATTGACGCGCAGTCAGCTCCCGCACCACATCGCCCAAGTGCACCATCATGGCCATCAAAGCAGCTGTGCGTGGCTGACGGCGCAGCACCGCAATGGCCAAGGCCAGGCCATCCAAGAAATCAACATTCAAGCGACGCTCATGGACCAAGGTGCTCACGGCACGACGCCAAATAGGCAACCCAGTCAGCACGATCAACAACAGGTCTAAGCCAAAGCCGCCTGCTGGCCCCAGCACAAAGGCCGTGCTGGCCCAAGCCATGGCACGAAACGGGTTGGCTTCACCTTGTGTGCTTTGGATCTCTGTCGTCTGCTTGTCGGGCGATGTGACGCACATCACAAGGGGTTGCAAGAGCATGTCAAACAGCGCGTCGAGTTGCCCCAGATGCTCGATGGTGACCGAGTCGCACGCGGGGTTGAGACGAAAGCTCGACACCAAGGCGCTGTGGGTCAAGCGCTCGCTGATGCGCTCACGCACGGTGGCATCCATGCGCAGACGGGCCACGCGGATGCGACAGCGCCCTGGCATTTCATGCAATACCTGGTAGCTTGCGCGTGTCAACGCGAGGCTGGCGTTAAGGTTTGGTTCGTGCATGCGCAAGGCCGGTTGACACAATTTTGACCACCGGTGCATAGATACGGTTGCGGTGCAGCGAGATGAAGGTGTTGAACGCAAAAGTACCCAGACTCAGCCACATGGGTGTGCCCCTGCCACGAGCCTGACGCATCGAGGTGGCCGCCGCAAACAGCAATGGCAACAACAGCTTGAGATCCAGATAACCGTCGCTTGCACGGCGCAACCGAACATCCAGTTGTTCTGCGCCCGAGACCAAGTCTTCAGCCAAACGCGAATGCTGTGCCAAATAGTGCGAACCGGTGACCACTGCCTCGTCAATGCCCGCCAGCAAGGCGTCATCGCCTTGCAGGCTGAGCCAACTGTTGACATCTGGATCGTCTTGCAGGCGAAAGTGAAATACCGTGTCAGCCGGGCTGTAGTCGATGACGATGCTCGACGATGCCGCATTCACGCGCACCTTGTCGACTCCCTCCAAGCCAGCGATCACGTGTTGAACCGTCGCAAAAAATTCTGGCTCTGCGCGAACTCCCAACACCTTGAGCCGCATGCGACCAGGCACATGGTGCGCGATACGCGCCGTGCGCACGGCCCTGTGGTCGGTCTGCGGCACATCAAGCCTTTGGCACGGCAGC
This sequence comes from Limnohabitans sp. JirII-29, assembly GCF_003063395.1. Lineage (NCBI taxonomy): Bacteria > Pseudomonadati > Pseudomonadota > Betaproteobacteria > Burkholderiales > Comamonadaceae > Limnohabitans > Limnohabitans sp. JirII-29. The sequence continues at coordinate 75,734 of NZ_NESB01000005.1, forward strand.
GCTGGCTGGCTTTGGCGGCGTCTTCTGGGTGGCTTGGGGATGCTTTTCTTCCAGCATCACTTCAGCCACCAAGTCGTGCACTTGCTCACTGGTCTCCGCCATCACTTCCCGTGCCTTTTGCGTCATGGCAAAGCCTGCACGTATGGCACCTTTGATGGCGGGACGCACGTAGTCGCCCATTTCAGGAAAAAATTTGCTCAGCAACACCGCACCGGCACCAATGATCAGGCCAGGAATGAGTTCCACCTCAATCAAGGCTGCCCCCACCACGATGGCCGCAGCCGTGGCCACTGAGGTGGCGTCACCAGACACCAAGTCTTTGCCACGTGCAACCAAGTGGCTGAGCCGAGGCGTTGCGCCAGCCGCTGAGCGGTCTGGCTGGGCTGGGCGATGCGCCTCGGTGTACGCGGCGTCTTGCAAGTCATCCTCAAGGGGCACTGTCCGACGTGGGCCGCGGTTTGGGGTGCTCTTGGGTGTTGAGACCTTCGGTTTTTTGCGAATGTCTGAGCTTTTGATTTGTGTGACCACGTATTTCTCCATGCTGGTATTGCAACGCCCTGAGAGCGCGCCAGTGCCAACTGCTGACTCTGTGGCCCGACAGTAAAGGCGGGGACATGTGCAGTCTGTTCGCCAGCGAACCTAGTGTGGGTGTTCAAACCAAGATGGGGGCCAAGCGCCATGGCGACACCGCCCTCGCCTGCGCGTGTTTTAGGATCAGCAACTTGTTTGCCCCCCACCTTGAATGGACTGAGAGTTCGTGATGAAAAAATCTTGCCGTCGGTTGTTGTGTTTGAGCTGGGCTGCGCTCTGTGCCTTGGCTCTCGCACCATCTTTGTCCCTCGCACAGTCGTATCCCAACAAGCCTGTGAAAGTCATCGTCACGTTTCCGCCCGGTGGCACGCCTGATATTTACGGACGCATCTTGTCGCAAGAGCTCTCCAATTTGTGGAAGCAATCTGTCGTGGTTGAAAACAAGACCGGCGCCAGTGGCACGATTGGCACCGACTTTGTGGCCAAGTCCGCCCCCGATGGCTACACCTTGCTGTTTGCTGCCGACGCGACCATCACCATCGCACCGCATCTGTTCAACAACATTCCGTACAACGCCACCAAAGACCTCACGCCCATCATCAACGCGGCCACAGGACCTTTTGTGCTGTTGGCCAATCCCAATTTCCCTGCCAATGACATGAAGAGCCTGATTGCCATGGCCAAGCAGCAGCCCGGCAAAATCACCTACGCCTCATCGGGTGCAGGCGGGCAACAGCATCTGTCCATGGAAATGGTCAAGCACATGGCAGATGTCAACATCACACACGTGCCCTACAAAGGCTTTGGTCAAGGTGTCAACGATGTGATGGCAGGCCACGTGCCCTTGATTTTTGGCGGCATCACGGCTTCTATTCAACTGACCAAGAGCGGCAAGCTCAAAGCCATTGCAGTGACCAGCGCCAAGCGCTCCAAAGCCATGCCACAGGTGCCCAGCATTGCCGAAACACTGCCCGGCTTTCGCATCGACGCCTGGTATGGCTTCATGGGCCCGGCTGGCATGCCCAAAGAGTTGGTGAAAAAAATCCACGACGACGTGGCCTCCATCATCAAGCGCCCTGAGTTTCAGGCGCGTATTTATGCCGACGCCATGGAGCCTGTGGCCAACACACCGGAAGAATTTGCTACACAAATCAGCGAAGACTTGGTGGAGTGGTCCAAGCTCATCAAGTCGGCAAACATCAAACTCGATTAAGTTGCACATGGTTAGATTTTTCAAATCCATCGGTCAACTCTGCGCACTGGTGAGTCTTCTGTGCGGGGCCGCCCTGGCCGACACAGTCTCACCAGACAGCTTTCGGCCCTTGCTGTCGGCCCCCCACCGCTCATCGGGCAATGTGGTGCGCGATCCGTTTCGCCACCCGGCTGAAACCTTGGCATTTTTTGGCATTCAGCCCAACAGCACGGTGGTTGAAATATTGCCTGGCAGCAGCGGCTATTACCTGGAAATTCTGGCCCCCTGGCTCAGAGACAAAGGCTTGTACATTGCCGCAGATCGCGATGCCTCGCTGCCTGAATACTTGGCAGACCATCAAAAGTTGTTGAAACGGCTCCAAGACGAACCCGCCTTGTACAACCAGGTGAAGGTCACCCAATTCAGAGCAGACCACCACCCCATTGCGCCCGCAGGGAGTGTTGACGTGGTCATCAGTTTTCGCAACCTGCACAACTGGATGGCACGCAACGAGTTGCAAGAATCCCTCAAAGCCTTTCACCTGGCGCTCAAACCCGGTGGCGTGTTGGGCATCGTCGATCACCGAGGGCGCAACGACCAAACACAGGCCGAACAAACCACCTCGGGCTATGTACGCCAGGACTTGGCGATTGCGCTGATTGAGCAAGCGGGCTTCCAGCTCGACGCCAGCTCAGAAATCAACGCCAACCCCAAAGACACCAAAGACTATCCAGAGGGTGTCTGGACTTTGCCGCCCGCCTACCGTATGAAAGACAAGGACCGGCAAAAATACACAGCCATTGGCGAGAGCGACCGCTTCACCCTGCGGTTCATCAAACGCTGACACAGACCAAGCCAGACTCTTCTATTGATTTGATATGAATCAATATGGCACCGTGGGCCTCTGGTCAGAATGGAGCTTTCATCAAAGGGACACTTCCCCTTGCAACTCCCCGGACATCACTTGGCGTGGCAAAAGCTGGGGGCAGTTCCCAGCACCTTGCTCATCCCGCTGGCAGCACGGGCCAGAGGGGCCAGCTTGTTTCCGCAACTCGACCCACACGATGTCTGCGCGAATGAGGTACTCGAAGCCCTGCACACGAACGTTCAGACCTACCTGAATGACTGGATGACGGTGCTCAACGTGTTGTGGCGCACGCAGGCCATCAAGCGCATGGGGCTCGACTTCTTCGGGCGTCATCCAAACAGCCAAGGCGTTAACTTGGGCGCTGGTTTGTCCAACTACTTCCAATGGTTTGACAACGGCCGAAACCGCTGGCTAGATGCCGATCTGCCCGAAGTGATGACACTGCGACAGCTAATTTTTCATGTGCTGCCGCCTCACTGTCGGCACCAGACACTCAACATCGCGCGCCCGGGCTGGTGGCGACGTCTGAAACTGCCCCGAGGCAAGCGGGGCCGACCGGTGCTGCTGATTTGTGAAGGCGTGTTGATGTATTTGAAACCGACGCAAGTACACGCGGTGTTGCAGGAAATCAGTGACAACGCGCCGCCTGGCTCCGAGTTCGTTTTTGATTTCATCTCCCCGGTGGGTATCGGCACGGCCTGCCTGCATCCAAGCGTCAAAGACACAGGCGCAGAGTTCATGTGGGGCATGCGCCATGTGCCGCAGTTCGTACAAACCTTTCCTGGGCTGGAAATGCTTGAGCAACGCAGTGTCTCCGAAGCCTATGGCATGGCATGCTGTCTCACCGAGTTGCTCACAGCCCCGTTCACAGGGGGACCGCTGTACGGTCTGATTCGTTTAGGCACGGCCCCCGCGTGACAGCGCCTGAGCAATCGCAGGTGCCACGCTGACCGCATTGCTGCTGTGCGCAATGCAGTCGGTGCTCCAGACCTCGGTGACACCGGCTGCCATGAGGACCGACAAAGCATCGCCCGCAAACAAGGCATGCGTCACCGCCACGTCCACACTGGCCGCTCCAGCAGCCAAGGCCAGCTGCGCGGCGCGTGCCAGGGTGCGACCGCTGCTGGCCACATCGTCGAGCAGCACCACGGCGCGTCCACGCACATCGATGTTGGGCATGGCAATCTCAACGGCTTGATCGCCATGACGAATTTTTTCGCAGGCCGCAAACTCAAAGCCGTGCGCGGCCGCAGCGCGAGCCACCCACTGTGCGGACTCGCTGTCTGGGCCCAACAGAAACGGATGCGTGCGCCTCTGCGCAATCAAATCGCCTAACAAAGGCGCGCCGCTGAGCACGGTGTTTGTGCAGCCAGGCATCACCTCGTCCAAACTGGCGATACGGTGCAAATGCGGGTCCACGGTGACCAAGGCGTCAAACATGGACGCCAAATAACGTCCCACAATGCGCTGGCTCACGGCTTCACCCGGCACGAAGGCAATGTCTTGACGCATGTAGGCCAAGTAAGGGGCCACCAGTGTGAGGTGCTGGGCACCCAGTTCGCGTGCGGTGTCGGCAGTCAGCATCAGCTCGACCAGTTTTTCATTCGGATACGCCAAGCTGCGCAACACCACCACCCGAGAAGGCAAGGTCACAGGCAGACGCAGTTTGAGTTCGCCATCTGGAAAACGGTGACGCTGCACCAGTTGCGGCACCATGCCTGCAACATCGGCCAAGTGCAAGGCAGCTCTCGCCTCATCTTCGAAATACAACAAACACGTGCTGTCGGCCATCAGAACTCCACAAAGACATGTGGCAAGTCTTCAACGCCACCCACGGTGTAACCACTGAACTTGTTGCTGAGTTGCCGGGCAAATTCGAGATCGGTGCTGAAGTCGGCATACACGCGGTACAACACGTCACCCATCGACACGGCATCGCCTAACTTGCGAACCAGGTCAACCCCAGCGCCCTGCACTTTGGGTGCGCCGGCCAATCTGGCCACCCGTGCGATGTGCAGGTTGTCGATGCCTGTCACCACACCGTTGGCGTGAGCCAGCACCTCAAAAGTCAAGGCGCCCAATTTCGGTTGGTTGTGGTTGAAGTGCTTGGAGCCTTGCGCTTGGACGATGGCGTTCATGCAAGACAGTGCGCGGCCAGAATCCAAAATATCGCGGGCAATCGAAAAGCCTTCGCCACCACGCACATCGGGGTCACACTCGATCAGGCGCCCGGCCAAGCGCAGGGCTTTTTGTCGCAAATCGTTCGGGGCGCGTGGGTCGTTCTCCAACACACGCATCACATCGCGCGCTTCCAGCACAGGGCCTATGCCAAAACCAATCGGTTGCCGACCGTCGGTGATCACCACGTCCAAAGACAAATGCATACGCGACGCCACATATTCAAACAGTCGGCGCAAGCGCTGTGCCTCGGGCATGGAGCGCACCTTGGCCGTGGGCCCGATGGGAATATCCAACACCAAATGGGTCGAACCCGCCGCAATCTTCTTTGACAAGATAGAGGCCACCATCTGCGCTGGCGAATCGAGCGACAAAGGCCGCTCCACTGAAATCAGCACATCGTCGGCAGGTGACAAATCGGCCGTGCCCCCCCAGGCCAAACAGCCATGGTGATCTCGCACAATGTCGGACAACTGGTCAAACGGCAACTCCACATTGGCCAACACCTCCATGGTGTCCGCCGTGCCCGCAGGCGACGTGATGGCACGTGACGAGGTCTTGGGGCACAACATGCCGTGCGCAGCCACGATGGGCACGAGCAACATCGAGGTTCGGTTGCCAGGAATGCCGCCAATGCAATGCTTGTCGACCACCAGGTTGGAGCGCCAATCCAGACGACGGCCGCACGCCACCATCGCGTCGGTCAAATAAAACACCTCATCGCGGTCCATCTCACCTCGGTTGGTGGCGACTACGAAAGCGGTCAGCTCGATCTTCGAATAGTGGTGATGCGCAATGTCACGCACGATGGCCAAAAAATCGTTTTTATTCAACCGCTCGCCATTGATCTTGCGAAACAAGGCACCCATCGACTCTGGGGGTTCGGCCTGAGATACGGAGACTGTGTGCCCGTTGTCAACACCCATTTGCGCAAAGGCATCTTCAGACAGGCCCACTTCGCCACAGCCCACAATAGATGCGTCATCCACCACGTTGAGCGTGGCCAATATTTTTCTTCCGTTGGCACGCACCTCCACTTTGGCCAGCGCTTGAAAGCCTTCTGCGCGATACACCGCACAGTCGCGGTTCAAGTACACGACGTTCTCGTGGTAGGTATCAATGGCCACGCGACGCAAAGCCATGGGAGAAGACGGGGCATGGTTGCCAGGCATAGGTTCACCCGGCAAGACATCAACAGGTTCTTGACTCATGGCTCTAGCCTACACCGGAAAGATCACACCATCGCTTGACACGTATCAAACACAAGACATCACTGATCATTTATATTGAAGTTTTTAAACCGCCACGGAGGCTTCTCATGTTTCACACAAAGACAGCGGACAAAGACCGATTGATGAGCGACCTGCGTACCGTGATTGCCGACGCTGAAGAGTTGCTGCGCATGACTGCCGATCAGGTGGGCGATCACGCAGAGGGTGTTCGCTCCCGCGTGAAAGCGCGTCTGCACCAAGCCACAGACGAGTTGCAGCATCTGCAAGATGCTGCGGTGGCCCAAGTCAAAGCGGCAGGCCATGCCACCGATGAGTTTGTGCATGAAAACCCATGGCAGTCGGTTGGCATTGCCGCTGGCATTGGTTTGGTTGTGGGCTTGCTGATCAGCCGCCGCTAGGCCAGGCCCACCATGCATGATCCCCACACAGGCGGGTTGTTCGCCTCCGTGCGTCAATTGGTCGCCACCGCACTGGAAATGGTGCAAGTACGCATCGAGCTGATTGGCACGGAGCTGGAATTTGAAAAGCGTCGTTTGTTCGATGGCTTTTTATGTGCCGCTATCGCCATGGTGTTTTTAATCGTTGGTGTCTTGCTGTTGTGCAGCACCATCATCTGGATGTTTTGGGAAGGCTACCGACTGGCCGCCATGGGTGTCATGGCAGTGCTGTGTCTCGGTATTGCCGGTGTGTTGTTGACGCAGGCGCGCAAGCGACTGCACAACCCTTTGGGTATGTTTCATGCGAGCACCAGCGAGCTTGAACGTGACAAAGAAAGCCTTCAATCCTCCAAATCTCATGGATAACACCGACTTGCTGTTACGCCAACAACGCCTGCTGCTGCGCAGCGCCCAACTGCGCGCGAATTGGGCGCAACAAACACAGGCCATTCAAGCACCGGTTGCGTTGTTTGACCGCGCACGTTCGGGGGTGCAGTGGCTGTACCGCCACCCGGTTCCCTCTGCGGCGGGCTTGCTCGCCTTGGCCATCTGGAAGCCCCGCCGTGTCTTGGTCTGGGGACGGCGCTTATTGGGAGGCTGGCTGACCCTTCAACGCCTCAAGGAATGGTTGGCCTGAAACGCAGACAGCGCTCAAACAGCAGCGTTCAAAACTCTTTGGCCAAAGCGTCTGCTGCGCGCGCCAACAAGCCGGCGTCCACACCCACGGCGGTGAACAAGGTGCCGCGCTGGATGAAGTGATGGGCCAATTCCTTGTCCCCAGTCAAGATACCAGCAGCTTTGCCCGCTGCACGGATGCGTTGAATCGCACCGTCAATCGCAGCCAACACCGTTGGATGTTTGAGTTGGCCGGGAAACCCCAAACTGGCCGATAAATCCGCCGGTCCGATGAAGATGCCGTCCACACCGTCTACTGCCGCGATGGCCTCAATCTCGTCCAAGGCAGCCTGGGTTTCAACCTGCACCAACAAACACAACTCATCTTCGCAGCGCTGCATGTAATCGGGGGTGCGTCCAAAGCGCGTGGCACGCGTCAAGGCACTCACCCCCCGCATGCCGCGCGGCGCGTAGCGCATCGAGCGCACGGCTTGCTCAGCCTCAGATGCGTTTTGCACATACGGGATCAACAAGGTCTGCGCGCCAATGTCGAGCAAGCGTTTGATGGCCAAGGGGTCGTTCCACACCGGACGCACCACCGCTTGGGTGGCGTAGCCTGCAATGGTTTGCAATTGCTGCAAGATGGTGTCCATCTCGTTGGGCGAATGCTCCATGTCCAGCAGCAACCAATCGAATCCAGCCCCGGCCACCGCTTCGGTTGAATACGTGTTGGCCAGTGTGGTCCACAAACCTTTTTGATGCACGCCCGATTGAATGGCGCGTTTGAACACATTGACAGGCAAATCCATGACGGTCTCTTAAACGAACTGAACGCTGACGCTGCCCAAAGGACCAAAGTCGCCAAACAAGGTGTCGCCTTTGCGGGCGAACACCACACGCGTGAAAGAGCCCGACAAGATGATGTGCCCCTTCTCAAGCGTCACGCCGTGCTGCCCCAGTTTGTTGGCCAACCAGGCCACGCCCAAAGCGGGATGGCCCAGCACACCGGCAGCCACGCCTGTTTCTTCAATGTCAGAGTTGCGGTACATCAGCGCACTGACCCAGCGCAAATCCACGTCCAAAGGTCGGATGGGTCGCCCCCCCAATACCAAGCCCGCTGCGGCACCGTTGTCGGCCACGGTGTCGTAAATCTTGCGTTGATCGACCAGGCGAGCATCCACAATTTCAAGTGCAGGCACCACGTACTCGGTGGCACGCAACACGTCGACCAAACCAATGCCCGGGCCTTTGAGTGACTCACCCAACACAAACGCCAACTCCACTTCCACGCGGGGCAAACAGAAATTGGCATGCGGCACTTTGGCACCCTCAGCAATCAACATGGTGTCGAGCAGATGGCCGTAATCGGGCTCATCGATCTTGGAAGAGGCTTGCATGGCCTTGGACGTCAAGCCCACTTTGTGGCCGATCAACTTGGCGCCTTCTTTGATTTTGTGCGCCGCCACTGCGCTCGAAATCGCATAAGAATCTTCGAGCTGAATGTGCGGAAAGCTGTCAGACAACAGCGTCGCTTGCTTGCGGTTTTTTTCTGCCTGCAACAAACGCTCCACCGCTTGCTGTCTTTCTGCTTCGTTCATCATGCGTCGATCTCCCCTATTGAATGACAAAAATTGACTTCAAACACCTCTCGTCACGTCGGCGTGAGGCCCTGTGCTTGGCAGGACTGTAGCTGCTTTCAACCACTGCTGAATGATGTCTACTATTGAGGTTATCAATAATCTGACTTGGTATGAAACTCAACGCCCTCGACCTCAATTTGCTGCTGGTGTTCGACGCCATCTATCGCACCCAAGGCGTCACATTGGCTTCGGAAGAGTTGGGCCTGACGCAATCGTCTGTGAGCAACGCCCTGGGGCGCTTGCGAGACTACTTTCAAGACCCCCTGTTTGTGCGCATCCAGGGCGCCATGCAACCCACACCGTTTGCCCAAAACCTGGCAGAGCCTGTGAAAACTGCCTTGGGACATTTGCGACAAGCCATTGAAGAACAGCGGCAATTCAACCCAGCCACCAGCCAGCGCATGTTCTCCATTTGCACCAGCGAAGTGGGGCAGCGTGTGTTCTTGCCCAAGCTGCTGGCTCACCTTCACCAAGTCGCGCCCACAGTCAGCCTCTCGATAGTGGACACGCCCACCGACCGCATCGACGCGAGCCTGACCAGCGGCGAAATCGATTTGGCGGTGGGTTTCTTTGGCGACTTTGGCCCCAACTTTTACATCCAGCGCTTGTTTCGCGAACACTATGTGGTGATGATTCGAGAGAACCACTCCAAGATCAAAGACACCTTGACCTTGGACACCTACCTCAACAGCTCACACATCTCTTACCTGCCCTCGTCGGCCAGCCATGACTCGCTCGACCAACTGCTCGACCGCGAATTCAGCAACCTCGGCGTCAAGCGCCAGGTGGGCTTGCGGGTGGCCCACTCCATGGGCTTGTCCAGCATCGTGTCGCAGACCGACTTGATGGTCACCATCCCCTCCCGGTTGGCAGAAACCTTCAAACCCGGCGAAGGCGTTCGGCTGCTGCCCTTGCCCATCGACATTGGCATGATCGACATCCGCCAGCATTGGCACACCCGCTTTCACCAAGACTCGGCCAACCAATGGCTGCGTGCGCAATTTCAATATTTGTTCCAGCAGTGACGCCGGCATGCTGTTTCCTGGCACAACTGGCCATTCGTTTCATCAATGGTAGGAATTGATCCAGCGATGTTTGCCATGCCCTGAACTGTCGATAAGCTTCGGGACACCTAGTACCCCGTCACTGAGTTCCGATGATTCATCTCCACGACATACGCTACGTTCGCCTGGGCACCCGCGATTTAGAGAGCGCCACCCGCTACGCCGACCGCATCCTGGGGTTGCGTGTGGGCGAACAAGTCGGCAACCCCAAACACGGCAGCAGCGTGTACCTGCGCAGCGATGACCGAGACCACACCTTGGTGTACTTTGATGGCGACCCGAGCGACCACACCGTGGGTTTTGAATTGCGCGATGAGGCCGCGCTGCAAGCCGCTGCCGCGCATCTGGACCAGATTGGCTACGCCTTCACACAGGGCGATGCCGACGCGTGTGAGATGCGCCACGTCCAAGCGTTCTTGAACTTCAAAGATCCCAGCGGCAACTCCATCGACCTGGTGGTTCGCCCCCACCACTGCGGGGTGCGCTTCTTCCCGACCCGAGACACGGGCAGCACAGGCTTTTCGCATGTGGGACTGCGCACCACCCACCCCGTGCGCGATGAAAAATTCTGGACCGAGGTGCTCAGCGCCAAGGTGAGTGACCGCATTGGGCAGGCCCCCTTGTTGCGCATCGACGAAGTGCACCACAAGATTGCCTTGTTCCCATCCACCTTTGCCGGTGTTCAACACATCAACCACCAGGTTGAGTCCATCGACGACATCATGCGCACCTGGTACTTGCTGCAAAAGCATGACGTGCGGGTGGTGTTTGGCCCGGGCCGTCACCCCACATCGGGCGCGATGTTCTTGTACTTTGAAGGGCCCGATGGCATGGTCTACGAGTTCTCCAGCGGCGTGCGCATGATCACCGATCCCGATGACATGCCACGTCAATTTCCGTTCGATACCAAATCGTTTTGCATGTGGGGCTCGGTGCCCGATATTCCTGAATTCAAAAACTGATGACAACGCCAACACCTACACCCGCACAAGAGCAGCTTGTGCGTACCACCGGGCGCGCCTTGGCGCGCGCTGGTTTGGCCACCGCCTACGGCCATTGCAGCCTGCGACTCGACGCTGAGCACTTCCTGGTGTGCGCGCCACGCCCGATGGGGCTGCTCACGCCACAAAACAGTGGCACCGTGGTGTCAGTCCATGGGCCGTTGCCTGACGGCGTGCTGGGTGAGGTGCGTATCCACCAACAGGTCTACAAACGACGCGCCGAGGTGAATGGCATCTGCCGGTTTTTCCCACCGCATGTGATGGCCCTCGCCGCCATGAAATTAACGCCCAGTGCACGGCACGGGTTTTCCAGTTACTTTTATCCACACGTGCCCCGGTGGGAGCACACAGCGCTGGTACGCAACGAAGCCGCCGCCGAGGGCGTGGTCGACACACTGGGCAACGCCCCTGCGGTGGTGGTCAGTGTCAACGGTGCCGTGACCGTGGCCGACTCGATTCAAAAAGCCTTGGTCTTGGCCTGGTTCTTGGAAGATGCAGGGCGGGTTGAAAATGCTGTGCAAGCAGCCGGTCATGCCGACACAGCCATCTTCAACACCCCCCAAGAAGCCCAAGAGCGCGCCACCTGGAACGGTGGCATTGTGGAGCGCATGTGGGACTACCTGACACACGACGACATCGAAGCGAAAAACACATGATCATCAAAAACCAGCAAGACGTCACCACCGCTGTTTTGGCAGAGCTGGAACACGCCACTGACGAACGCTTCAAAACCATCATGAAAGCAGCGGTGATCCACCTGCACGGTTTTGCGCGCGACGCCCAACTCACCGAAGCCGAGTTTCACCAGGTCTGTGGCGTGATCGCCCAACTGGGGCAACTCACCACGCCCTCCCACAACGAGGTGGTGTTGGCTGCGGGCTCCATGGGGCTGTCGTCGCTGGTGTGCTTGCTCAACAACGGCGACAGCGGCCAGTCCGAAACCACCGCCAATTTGATGGGTCCGTTTTGGCGTCAAGACGCACCGCGCATGGCTTCGGGGGCATCGCTGGTACGTTCACCCACAGCAGGCGTGCCCATCTTCGTCAACGCCTGGGTGCGTGACCGTCAAGGCCAACCCGTGGCCGATGCCGACGTGGATGTGTGGCACACCTCGGCTGAAGGGTTTTACGAAAACCAAGACCCCGAGCAAGCCGACATGAATTTGCGGGGCAAGTTCACCACCGACGCCCAGGGCCACATCGCGTTTCAAAGCGTCAAGCCTGCGGGCTACCCCATTCCGCTGAGTGGTCCGGTGGGCGCGTTGCTGCGGGCACAAAGCCGCCACAACATGCGGCCTGCACACATCCACTTCATGATCAACAAACCGGGCTACAAAACCCAGTTCTCGCAGGTGTATTCCAGCGACGATCCGTTTTTAGAAACCGATGTGCAATTTGCGGTGACCCAAGCCTTGATCGGGCACTACGTGCTGCACACCAACACCCCCGCGCCTGACCCGCAGGTCCAAGGCGATTGGTATTCGCTCGACTACACGTTTGTGATTGAACCGGGTGAGAACCGCTTGCCCAAGCCGCCCATCACAGGCAAGGCCGAGGGCGGCAAACCTGTGAACGTGGTGCTGCCACCCCGCGCTTGAGGCACAGCACGCTCAGGCACCTCAATCGATCTGTGCGCCTGAGGCCTTGACGACCTCGCCCCATTTGACGAGGTCGTTTTTCAACAGGGCCCCAAACTCCGCCGGTTGCGTGATCAACACATCTGCGCCTTGGGCGTTGAACTTCTCGATCACTTCTTTGTTCTTCAACACCTCTTGGATGTCTTGGTTGATGCGACGCACCACCGCCGCAGGCGTTTTGGCTGGGGCGAACAAACCAAACCAAGGCGAGACATCAAACTCTTTGTAGCCTGCTTCAGCAATCGTGGGAATGCTGGGGAAATTGGATGAACGTGCGCCGCTGGTCACCGCGATGGCACGCAAGGTCCCGTTCTTGATCGACCCGGCCACCGAAGGCAAGCTGGTGAACACCATGTTGATTTGTCCGCCCATCAAGTCTTGCATCGCGGGCGCGGCACCGCGATAAGGAATGTGTTCCAGCTTGGTGCCAGCGGCCGAGTTGAACATCACGCCCAGCAAATGGTTCACCGACCCATTGCCTGCGGAGCCAAAAGTCAGTGGCGCTTTTCTGCCCTGCTCCACCAGCTCTTTCACTGTTTTGAAAGAAGCATCAGGGCGGGCCACCAACACAAACGGCAAAGTGGCCAAGGTGGCTACAGGGGCGAAATCTTTTTCAGGATCGAAAGGCAGTTTTTTGTACAGCGATGCATTGATGGCGTGCGAACCCACATAACTCATCAACAAGGTATGGCCATCGGGCGCAGCCTGTGCCACGTACTCCATGCCCACATTGCCACCGGCCCCTGCACGGTTTTCAATCACCACCGACTGCTGCCATTTCTCGCTGAGCTTTTGCCCCACGATGCGCGCCAAAGCATCGGATGCACCGCCCGGTGTTTGCGGTACCACGATCTTGACGGGGCGCGACAAAAAGTCTTGTGCCTGACTTTGCATGGCAATGCCCAGCCAAGCAAAGGCCATGATTTTGATGAGAATTTTGAACACACAAACTCCAAATATTTTTGTCGCGAGAGGATGGCATGAACGTCCTGTTTCTCTTGTCGCAGGGCGGACAAACGCGGGATCTCAAAAACGTGAGCTGTGACAGAATAATTTAATGAAAATTCAACGTATCGCAGGCGCACTAGGCGCTGAGTTGCACGGGGTTGATTTGACCCAACCCATGTCAACCGATGTGCAGCAAGCCGTTCGTGCCGCGTTGCTCGAACACTTGGTCATCTTCTTTCGCGATCAACACCTCAGCACCGAACAGTTCATGCGTTTTGCCCAAGCCATGGGCACGCCCGTGGAATACCCCTTCGTCAAAGGCTTGGATGGCTTTCCATGTGTGATTGAAGTCAAAAAACTCGAGCACGAAAAAAACAACTTTGGTGGCATCTGGCATTCCGACACCACCTACCTCGAACAACCGCCCATGGGCTCGATGCTGTTGGCACATGAAATTCCCCCCTATGGCGGCGACACCTTGTTTGCCAACCAGTACCTCGCGTGGGACACACTGTCAGACACCATGAAGTCTTTGCTGGATGGCTTGAAAGGCATCAGCAGTTCGGCCAAAGCCGATGTCTCCAAAACACGTGAAGACCGCCTCAAGACCGATGGCAAAGAAGGTGCGCCCAAAAACTACACCCACGCGCACCCACTGGTGCGCACCCATCCAGAAACAGGCCGCAAAGCCTTGTACGTGAACGTGGCCCACACCTCGGGCATTGTGGGCATGACCGATGAAGAAAGTGCACCGTTGCTGAAGTTCCTGTTTGAGCACCAGGTCAAGGCCGAGTTCACTTGCCGCTTTGTCTGGAGGCCCCACTCTTTGGCGTTCTGGGACAACCGCTGCACACAACACAACCCGGTCAACGACTACCACGGCTTCAAGCGCGTGATGCACCGCATCACCCTCGCGGGCGACACACCCGTTTGAGCACGCCATGAAAAAATCCATCGTCTATCTGAAGGTCAACCGCGTCGATGCAGACCTCTGCGCCCTGGCGCGCCAAGTCAGCGTGTCCGATCTGCATGAAGCGATGGGCGGCATTGCAGGCCGCTTGGCCACCATGGGACCACACATGCGCCCTTTGCTGCCCGGCGTGCGCATTGCAGGCCCGGCAGTGACCGCGTTTTGTGAACCTGGCGACAATCTCATGATGCACCGCGCGCTGTACCTGGCCCAAGCCGGTGACGTGTTGGTGGTGCAATGCCCAGAGTCTGGCGCCCAATGGGGCGACATGGCGGCGTTTTACGCCAAAGTCAAAGGCCTAGAAGCCACCATCGTCGATGGCTTCATTCGTGACACCGACGATTTGGTTGCCATGCAGTCTCCCGTGTGGGCCACCAAGATTGGTCCCAGCAGCCCAGAAAAACTGGGACACGGCACCGTGAACGCACCGATCGTGTGTGATGGTGTGACGGTCTACCCCGGCGACTTGGTGGTGGCCGATGGCGATGGCGTGATGGTGATTGCACGCAAAGATGCCGCTGAAGTGGTGCACAAAGCGCTGGCTAAAAAACACAACGAAGACGCGGTTCGACTCGACATAGAGTCGGGTCAACACCCATGGCATTTGCATGGTTGTGCGCAAAACTACGCAGCGTTGGATGTGAAAGAAATCGACGACATCTGGCGCCCCTGAGAGACCAAGGAGAACCCTATGCGCTTATGGATTGTGCTGTTGATGCTGACCTTGAACGCCACGGCGGCCACCAAAGATTACGCACAAAAAGCAGATTACGAAGGCTGCAACGGTATCCAGAACAACGACAAAAAACTGTATTGCCAAGCCATAGATGCCAACAAAGCCGAGTTCTGCAACCGCATTGGCAACGGCGATTTGCAAAACAAATGCCTCGCCAAAGTCAACAACGACGCGAAATACTGCAAACGCATTTCTGATGACAAAAAGAGAAAAAGCTGCGAGCAATACATTCGCTAACCCCTGAAAGGCCTTATGTACAAAATCATCACCGCATCTGTGGCCCTGTTGCTCGCTGCTTGCAGCTCAAACCCAGTCGCACAAGCCCCCGCCAACGACCCCGTCACTCTGCGCGTCAACGTGTTCCGTGGTGCCAGCAACATCCCCATCTACATGGCGATGGAAAAAGGCTACTTTGCCCGTCGGGGCATCACCCCGGTGATGCAGTTCACCCCCAACTCTGAGCAACAACGCGCAGGTTTGGCCGAAGGCAAATTTGACATTGCACACGCAGCCGTCGACAACGCCATTGCCATGATCGAGGTCGCCAAAAAGGATGTGGTCATTCTTTCTGGGGGCGATGGCGGCATGAACGAAATGCTGGTGCGCCAAGACATCAACAAGCCGTCTGACATGCGCGGGCGCACCTATGTGGTGGACGCACCCGACACGGCGTACGCCCTGATTGGCCGCAAAATCCTCAAAGACGCAGGCTTGGTGGAAGGCAAAGACTACAAGATTGACCCACTGGGCGGCTCAGAAAATCGCTTCAAAGGTTTGGACAGTCCGGCTGGAGCGGCCACCCTGCTCAACCCACCCTGGAACTTCTTGGCCAAAGAACGTGGCGCCAAAAGCTTGGGCACCACCACAGCGTTGTACGGTCCTTACCAGGCCGGTGGTATTTTTGTAATGCGCCCTTGGGCCGCTGCCCACGCATCGGCTGTTGAGCGCTACATCGCGGCCTACATCGAAGGCTGCCGCGCGGCCCAAGACCCCGCGCAAAAAGCACTCACCCTGAAGGTGCTGTCGCGTGAGTTGAAACTCGACGCCAACAAAGCCGAGATGACTTACCAAGCCTTGAACGACCCATCAGGCAGCGGCTTGTCCAAAGACTGCGCGCTCGACATGCAGGGCTTCAAAAACGTGTTGGCCTTACGCGCCGAGATCGAAGGCCAATGGGGTGGCAAAGCACCAGCACCCGACAAGTTTTTGGACTTGAGCTACTTCAACCGCGCCCTGCAGCACACCATGCCCTGAGGCTCATGACGCCAAGGTGTGCAGTGCGGCTTTGACAATGCTGGTCGCATCCACATGGAAAAAGGCACGCAACGCCGCGCGCGTGTCGCTGCGGCCAAACCCGTCAGTGCCCAAGCTCAGGTAACGACGGCCTGCGGGCACATACGCACGCACACTCTCTGGCACTGCGCGCACATAGTCGGTGGCCGCCACGATGGGGCCCTGGCTGTGTGCCAACTGTTGCTGCACAAACGGCACGCCCGGTGTGGCGTCGCCGGCCATAGCGCGCTCTTCACACGCCAGGCCATCGCGCGCCAACTCGCTCCAGCTGGTGACGCTGAACACATCGCTGGCAATGCCCTGTGCCGCCAGTTGCTCAGCCGCTTTGACCACCTCGGTCAAGATCGCGCCCGAGCCCATCAAGGTCACACGTGGCGCCTGGGCTTGCGTGACCTCGAAGGTATTGAACTTGTAGCAACCGCGAATCACGTCTTGCGCCACACCCACGGGCAAATCGGGTTGGGCGTAGTTTTCGTTCATCAAGGTGACGTAGTAGAAAACATCGCGCTGCTCGACCAACATCTCGCGCATGCCGTGGTCCACGATCACCGCCATCTCGCCCGCATAGGCTGGGTCGTAGGCTCGGCAATTGGGAATCGTGGCGGCCACCAAATGGCTGCTGCCGTCTTGGTGTTGCAAACCTTCACCGCCCAGCGTGGTGCGCCCAGACGTGGCCCCCAACAAGAAGCCCCGCGCACGTTGGTCTGCGGCGGCCCAAATGGCGTCGCCCACGCGCTGAAAACCAAACATCGAGTAGTAAATGTAGAACGGCAACATGGCCAAGCCGTGCACGCTGTAGCTGGTGGCCGCCGCTGTCCAGCTGGCAATGGCGCCAGCCTCGCTGATGCCTTCTTCCAAAATTTGGCCATCCAGGGCCTCGCGGTAGCTCAGCACCGAGCCAATGTCTTCCGGCTCGTAGCGCTGGCCTACGCTGGAGTAAATGCCGACCTGTTTGAACAAGTTGGCCATGCCAAAGGTACGCGCCTCATCGGCCACGATGGGCACAATGCGTGGCCCCAGCGCGGAGTCTTTGAGCAAGTTACCCAGCAAGCGCACAAAGGCCATGGTGGTGGACATTTCTTTGCCCGCTGCATTGACCGCGAAGTTCGCGTACTGGGCCAGTGCAGGCACCGGCACCTCATCGGCTTGGGTGTGGCGCTGGGGCATGTAGCCGCCCAAGCGTTGGCGTTGCGCATGCAGGTAATGCATCTCTGCGCTGTCATCGGCGGGCTTGAAGAACTGCAACTGTGTGGCCTGCTCGTCGGTCAACGGCAAGTTGAAACGGTTTCTGAACTCAATCAAGGCCGTCTCGTCGAGCTTCTTTTGGCTGTGGGTGGTCATCTTGCCCTGCCCGGCCTCGCCCATGCCATAGCCTTTTTTGGTGTGGGCCAAGATCACCGTCGGTTGCCCTTGGTGGTTGGCCGCTGCGGCATAGGCCGCATGGATCTTCACCAGGTCATGGCCGCCGCGTTTGAGGCGGTCAATTTGCTCATCGGTCATGCCTTGGGCCAAACGCGCCAGCTCTTCGTTTTGACCAAAGAAGGTGTCACGGTTGAAGCGACCGTCTTTGGCCGCAAAGGTTTGCATCTGGCCGTCCACCGTGTCGGCAAAGGCACGCACCAAAGCACCGGTGACATCGCGGGCAAACAAACCATCCCAATCACTGCCCCACACGAGCTTGATGACGTTCCATCCGGCACCACGGAACAAGCGCTCCAACTCGTCAATGATGCGGCCATTGCCACGCACCGGGCCGTCCAAGCGCTGCAAATTGCAGTTGACCACCCACACCAAGTTGTCGAGCTTTTCGCGCGAGGCGAGCGTGAGTGCACTCATGCTCTCGGGCTCGTCCATCTCGCCATCGCCAAACACGCCCCACACCTTGCGTGCGCTGCAGTCTTGCAACTGGCGGTGTGTGAGGTAACGCATGAAGCGCGCGTGGTAAATCGAGCTGATCGGGCCAATGCCCATCGAGCCCGTGGGGAACTGCCAGAAATCAGGCATCAGCCAAGGGTGCGGGTAACTGCTCAAACCACGCACACCCTCGGGAGCTGTGAGCTCTTGGCGGTAGTGCGACAAATCAGCCTCACTCAAACGCCCTTCCAAATAAGCGCGTGCGTACACGCCGGGTGCGCTGTGCGGCTGAAAGAACACCAAGTCCCCACCGTGTGCGGTGTTGCGCGCATGAAAGAAGTGGTTGAAGCCCACTTCAAACAAATCGGCGGCGCTGGCATAACTGGCAATGTGCCCGCCCAACTCGCCATAGGCGGCATTGGCCTTGGCCACCATGGCCAGCGCGTTCCAGCGCATCAGCGAACCCAAGCGTTCTTCCATCGCCAAGTCGCCTGGAAAAGCGGGTTGCTGCTCCACCGCCACGCTGTTGACGTAGGGCGTGGCCAACTCGGGCTGCCACTGCACTTTGGAAGTGTTGGCCACTTGCACCAAGTTGTCCAAAATGAAACGCGCCCGCTCGGGGCCGTGGGTGGCCACCAGCGACAAAAATGCGTCGCGCCATTCGGCGGTTTCAAAGGGGTCCACATCGCCGCTGGCTGCGGCCAAGAAAGAGTGAAGGCTGTGATCGGTCATGCATTCACTGTAAAAAAAAATGACCCAAATAGGCTATTGTTTTCAGGTCGACTTCGGCAAATAACAAAATAAAATGCTTCGATCAATTGATTTAGAAGCATGAAATGAATTTAGACGCCACCGATCTGCGCATTTTGACGGAGCTGCAACACGACAGTTCCCTCACCAACATCGAGCTGGCACGACGGGTGCATCTGTCGCCCTCGCCCTGCCTCACGCGGGTCAAAGCCCTGGAGGCTGCTGGCGTGATTGACCGCTATGTGGCCCTGGTCAACCCCAAACAGCTGGGGCTGAACTTGTCGGTCTTCATCTCCATCAGTTTGAAAGAGCAGTCCAAGTCAGCCTTGGCTGAGTTTGAGCAACGCATTGCCGAACACGATGAGGTGATGGAGTGCTACCTGATGACCGGCGACAGCGACTACCTGATTCGTGTGGCCGTGGCCGACATCACGGCACTCGAGAAGTTCATCCTGGAACAACTCACCCCCATCCCTGGCATCGAAAAAATTCGCTCCAGCTTTGCCCTCAAACAAGTGCGCTACAAAACGGCCTTGCCGCTGCCGCACTGAACAACACAACCATTCAACTTGTGAGATTGACCCATGACCACCAGACGACCCCGCTCCATCGAAGTAGACGGCATCACCCACGGCAACGCACCGATTCCCATGGGGGCCCGTGTGGGCAACACGATTTATTCCTCGGGCATCATGGGCCGCGACCCGGCCAACGACACCTTGCCCGGCGACGCAGCCAGCCAGGCCAAGTTTGTGTTTCAAAACCTGCGCACCTTGTTGCGCAATGGCGGCGCCACCTTGGAAGACGTGGTGCATGTCAAGGCCTACATCCAAAACAACAGCCTGCGCGAACTGCTGAACGCCGAATGGTTGGCCTGCTTTCCCGACCCACACGACCGCCCGGCACGCCACACCATGGTGATGGACTTGCCCATGGGCATGCTGATTCAAATTGAAATCGTGGCCGTGGTGTCCGACTCAAGCCGGTAGTGGCTGCTCCTGGTTGGTGATGAAGCCCTCGGGCATGGTGGGCCCCCACACGTACAGCGAGTCTTCGGCTGCGTGGTCAGCCGCAGGCCAATCCAAGTCGGCGGGCACAAAGTCGATGTCGTGCGAGTACTCGCAAAAACTGCCCCACGGATCGCGCACGTAGTAGAAATAATTCGAGCCCAACACGTGACGGCCAAAGCCCCAGCCACGGTCCCAACCTGCATTGCGCATTTGCTCAGACCCCACGCCCACCTCGTCAATGCTGCCCACCTCCCAACTGCTGTGGTGCAGGCCGGGTGCATGCGACTTGGCCAAGGCGATCAGGTGATGGTCGCTGCCATGAGGGGTGTGGATGAAGGCAATGATGTCCCCCGAGGAGTCTGACAAACGCAGGCCCAACACGTCTTCGGCGAAGCGTGTCATGCGCAACACATCGGGGCTGAAGAACAACACATGCGACAAATGCTTAGGGCGGGTCGACACCACCTGGCTGCGGCTTGGCGCGGCCCCTTTTCCAGCGGGCACGGGCTTCTTGGGCGCGGGGGTGGACTTGACCGATGGTGACGACTTCTTGGCCACCAACAGCTGAACCGCCGTGCCATCCGGGTTGCGCAACCAAATGCCGTCTTGGCTGCCCAGCGGATGCGGCGCACAGCCAATGCCTAAGTCTTTCACGCGCTTTTCAAATGCAGCCACATCTTCAGCAAAGATGCCGTAGCGCACATATTGCAGTTGCTTGCGGTCACCCGCTTCAAACACCGACGCCCAGCAGTGGTCGTGACCAAAGGTGTACAAGTCCAAACGCTGGTCGACTTGGCGTACATCCAAACCAAAGTCGGTGTAGAACTTGATCGCCACGCTCAAGTCTGGCACGGTGTAGACAAAACGATCGACCGAATGAACGGCCAACACGCCGGGACGGCGTGATTCGAGGTGGGGGGTTGAACTCATGCTTTGACTCCTCCAGGTGTGAACGAATTGTTGCGACCACTGATTTTTTCGAATAATCCTACGCTTGCGTGTGGCCAGGCATCGGCGCGCCATGTCACATGTTGGTCAGGACGAATGAGCGTGAAGCGTGTCGGATACAGCTCGGCAATGCCTGCTTCGTTGGGCTGAATCACCGTCAAAGGCACCCCCGCGTTGCGGGCTTGCAAGCGCGCTTGCTCAATCGCCTCAGACGGCGCGTCTTTGGACGCCAACAAGGTAAAGCCTTGACCCAAGTGGTCGTACAGCGAAGAGCCATCGTGCAACCAAGCATGTGGGGCCAACGAACCCGGACGTGAACTGGGCACATAGTTGATGTAGTCATGCCCGGGCATGGGTGAGCCGTCCGGCACGATCACAGGCGAGTTTTCGTAGCGGTAGCCCAGCATCACGCCCAGCGTGGTGAACTCGCGCAACTTGCCAGCCTGAATCACTGCGCCCACCTCGCGGCGCATCGCAGCGCCCTCGGCGTTGTCGCCATCCAAGCCCTCCTTCCAAAGCTGGTTGCCCAACATGGCGTGGTTGGCCACCGCCTCGTCCAGCACCATGTTGTGCACCGGCTTGCGCTCTTGTTCGTAACTGTCGAGCAACGCGGGCCCACCCCAGCCTTGCAGCACGGCAGCGATCTTCCAACCCAAGTCCACCCCATCAGCCACACCCATGTTCATGCCGTAGCCCCCAAACGGCGGGTGCAGGTGACACGCGTCGCCGGCCAAGAACACGCGGCGGTCGCGGTAGGTGTTGGCCAGCAAACGGCTGGCCACCCACTCGTCGGTGGACAGCACCTCGTAGGGCAAGTCAATGCCCGTGGCTTTGCGGATCAAATCGGGCGTGTTCGCCACATCCAGCTTGGTGCCCTCTTTCATGCCGGTGGGCATGAAGAACCATTTGTCGCCTTGGTCCATCGGACCAATCAAACTGGGCGCTTCGGCATTGACTTGCCAGTACATGATGGCCGGCCCATGCTTTTGCTTTTCGGCCAAACCTGGGGCCTTGAACACCACGTTGTAGTTGCGTGACAAACCTCGCGTGCCCTCCATCTTGGCGCCAATGCCTTCGCGCACGGCACTGCGCGAACCATCCGCACCCACCATGAAACTGGCCTCGATGGTGATGTTCTGGCCTTGTCGCAAATCACGCACCACCGCGTGTACGCCGTCTCCGTCTTGTTCAAAAGTCGTCAACTCGGTGTTGAAACGCAAGTCCACATTCGGCAGCGATTGCGCATGCTCACGCATCACCTCTTCCACCGTGTACTGCGGAATCCATTGGCCATGCTCTGAATACAGCGGGTTGCGCCCTGGCGCGCAGTACATGGCGTTTTCAAATCGGGTCAGCTCGTGGCCCGACAAGCTGGTGCAAAACACCACGTTGGAGGGGTAATACATGCCAAACGGCGAGGCAGCGCGCAGCGTGTCGGCAATGCCCCAGCGGCGAAAGTGTTCACGGGTGCGCACATTGGTGGTCTTGGCACGTGGGGCATAGCCCACACGCTCATTGCGCTCAATCAACACACAAGGAATGGATCGGTGTCCCAGCTCAATCGCCAATGCCAAGCCCACCGGCCCAGCACCCACGATCAACACCCCCGTCTTCAACAACGAATCACCCATGCAACAGTCTCCTTTTTCAATGGCTAGGGATGGTACGGATGCGTTGGTGAACCGGGAAGATGACAATATTCGAATGTTGATGCACAAATTCGATCTCTCTCGTTTTCCCTATGTTGCCAACATCACGGCTTTGTTGAGGCCTATGGCATGAAGTTCAGCGCGGTTCGTGACTTTTTGGCCGTGGCCGAACGCGGCAGCCTGCGTGCGGCGGCACGCCAACTCAATGGCTCACAACCCGCCATCAGCCGCAGCATTCAAGAGTTGGAACGTGAACTGGGCGTGGTCTTGTTCGAACGCAGCCCCAGCGGCGTGCAGCTCACCCCCATGGGCTCGGTGTTTTTGCGACGCGCCAGCGCGGTGCGCAACGAGTTGCGCTTGGCCCAAGAAGAACTCGACCAACTGCGCGGCGAAACCCATGGCCGATTGACGGTGGCCCTCTCCAGCGTGCCGCACATTGCCTTGCTGCCCCACGCACTGCAACCTTTTCGTGCGCGCTACCCGCATGTCACCATCGACATACGCGATGCGATGTACCCCACCATCGAAGCCGACCTCAAAGAAAGCCGCGTGGACTGCTACCTGGGCCCCGACCCAGGCGTATTGGCGCCAGAGTTAACACGCGAAAAACTGTTTGACAACACACGCTTGATCTATGGCCGCAAAGGCCACCCGCTGGCACATGCCAAGTCTTTGGCTGACCTGGTTGACGCCGAGTGGATCACCACCTCCGTCACCCACATTGCCGAAGAAGAACTCGGCCCCTTGTTTGCCCAACACGGCTTGCCTGCACCTCGCTTGGTCATGCAGGCTCACTCCACCCTGTCCTTCCTGGTGGCCCTCACTCACTCAGACTTGCTGATGATGCTGCCCGTGCAGTGGACCCAATTCATGCCATTGCGCGACATGGTGCAAGCCATCCCTGTGCGCGAAGTTTTGCCTGCGCCCCCTATTTGCTTGGTGCGACGCAGCGGTTTGCCACTCACCCCCGCCGCTGAATATTTTTGCGACATGATGCGCCGCGCCGTCTTGCATCGACATGTTGCAGACGCGATTTGAGCGTCCCAGACACCAGGCACCCACACTTCATCCACATGACCTAAAATTACAAGCATGAGCAGAGACGAAACCACCAAGATCGCCAGCGACGGACTTCGCTACAAATCCAAAGCCGGAGGGTCTCCATTTGGTGGCTCTGGGCACACAGCAGCCAGCATGAGCTGCTACAAATGCGGTTTACACAAACCGCGTGCGTTGGGCACCTTCAAGCGCTTGCTCAACCAAAGCATGTTCATGTGCGGAGACTGCAAACCCGTCAAGGCCTGACGACTGACCATGACAAGCCTGGCATCGCAGCATCCCAATGAGCCGCGATGCCAGTCGTGTAGTTATGTGATGCCCTCGTATTCCGCCAGCACCGGCTTGCGCTGCGGCCTCAAATATTTTCAAAGCACGGTGCTCATGCGTAAATTCCAACGCATGGAGCACTACCCCGAAGTCAAAGAGTTCAACGCCTGCGAGGCGTGGTCTGCCGTCGACGCCAGCACGGCCTCTTGAAACCCGGTATCGTCCAGAGACATCCACCGTCCCCCTCTAGGAGTTGCCATGTTGCCACGCATGCTCATTGCAGGCCTTTTATCTTGTCTCACCCTGTGCATCAACGCACAAACAGCCAGCCCCTCTGCGCCTGTGCGCGTGCGCGGCACGATTGAACAAGTCAGCCCCACTCAACTGGTGGTGAAAGACCGCAGCGGCGAAGTCGTCACGCTGGTGCGACCTGCCGATATGCCCGTGTCTGAGGTCTTGCCCATCGCGTTGCAAGACATTCAAGTGGGCAGCTTCATCGGCTCGGCCGCCATGCCACAAGCCGATGGGTCTCAGGTGGCCTTGGAAGTGTTGGTGTTTCCTGAAGCCGCACGCGGCACGGGCGAAGGTCACTACGCGTGGGACTTGCAACCGCAAAGCACCATGACCAACGCCACCGTGGCAAGCCTAGCCGTAGCTCCCAGCCAAATGCCTGGCGGTCAGCAACTGCTGCTGAAATACAAAGACGGTGAAAAGCGGTTGCTGGTGCCTGCGGGCACGCCCATCGTCACCATCCGCCCGGCCAAGCAAGAAGAAAATGTGTTGCTGATTCCTGGTGCCAAGGTCATGGTGGTGGCTCAGGTCAAAGACGGTCAGCCCACCGCTGTGCGCGTGACCGTGGGGCGCAACGGTTTTGCGCCGCCCATGTGATTCACAACAACTGATCCTGAAAGACATTCTCATGAAAGCTGCTTGGTACAACCGCAACGGTGAAGCCGTTGAGGTGTTGACGTTGGGCGAACTGCCCACCCCACAACCCGCTGCGGGTGAAGTGCGCGTCAAGCTCGCCACCTCAGGCGTCAATCCGTCTGACGTGAAGTCGCGCAAAACGCGGCCCATCACCGACGCCGAAATCATTCCCCACAGCGATGGCGCGGGCGTGATCGACGCGGTGGGTGCGGGCGTCAGCGCTGCACGCATCGGCGAGCGCGTGTGGATTTGGAATGGCCAGTGGCAGCGCCCCTGGGGCACTGCGTGTGAATACATCGCCCTGCCTGCACAACAAGCCGTGGCGCTGCCCGATCACATCGACTTTGCATCTGCTGCCTGCTTTGGCATCCCGGCCCTCACCGCTGTTCAAGCCATTCATTTGGCGGGCGACCTCAAAGATAAAACCGTGTTGGTCGTTGCCGCTTCGTCGGCAGTGGGCCACTACGCGGCGCAATTGGCGGTGCTGCAAGGCGCACGCGTGATTGGCACCGTAGGCTCCGAAGCCAAAGCCGAGCATGTGCGCCGTATCGGCGTGCATGAGGTGATTCACTACAAAACCGAATCGGTGAGTGAGCGCATCAAACAACTCACCAACGGCCAAGGTGTGGATGTGGTGATTGACATGGACTTCTCCACCTCACACCGCCTCACCGCTGACGGCAGCATCAAGCGCCACGGCACCTTGGTGTGCTACGGCTCCAACGTGGCGGGCGATGTGACGGTGAGCTTCAGACCGCTGCTGTGGAACTCCATGACCTTGAAGTTCTTCTTGGTCTACGACTTGACAGCCGAAGACCGCCAGCATGGCTTGCGCTATTTGACCCAACTGCTGCAAGACAACGCGCTGGTCCACGCGGTGGCGGCGCAGTACCCGCTGCAAGACATCGTCAAAGCCCACCAAGCGGTGGAGAGTGGTCAGGTGATGGGCAACGTGGTGATCACGCTTTGACGTCAGTGCAAAGGCACAAACAGCTCGGCGGCACGTTTGGGGGGCAGTCCGTGCGCTTGCGCCAGGGTGGCCACTGAGGCCATCATGTCAGGCGACACGCCCTGGGGGTGGCGGTACACCTCCATCCACGTCTCCAAGCCCTCGGGTGAGGCTTCAGGCCGCTGCATCAACTCCACGGTCATGCCCGGCCAGGCTTGCACCACCGCCTGCTGAAACGCACGCACACGCCCCACCCACTGCGCATGCTCGGGCAGCGGCAGCTTGTAGTACACAAACAAAGTGACGCCGGTGTGCGTGTGTGCGGTGCTCATGGGTCCGGCCTTATTGGCGCTCCAACTTCATGGTGGTCACCAAGTTGTTCCACTTGTCGATCTCGGTCGACAAAATGTCACGCAACTCTTCGGGGGTGCCACCGCGTGCGTCAATGCCCACGTCTTGAAACTTGCTGCGTACATCGGGCAAGGCCAGTGCCGCGTTGATTTCTTTGTTCAAGCGCTCAATGATGGGGCGCGGTGTTTTGGCCGGTGCGGCCACGCCGTTCCAGGCCGTCACGTTGTAGCCCTTCACACCGCTCTCGGCCAGGGTGGGCACCTCGGGCAAGCCACGGAAACGCGAGCCTGAGGACACCGCCATGGCCTTGATCTCGCCACCGCGAATCAAGGGCATGGCAGGCGAGATGATTTCAAACGCCACCGCAATGTCTTTGCTCTTGAGTGCCAGCATCAACGAGGGCGTGGTGCGGTAAGGCACGATGGTGGCGTTCAAGCCGGTCAGGCTTTTGAACAGCACGGCCGACATGTGTTGGCCACTGCCCAAACTCACAGTGCCAATGTTGTACTTCTCGGGGTTGGCGCGCGCCTTGGTGATGAAGTCTTGCACGCTCTGAATGTCAGAGCTTTTGTCCACCAACATCACCACGTCAAAAAAGCCCATGGCCGAGATCGGCTGAAAGTCGCGCTTGATGTCGTAGGGCATTTTGTTGAACATGGCCGCACTCACCGCGTTGCCGTAGTTCATGTGCAGCAAGGTGTAGCCATCGGCATCAGCCTTGGCCACGGTTTCACCGGCCACAATGCCGCCCGCGCTGGGCTTGTTGTCCACCACCACCTGCTGGCCCAAAGCGTCAGAGAGTTTTTGCGCCACCATGCGTGCCGTGATGTCGGCCACACCACCGGGTGCATAGCCCACCACCAGACGAATGGGTTTGTTGGGGTAGTTGTTGCTTTGCGCATGCAGCACAGACGCCGCACCCAGCAGCCCCACACACACCAACCACCGCGCGCACCAGGCGGCAGACTTAGCCATCGTCGTTGTCATTTTTTGTCTCCTGTTTTACCCATGCCCGCCCAGCGCGACACAAGGTCTGTCTCAATGTCAAAAAGGTCCAGGCACCGTCCCACCGTGTGGTTGACCATGTCGTCCAAGGTTTGTGGCCGCGCATACAAAGCGGGCACCGGTGGCATGAGGATGGCGCCGTTCTCGCAGGCTTGCGTCATGGCTTTGAGGTGGCCGGCGTGCAGCGGTGTCTCACGCACCATCAGCACCAGGCGGCGGCGCTCTTTGAGCACCACGTCAGCCGCACGCGACAACAAGCTGGTGGTCATGCCATAGGCAATTTCAGACAGCGAGCGAATCGAACACGGGGCCACCACCATGCCCATGGTCTTGAACGACCCGGACGAAATGGTGGCGCCAATGTTCTTGGCGTTGTGCACCTCAAAGGCCATGGCCTCCACCTCTTTGTGGGTGTAGTCGGTCTCGGCCGTCAGCGTCAAACGCGCCGAGTCGCTCATCACCAAATGGGTCTCGATGTCACTGTGTTGCAAGGCTTGCAAGATGCGCACGCCATACACAATGCCCGAGGCACCACTGATGCCCACGATCAGACGCCGGGGTGTTGTGTTGTGCACGCTTGTCATGACAGCGCTCACTGCTCGTCCGGTCGAAACTTGGTTTCGGCCTTCACGTCATTGCGCTGCTGCGTCAAGCTGATGGCACCGTTCTCCAGGTAGCGTCCGGTGGCGGCGCGCTGGGCAGCGGCCTCCCACTGGGGCAGCCAGTCGCCCAGGGTGTAGCCAAACCACGGCGCTTGCGGGCGCAGCTTGGGCAAGCCCAGCTCTTCCCAAATGGCTTTGGAGCGTTCCATGTAGGGCTGCGTGGGCAAGGCCAAGGGCGGCATGACCGACTTCATGGTGGCGTCCATCAACAAGGTGGAGTCTTCTTCGCCGTCCAACTCGCGCTTGGGTCCGTGGCCCTGGCCGCGGTGCTCCAGCGTTTGCACATCGACCACGGGGTTCATGCGGTAGGCCATGGCCCACAGCAGCGCGTCGGCGTTGTCGGGGTCGATGTCCTCGTTCACCGCTATGCAAATCTTGCCGCAGTCGCCTTTGAAGAAAGCCGCGCCATACAGGGCACGCCAGACTTCGGTCTTGGGGGTGTCTTTGTCAAAGGTGATCACCGTCACACGCAGCAAGCCTGTGAGCGGCTCGTGCAAGGACACACGCTTGACCCCGCGAATGCCCAAGGCATTGCGCAAGTGCGCCAAGAACAAGGGCTCGTAGGCCACGCGCTTGATCACGCTCGACTCGCTGGGTGCCACCTGGCTGATGTACGACGGAATCACCGGCTTGGCACGGTGCGTGATGGCCGTGATGGTCATGGGCAGGTTGAACTCTTCCAACGCCACGTGGCCATGCGACTCACCAAACGGTGCCTCGGGCTCCAAAAATTCCAAATCGATTTGGCCTTCAATCACGATCTCGGCTTGCGCCGGAACACGCAGGTTCACCGTGCGGGCCTGGGTCACCTCAATGGGCGCACCCGCCAAGCCACCGGCCACATCGAACTCGTCCATGCCGATGGGCAGTTTTTGTGGGCCCATGAACGCCACATATGGCGGGCAGCCCAGCACGATGGCGCAGGGCATGGTTTTGTGTCCGGCCTTCTTCCAAGCTTGGTAATGCAGGTAACCGCCAGCACCGCCCACGCGGGTGGCCATGCGCACCACCAAACGGTCGGGCGCTTTCAGGGCACAACGGTAGGTGCCCATGTTTTGCACGCCGGTCTCGGGGTCCACCGTGATCACGTTGGTGGCGGTCAGTGTCGGTGCGCTGTCAAAGCCAGGCGTCGAAATGGGAATGGGCAACATGTCCAGGCCCTTGCCCTCGCCTTGCAAGTCGGCCCCTTCATGCACCACGTCGTGGCAAGGCGCGTTCTCCACCATGCGCGGTTTGATGGGGTGGTTGATGGCATGGTCCCAGCGTGCCTGGATTTGCTCCACCGACGAGCCCATGCCCACGCTGTAAATCTCGCGGTTGGCGGCCAGTGCGCCCACCACCACCGGGATGTCGTACTTGCGGCCTTGGGCGTTGACGATGTTGGTGAAGAGAAACGCTTTGCGTTCGGCTTCGTCCATGCCGCCCACAAACTGCCAGCGCACCAAGGGGTGCAACTCAGAGTCTTTGTCGATGGGACGGTCAATCACTTGCAGCAAGCCGCGACGCTTGAGCTCCTCCAAGTGGTCGTGCAAATCGGGGTAACCGGTGGTGTGTTGGCTCATGGGAGAGGTTCAATCTGTAGTCTGAGAAATCAGGCTGCGATGATGCCTGCATCGCTGTCACCCTGCATCCGGCAATACCCGAGAAAAACTCACACCCCTCACCACTTCATGGTGTCGGCCAACTGCGCGATGGAGCGCTCGGTGTCTTGTCCTTCTTTGAGCAGCCAGTCACTGAAACTCTCAATGACGGGGTTTTGTGCCGCGCCCAGCGGCGAGTTGGCAAAGTAGCGGCGCTGACGCGCCACCCGCAAACCAAAGGGCGCGCACAAGCGCCCGGCAATCACGTCATCGGCCACCAAAAACAAAGGCACCAGCACCACGCCCAAGCCTTCGGCGGCGGCTTGCAAGGCAAAGTACATCTGCTCAAAGTGCAAAGACTTGCTAGGTGCTGCGTCTGGCGACACCTCAGCCAAGGCCAGCCATTCGGCCCAGGTCAGGGGCTCGGTGTCGTAATTGATCAAGGTGTGTTCGGCCAAATCTTCTGGGTCTTGGAGTCGCCCACCTTCCAACAAGTCGGGGTGACAAATGGGCACGATGGTTTCGGTCATGAATGGCACCGACACCATGCCGGGCAAGGGCTCGTGGGCGCCGCGAATGGCCACGTCATAGCCACGCTCTTCAAAGTTCACCGGCGCGGTCGAGGTGGTGAGCTTGACCTCCACCCCACCCCGGCGTTTTTGAAATGCCGAGATGCGCGGGATCAACCAGCGCATGGTGAACGTGGGTGGCGCGTTGATGCGCAAGGCCGTGGGCTCGGCCTGCTCCACCAACTGCATGGCCGTCACGGCAATGCGGTCCAGGGCTGGGGTCACCGCCGTCAAGAACGTGCGCCCCGCATCGGTCAGGCTGAGCTGCGACTGGCTGCGGTTGAACAGCGGTGTGCTCAACCAGGCCTCCAGCACCGCCACTTGTTTGCTGACGGCACCGTGTGTGACAAAGAGTTCTTTGGCCGCCTTGGTGAAGCTCACATGACGCGCCGCTGCCTCAAATGCACGGACCGCATTCAAAGGAGGAAGTTTTCTCATAAGTGAAGGCAATGTTAGTTAGGGGGGCGGCTCTGCCGTATGAGATTTTCTCAGGCAACGTGAATATTACTGAATTGCTTGCATGGGCATTTTCAATAGACACTCTGGCCCGACCCAAGAAGGAGCCGCGCGTGAGAAATAGTCAGCACACCCCCACAGCCATTCGGAACATCACCCCATGAAAGCCGCCGCCTTCGATTACATCCGTGCCGACAACGTCGAGCACGCCCTGAGCCTGCTGCAACAGCACGGCGGCGACGCCAAGCTGATTGCCGGTGGCCAAACCCTGGTGCCCATGATGGCCATGCGCCTGGCGCGCCCCGAGTTGTTGGTGGACATCCACCGCCTCGACGCCCTGCGCACCATCACCCTCACCCACGACACCCTCACCCTGGGTGCCGGTGTGCGCCAGTGCGAGGTGGAGCGCCATGCCGACATCGGCCAGCGACTGCCCCTGATTCACCAAGCCCTGCATTGGGTCGGCCACCAGCAAACCCGCAACCGTGGCACCGTGGGCGGCAGCTTGGCCTACGCCGACCCCTCCGCCGAATTGCCCCTGACCGCTTTGATTTTGGGTGCCACGCTGCACCTTGAAAACGCCGAAGACGGCGTACGCGCAGTGGCCGCGCAAGACTTCTTCTTGGGCCCCATGTTCACCGCCATCGGCGACACCGACTTGCTGCGTCGCGTCGACTGGCCCATCTGGCAAGGCACACGCATTGGCTCGGCTTTTCAAGAAACCGCCATTCGCCACGGCGACTTCGCCATGGCCTCGGCCGCTTGCCAGGTGCAACTCGATGCACAAGGCTTGGTCGCCCGCGCCAGCTTTGGCTTGGGTGGCGTCAGTGGCACACCGCTGGTGTTTGCAGAACTCGCGCAACAACTGGTGGGCCAACGCCTGAGCCCCGAGCTGGCCAAAGACGTGGCCCACGCCGCCGCCCAAACCTGTGACCCCGGCAGCGACATGCACGCCAGCGCCGACTACCGCCGCCATTTGGCCGCCGCCTTGTTGGCCCGTGTCTTGTTGCAAGCCGCCACCCCGAAAGAATGACCATGCCCTCCAAAAAGACTGTCCAAATTCGCGTCAACGGCGTCTTGCAACAGCGCGACGTTGAACCCCGCACCACCCTGGTCGACTTTCTGCGCGACGAGCTGGCCCTGACCGGCACCCACGTGGGCTGCGAACACGGCGTGTGCGGTGCCTGCTCGGTGCTGCTCAACGACGAACCCGTGCGCTCGTGCTGCATGTTTGCCGTGCAAGCCGATGGCATGAACATCACCACCGTCGAAGGCTTAGCACCCGAGCGTGGCTGTCTGTCCAAGATTCAAGATTCGTTTTGCGAAAAACACGCCCTGCAATGCGGCTACTGCACGCCCGGCATGTTGATTGCCTGCCACGCCTTGGTGGCCCACAACCCGCACCCCAGCGAGGCGCAAGTGCGCGAAGCCATCAGCGGCAACCTGTGCCGCTGCACCGGCTACCAACAGATCGTGGATGCGGTGATGCACGCCACCTCCCCCCAGGAGCACAGCCATGAGTGACGCCACCCCTTTCCGCTACATCGGCAAACACCGCCGCGCGGTCGAACACAAACGCTTTGTCGTGGGCCAAGGCCACTACGCCGCCGACATTCACCGCCAAGGCATGCTGCACGTGGCCTTGGTGGCCAGCCCCTACGCCAGCGCCAAAATTTTGAGCATCGATGCCTCACAAGCCCTGGCTATGCCCGGCGTGCATGCCGTGGTCACCGGTGCTGAGTTGCGCGCCGCCACCGACCCGGTGTTGCCGGGCGTAGATGCACCGCAGGTCACACGCTACCCCATGGCCTCGGACGTGGCGCGCTACGCCGGTGAATGGGTGGCCGCTGTGGTGGCCGACACCCGCGCCCTGGCCGAAGACGCCGCCGAGCTGGTGATGGTGGAGTACGAACAAACAGCTCACATCGTCGACCCCGAAGCGGCGCTGCACAGCGACGCACCGCTGGTGCACCCCGCCCACGGCTCGAACCTGATTTTTGACCGCAAGTTTGTGTGGGGCCCGGTCGAAGAAGACTTTGCCAAGTGCGACCACCAGCTGAGCTACCGCGTGCGCTGGGCGCGCAACTCCACCGTGCCCATCGAAACCTTTGCCGTGGCCTGCGAGTGGAACGACGCCACCGAGGTGCTCGACGTGTGGGCCTCGATCCAGATGCCCAAGTTCCCCGACCAACTGGCCAAAGCCCTGCGCTTGCCCGGCAACGGCGTGCGCGTGCACTTTGACGTCGACGTGGGCGGCAGCTACGGCGTCAAGCGCGGCTTGAAGCACTCCATCATGGTGGGCTACCTCGCCAAAAAACTCGGTCGCCCGGTGCGCTTTGTGGAAGACCGCATCGAGAACATGCGCGGCGGCGACATGCAAGGCCCGGATCGCATTTTTGATGTGACGCTGGGCTTTCAAAACGACGGCACCTTGCGCACCATGCGCATGCGCGCCTTGGACGACATTGGCGCCTACTCGGGCCGCTCGCCCTTGCAGTTGGGCAAGCCAGTGGGCGCCATCGTGGGGCCGTACCGCATTCAAAGCGTCGAGTACCACGCCATGGCGGTGATGACCAACAAAACGCCCCAAGAAGCGGTGCGTGGCTTTGGCCAAGCGCCCACCAACTACGCGCTGGAAACCGGCATCGACAAAGTGGCACGCTTTCTCAAGATGGACCGCATCGAGCTGCGCCGCCGCAACCTGATTGGCAAAGACGAGTTCCCCTACCTCATCCCCAGCGGCACGCACTACGACTCGGGTGACTACGCCACCGTGATGGACAAAGCCCTCAACGCCGCGCCCATGACCCACATCGTGCAAGAGCGCGACCGCCTGCGCGCCCAAGGCATGTTGGCTGGCATTGGCATCTCCACCTGCCTGGAGCCCTCGGGCGGCAACTCGTCGTTCGAGCCGCTGTTCAACCCCAAAAACCAAACCACCACCTGGATGGACTCGTGCCTGGTGCGCGTGGACTTAGGCGGCACCGTCACGGCGTTGATGGCCACCTCCACCTCGGGCCAAGCGCACGAGACCTTGGTGTCCACCGTGGTGGCCGAAATCTTGCACCGTGCGCCCGACAGCATCCGCGTCATCCACGCCGACTCGCTCAACGCCCTGCCCTCCAACAGCCCGGTGGGCAGCCGCATGGCCATCATGCTGGGTGGCGCTGCAGCCGGTGCGGCCAAAAAAATTCGCCAACAGCTGTTGCAAATTGCGGCGCACAACCTGAAGCAACCCCTCGATCAGTTGGTGTACGAAGGCGGCGATGTGCACCTGCGCAGCGACCCCAGCGTGCGCATGAGCTGGGACGCCATGGTGGACGTGGCCCACCGCAAATACCACCTGCTGCCCGAGCACATGGAGCCCGGCCTGCAAGAAAAGTTTGTGATGGAAGTGCCCACCGGGGGCGCCTTGCCCACCGAAGACGGCCGCATCCAGATGTACCCCTGCCACTCGTTCGAGTCGCACGTGATCTTGGCCAGCATCGACCCCGAGACCTGCAAAGTCAGCATCCAGCGTTATGTGTGTGGCCACGACTGCGGCGTGATGATCAGCCCCGACGTCGTTCACGGCATGACCTACGGCGGCATTGCCCACGGCCTGGGTGCGTCGCTGATGGAGAAGTTTGCGTTCTCCGACGAAGGCCAGTTGCTGGCCGGCACCTTCATGGACTACCTGTTGCCCAGCTCCGCCGAAGTGCCCGCCATTACCATCGTCGACCACTGCACCCCCTCGCCCTTGACCGAGTTCGGCCAAAAGGGTTCGGGCGAAGCTGGCTACCTCGGCAGCCCTGCCGCGATTGCCAGCGCAGTCAACGATGCCTTGGCGCCCCTGGGTGCCTCGATCGACCATTTGCCCATGACCCCGCAGGCCATCTGGGCTGCCCTACAACAGAGACAAGGAAGTGTTTGACATGAGCCACGCCACCCTGCAACACCACATCCCCGGCCCCGTGGGCAACCTCTCGGTGCTGGAACAAGGCAACCCCAACGGCCCCGCCATTGTGATGAGCCACTCCATCTTGTCGTCCAGCATGATGTGGGCCCAACAAGCCGAGCTGCTGGCCGCCTGCGGCTGGCGCGTGCTGCGTGCCGACACCCGAGGCCACGGCGGCTCTGAAGCCGGCCCCGCCCCCTATGTGATGGACGACTTGGTGGCCGACACCATCGCCATCTTGGACGCGCTGCACATCGAGCGCGCGCACTATGTGGGCCTGTCGCTGGGCGCCATGAGCGGCTTTGGCTTGGGCATTCGCCACCCCGAGCGCGTGCTGAGCTTGCTGCTATGCGACGGCCGTGCCGACATGCCCGAAGCAGCGGGGGCCATGTGGAACGAACGCATCGACGCCGCCCGTGCCCAAGGCTGTGCCGTGCTGGCCGTGCCCACCACCGAGCGTTGGTTTGGCAAAGCGTTTTTGGACGCCCACCCCGACACCGCCAAGCGTTTTCAAGACACCGTGGGTGCCACCCAGGTGGAGGGCTTTGTGGGCTGCGCCCAAGCCATTCAAACCCTCAACTACCTGCCCCAAGCGGCCCGCATTCAAGCCCCCACGACCTTGCTGACCGGCGCCAACGACGGCGTGTTTCCGCAAGTCATGGGCGCGTTGTGCCAGGTCATTCCCAATGCCAAGTTGGAGATCATTGCCGACGCCGGCCACCTGCCCAACATTGACCAACCCACTGCCTTCAACGCTGCGTTGATGCGCCACTTTTTCAACACCCCCGCCTGGAGCAAACCATGAGCCACCCCCACCTGCTGATTCAACAAGACGGTCGTCTTCTTCGCATCCAACTCAACCGCGCCGAAGACAACGGCACTTCTGACAGCATGGCCGCCGCCTTGTCTGAGGCGGTGCTCAACGCCCATGAAACCTCTGACGCGGTGATCCTCACCAGCGTGGGCCCCGACTTTTGCACCGGCCGCATCCGCGACGCAGGCACCACCCCGCCCGCCGCCGAAGCCTACACACGCCGCGACGAATACGACTCGATCTTCAACAGCTACAAAGCGCTGCGCAGCTGCAAGGTGCCTGTGATTGGTGTGATCGAAGGCCGCTGCATGGGCTTTGGCACCGCCATTGCGTCGCTGTGCGACGTGTCGTTTGCCAGTGACACCGCCACCTTCAACATTCCAGAAATCGCGCACAACGTGATGCCCACCATGGTCATGTCTGCGGTGTACGACCGCATGAACCGCAACGCCATTTTGTGGATGGCCTACTCGGCCGACTTCATCAGCGCCCAGCAAGCCATGACCTACGGCATCGTCAGCAACGTGGTGGCCGCCGACAAACTCCAAGCCGAAGTGGACCGCTTCTGCGAAATTTTGCTCAGCCGCCCTCGCCCTGCCATCTTGGGCCTCAAAGAGTACTTGCGCGTGGCTCCTCGCATGGACGAGCAAGGCGCCATCGACTACGCACGCAGCCTGCACTCGATGGTCAACACATCGGCCGCCATGAAACGCAAAGCGCACTGAAGCCCTATGGAAATCATTGGCAAACAAGTCATCCCCGTGCCACGCGACGTGGTGTGGGCTGCACTCAACAACCCCGAGGTGCTCAAAGCCTGCTTGCCTGGCTGCGAGTCGGTGGAGCTGACCGCGCCCAACGAATTCAAGGTGGCCATCAAGACTGTCATTGGCCCGCTGCGCGCGCGCTTTCAAGGCAGCTTGCGCATGAGCGAGGTGGATGCCCCCAGCTCGTGCCTGATGCACTTTGAAGGCCAAGGCGGTGCCGTGGGCTTTGGCAAAGGCAGCGCCAACGTGGCCCTGCGCGACACGCCCGAAGGCACCGAACTGGCCTACGAAGCCCGCGCCCAAGTGGGTGGCAAGCTGGCCCAGGTGGGCTCACGCCTGATCGACAGCGTGGCCAAAAAAATGACGGACGACTTTTTCAAAGCCTTACGTTTGCAACTGGTACCCGCTGAGGCTGCGCCCGACAGCGCCAAAGACAAAGCGGCTGCGCCTGTGGCTGCCAGCGCCCCGGCTGCTGCCAGCACCGGTGCATCGCATGGCACATCGGCCAGCAGCGCACCCGCTGGCGCACCGAGCCCTGCCACCGCACATGCCCACCCACACGACACCACCCTGGTGCCCGGTTGGTGGTTGGCACCTGCTGCGTTGCTGGGGGCGTTCATCGCCATTGCCGCTGGCCGCTGGATGCATTGAGCTGAACAAAAAAATTTAGGAGACACACACATGACCCCCTCTCACCTCTCTCGCCGTCAACTCGTGTTGGCCAGCGCAGGCGCTGCCGCATTGGGTGCCACGCCCTTGGGCCACGCCCAAATCATGGACAGCGGCAAGGTGGTGAAAGTGGTGGTGGGCTTCCCGGCAGGGCAAGCCACCGACATGGTCACGCGTGTGTTGGCCGAGCGCATGCGCGCCATCACCGGTGACAACTACGTGGTGGACAACCGCCCCGGCCAAGGCGGCAGCCTGGCGCTGGGCCAGTTGGCCAAGTCGCCCACCAACGGCTCGGTGATGATGATTGCCCACATGTCTGCCGTGGCCACCAACCCGCACATCTACAAGAGCGTGCCCTACGACAGCGGCAAAGACTTTGAAGCCGTGGGCCTGATTGGCGACCTGCCCTTTGTGCTGGTGTGCAACCCCGGCTTGCCGGTCAACAACCTCAAAGAACTCATTGCCTACGCCAAGGCCAACCCCGACAAGCTCAACAACGCCTCGTCGGGCAACGGCACGGTGTCGCACCTGGCCATGGAAGAACTCAAGCGCAAAGCGGGCTTGAAGATCACCCACATTCCCTACAAAGGCAGCGTGGCCGGCTTGACCGATGTGATTTCGGGCAACGTGTCGATGGCGCTTGAGACTGCCTCTGCCGTGCGCGCCCATGTGGAGTCGGGCCGCTTGCGTGCCCTTGCAGCCGGCAGCTCCAAGCGCTTGAGCGGTTCCCTGGCTTCGGTGCCCACCATGATTGAGCAAGGCTTTGCCGACTTCACCGCCGTCACTTGGCTGATGATGCTCTACCCTGCGGGCACCTCGAAAGACCTGGTCAAGACCACCTACAACGCGCTGCACAGCGTGATGGCGCAACCCGACATGGAACAAAAACTGGTGTCGCTGGGCCTGCAACCGCGCACCAGCACCAGCCCCGAAGAAGCCGCTGCCTATTTGCGCAGCGAACTCAAAAACTGGGGCGAGATTGTCAAGCGGAGCGGCTTAGAGAGAGAGTAAGCCTGCCGCGCCCAAGCCCCAAAGCACTTGGGGCTTGGCTCAGTGCTTTAAGCGGCTCGCACAGCCACCGTCATCTCGCCAATGCCAGCGAACGAGGTGGTGATCACATCGCCCGGCACCACCGGCGCCACGCCTTCGGGCGTGCCGGTGTAGAGCAAGTCACCGGGCTCTAGGCTGTAGTACGACGAGGCAAACTCAATCAGCTCTGGAATGCCAATCAGCAGATCGCGCGTGTTGGCTTGTTGGCGCAACTCGCCATTCACGTGCAATGAAAAATCCATCTGGTCGGCGTGACCAATTTCATCGGCTGTCACCAACCAGGGGCCGAGCACGCTGTAGCTGTCAATCGACTTGCGCAAGCTGCGCTCTTGCGGCCCGCGCACCGTCATGTCAAGCCCGGTGCAGTAAGCCGCAATGTGGCCCCAGGCATCGGCTGCTTTGATGTTGCGCCCGCCCTTGCCAATGATGACCACCAACTCGGCCTCGTGGTCGTTGCGGCGGTCCAGGTGCTGCAAGGCCACGCCCGCACTGGCACCGCACAGCGAACTGTTGGCCTTGAGGAACAGACCAATTTTTTGAATTTCCAAAATCTGGTTGTTGTGGTGAATCTCGGCTTGCTCGCGGGCTTCGTCCAAATGCTTTTTGTAGTTGACCGGGGCCGCCACAATCTTGCCCGGGTTGGCCACCGGCGACAGCCAGCGACGCCCAGCCAATGGCAGCTTGGGTGCGGTGGGCGCGATGCGCGTGATCTCGGCCATCACCGCAGGCAAATGCGTGATCAGCAAATCGTTGCGTGGCAAGGGGTAGTGGCAGGTGGGCAGCACCGACAAAGCGGCCGTCACATCGCGCACACCATCGGCCTCTACCAGGCCGAGTTGGTCGTTGTCGAATCTACAAATTTTCACAGGCAATTCCTTTTGGGGTTGCTGTGTATTTTGCTATGTTGGGAGGGGGTGATTGGTGAGGGAATGTCGCGGGGGGAACGTGTGGTTTGTGAATTGAGAGCGGCTAGTGAGTTGTATTGCTTAGCGATTGCTCAGAGTACCTTGATGACACGTTGTTATTTTTGAAATTAGCGGCAGACATTGACCTTTAGCAGTTGTGCCTGGGTCCGCGTGATGCTGATAGCGGTCGATCATTTGAAGGGGATGAGTGTTTGCTTCAGACCCAATGCAGTCACCAGGGACATGCACATACCACCTCATAAAACTTGCTCTATCAAATCAAAAATGTGGACAAAGTTCTGAAAATCGTCGATTGTTCCATTGGCGCACAACCAATTACACATATTCCCTTTTTCATCTTTGTTGACCATCATCTGCGCTGGCGTGTTCAGTAGTTCTCCCCTAACGCGCTTCTGTACGGGGTCTATCGTGTCAATGAACTGCTCGTGAGTCGCAACGAGCTTTTCAATCAACTGTCCAGGAAACAGGTTCTCGATGCCAATCGCAATGGGATTCGCAGCAACTGATGGAATAACACGTTTAAGAACCATGCCCCGATTGGCAGCAGCCTTTTGCGTGTCGCAGTCATAAAGAAGCAGGACTCGTTGGGGTAGCACTTCTGCCATTGATGTGTCGTAAGACTTCCAGACCTTGTCCAAGTTTCCGTACCCACTTCCATCTTTTAGTTGCACAGCGCTTAATACATCCTCCTTACCCAGTAGCTCCGCAGCCTTATTGATATATCGAATGTCATAGTCACCTTCCACAAAAACTATAGGTTTAGCGTTTTCAAGGAGTATTTTTTGAATTTCTTGCCGATGTTGATCCGTCTTTCGGAAAGCGTCATATGCTGCAGATAACTCTGAAAAATCCATTGCAGATAACCTAGACCCTGTAGGCAAACTGACAATCTGAAAGCCGTCTTCACCAAATTTTTCGTGCATCCCAAGCAAAAATAAGGGCGAGTGGGTAGTCAAAACGAACTGCACTTTGGGAAAGGCTGCTATCAAATTTGGCAACACCTCACGTTGATGAACTGCGTGAAGATGTGCATCGATCTCATCCACAACCACGATACCTTCGATACTGCTCAGAGTGTCAACAGAGCCGCCCGCTAAGTCGAAGTCTCGAATGGTTGATAGGAAAAGATTAAGGAGAAGCACCTCTCCAGTTGAAAGCTGAAAGAGGTTTGGCACCCAAGTCTTCTCATTCTTTACGATTGAAATGATTCGATTCCGACGGTTACCAACACCTAGCCGAACTGACTGATCAGAGCGCAGGGTTGTGCGCAGAAGTTGAGTAATGGCGTCATAAATACGAGAACCTTCCCCGTCCCATCCTTTAAAAATTTTAAATGGTAAACCTTGCCCATTCGCA
Organism: Limnohabitans sp. JirII-29; assembly: GCF_003063395.1. Classification (NCBI taxonomy): domain Bacteria; kingdom Pseudomonadati; phylum Pseudomonadota; class Betaproteobacteria; order Burkholderiales; family Comamonadaceae; genus Limnohabitans; species Limnohabitans sp. JirII-29. The sequence continues at coordinate 115,627 of NZ_NESB01000005.1, forward strand.
AATGAAATTAGGCTCATCTCCAAGACGTGGCGATCTAGTAGAAGATCAAGAAGCCAGTTCCGGTTCTGCTTTAGCGGCGACGTTGATATCAATGTTCGATTCGAAATTCGGTCAATATGCTTGATTTCAGTATGGCTTGCGCGCCCCTTCAAATTGCCTTCATTCAGCCATGCAGGTTCCTCAAACCGATTCACAGGAAAATACAAGCAGCACTTTTTATCAAAAAGCGCTTTTGCACCAGGTGTGTTGGAGTTGAAGCTCGTGTAGTAGTGAGAGTGCTCCTGTAGGGGTACGGATGTCCAAGACTTGCGCGCAGGAGAGAAGCCAAGGGTCGATTCGAAATCTGAGCGCTTGACGTTCAATTGCCATTCTTCCAAGTACTGATCAGAGTCATAGTCAACACGCGAAAAAGAGTAATTTGAACCAGATTTAATGTAAGTAGGACTCCTGTATTTATATACTTTTCCAGCGTCTACTTCTGCGTCATCGTAAGTAGCCTGCTGTGCAGCAATCATTGAATTGACTATGTGAGACACAAGAATCGTCTTGCCCGCACCATTTTCTCCTACGATCACAAGAGGCTTGGGTAATCCATCTGCTGTCCGTGGAAAGTCAATAGATAGGTAATCGATTGGGCCTGTGTTTTCTATCTGGATCTTTTTCAGAAACATTTTCTCTCCCATACTTTTATCTCATGCTACATCCCGACGCCATGTGCGTGATAGCTTTGACAAACCTTAGTCATTAGTGGCGAACGAGATCAGACAAAAATGTCGATACAAAGTGATTGCAACGCCCTTATAGATGGTGTCAAAAAGCTGGCTTGCTACGGTGGGAAATCTGTCTGTGCTTCCCTCGCCGAGTGAAACCCCCAATAAAATAGCAACGTGGCATATAGCAGTCATAAGTAGATTTCCGGGGACGACCGTAGCCGCTACATAGCAGTAGTTCGCAATGTTGAACACAAGAAATACGAGGGTTCTCCTAGTTCCAAACCACTCTTACTCCTAGATTCGTCCCGTATATATTCTGCCTAAATCACAAACCTATAAATTCAACAAAATCAAAAATTCACATTTAATAAAACTCGCCGATATACATAGTCTGATTTAAATCACTTAAATCTAACCGTCAATTTACCGCGCCATAACGATGCTCGGACACAGACAGTCGGTACAACATTCGCTCCAACGCATACCGCGTCAACAAGAACTGCATGTTGACTTGGTCAGCTTTGGCTTTGTGATGAATTCTTGCGCGAACCGAAGCGCCCATGTTCTTCGCTGTCATACCAAGCTCTCCAAGTATGGGCGCATGACGTTGGCAACGCGGCAATGTTCAGCGGCTTTCCAAAGTTCATCCATCGTGACCTTTTTTTGTTGCCATGCATCTCTTAATGCCTCTAGCGCCACATCAAGTCCAATTTTGTTTCTGAACTTGAAGCAGTCGGCAATCGTCTTGGCAATGTTTGTGACAGGAATTTGCACCACATCACCCACGGCTGTTTGCGTGATGCCGTAACTGATGTCGCTCATTCGAACAATGCGCAAAGGCGGATGGTCCACCTTGGGGGCGCGGGCTTTTTGTCCAATTGCCACCCACACCTCATGCGGTGACTGCGTGGTCAACCCATGCACTTGCAACGCTGTGAGCAGGCAGAACACAAGGCCGGGGTATTTGATTGCTAGCGGCCCCAATTCGTCCAACTCATGAACTTCCCGGTCCGGGTGCGCGTACACACCACGCCCCAATCTGACCAAGCCGCCTGTGTTGAGCAGTTTCTGAAGCGTGCCACCTGCTACCCCAAGTAGCGCCAGTTCACGCGCACGCACGAGCCCGTATGTACGAACGATATCGAGCGCTGTTTTTTCGGTGGTTGTGTCCATTTAGGTATTTTATGATTACGTCTGTATTTGTCAACATGTACAGACTTAATCGTATTATTCTTGGCGCCCTGACAAAGAAAACCCCTACCGCCAACCATGTGCCATGGTGATAGTCTCTGCCCACTCAAACAAGGAATACCCCATATGTTGAAACACTTGGTGTGGGCCGTGGCCCTGGGTGCATGCAGCGTGTTGCCACTGGCCCATGCGCAAACCGCAGCCGCCAGCTACCCGAACAAGCCCATCAAAATCATCGTGCCCTTCCCTGCCGGTGGCACGTCGGATGTTTTGGCGCGTTTGATCTGCCAAAAGATGACCGACGCCTGGGGCCAAGCCGTCGTGGTGGAAAACCGTGCAGGCTTGAGCGGCAATGTGGGTGCCGATGCGCTGGCCAAGTCGGCCCCCGATGGCTACACCTTGGCGTTGATGGATGTGGGCAATTTGGCCATCAGCCCTGCGCTGTACAAGCTGCCGTTTCAGGTGCCGACAGACTTTGCGCCCATCACCATGGTGGCTTACTCGCCCCACTTGCTGGTGGTGCCCAGCAAACTGCCCGTCAACAACGTGGCCGAGTTGGTGGCCTATGCCAAAGCACAAAACGGCAAGGTCAACTTTGCAGCAGCCGCTGGCATGGGCAGTGCCACACACTTGGCTGGGGTGATGTTTGCGCAGCGCACGGGCGTGGCCTGGAGCTATGTGCCCTACAAAGGTGGCGCACAAGCCATGACCGATTTGGTGGGCGGCCAAGTGGACGTGACCTTCAACGGCATGGTGGCCACGTACCCGCACGTCAAGTCGGGCAAGCTCAAGCTGTTGGCCGTGAGCAGCGCCAAGCGCAATGCGCAAGTGCCCGACACACCCACGGTGGCCGAAACTTTGCCGGGCTTTTTAACCGGCAGTTGGCAAGGCCTGTTGGCCCCCGCTGGCACGCCCAAGCCGGTGGTGGACAAGCTGTATGCCGAGGTGCAACGCATAGTGGCACTGCCCGACATCAAAGAACGCCTGACCACCCTGGGCGCAGAGCCCCTGGCCATGAGCCCCGATCAGTTTGGCCAGTGGCTCAAACTCGAAATGACCACCATGGCCAAGGTGGTGAAGGACGGGCAAGTGACGGTGGATTGACGGGCGCAGGCACCAGTTACTTGGCCAACCAACTGTTGCTCAGACCAAGTTCCACTGACGGCGCGTCACCTCTTTGAGCAAATGCTGTTTGAAGGCCAAGGCCAATGGCGACAGTTTTTTGCTGGAGGGGTGCACGATGTGCCACGCCGAGGGCAACGGAAAATCTTTCACATCAATCACGCTCACGCCGTGTTCTTTTTTCAGCCCGTGCAGCGCGTGGCGTGAAATCACCCCCAGCCCTAACCCGCCCGCCACCGACTCTTTGACGGCTTCGTTGCTGCCCAGCTCCAGCCGAATGTCGGGCCGGAACTTCATCTTTTTAAAAAACTGGTCGCCCACCATGCGGGTGCCCGAACCGGTTTCGCGAAGGATGAAGCGGCGTTGCGCCAGCTCATGCAAGGGCACTGACTTTCTTTTCACCAGCGGGTCGGCGTTGGGGGCAATCAGCACCAACGGGTTGGGCATGAACACTTCGTCGCCCAAGTCCATGTCCACCGGTGGCCGAGACATGATGTAGAGGTCGTCCAGGTTGTCGCGCAAGCGCTGCACCACGCCGTCACGGTTCAATATTTCCAGCGACACATCGATGGCCGGGTGCTTGGTGCAAAAGCTGCCCACCAGGCGCGGCATGAAGTATTTGGCGGTGCTGACCACCGCCACCCGCAACTTGCCCCGTGACAGGCCTTTGATGGCGTCCACGTTTTGTTCAAACCCATCCCAGGCCTGTGCCACTGCGCGTGCGGTGGCAGCCAGCTCTTTGCCCACGTCGGTGAGGTAGATTTTTTTGCTGACCACTTCGTACAGCGGCAGCCCGACCGACTGGCTCACCTCTTTCAATTGCATCGAGGCCGTGGGCTGGGTCACATGCATGGCTTTGGCCGCAGCGCTCACGCTGCCGGTGTCTGCCAAGGCCAAGAACAGGCGCAGTTGTCGGAAGGTGATATTCATAGACTTTTATCTATTCACAAGTACATAAAAATCGATTTTACAAGATACACCTGAATTTCTAAGATGGGCGCAAAGGACCACACACATGAACAACTTACTCGACCCAGCCATTCTCTTTTTTGGGGTGGGGGTGCTGGCAGGCACCGTCAAATCCAACCTCGAAATTCCCCCTGCCATCTCGCGTTTTTTGTCGCTCTACCTGTTGATGGCGCTGGGGCTCAAGGGTGGTTTTGCACTCTCTCACTCCGGGCTCACGGCCAGCGTGGGCACGAGTCTGGGGGCCGCCGTGCTGCTGGCCATCTGCATTCCGTGGGCAGGCTACTGGATGTTGAAACGCTTTGTGTCGGGCTTTGATGCGGCGGCGGTGGCCGCCACCTACGGCTCGGTGAGTGCGGTGACGTTTGTCACAGCGGTGCAGTATTTAGAAAACCAACAGATCGCCTACGGCGGGCACATGGCAGCGGCCATGGCCTTGATGGAGTCACCCGCCATCATCATGGCGGTGGTGTTTGCCAACGCCTTGCGCCAAAAGACCGCCACCGGGGTGGTGGCCGTGGGCGGTGGCGTGGCCGCGCTGGGTGGCCCAGCGGGCAAGCCCACGGTGTCGGTGGGCAAGATCTTGCACGAGTCGTTCACCGATGGCGCGCAGTTGCTGCTGCTGGGTGCCATGGTGGTGGGGCTGATCACAGGCGACAGCGGCAAGCAAGCCATGCAACCGTTTTCTGGCGATTTGTTCAAAGGCATGTTGGCGTTCTTCTTGCTCGACATGGGGCTGATGGCAGCGCGCAATTTGCCCCAAGTCAAAGACAAGTCGCCCGTGCTGATTGCCTATGCGGTGTTGGGCCCTGTGGTGCACGCCAGCGCGGCCTTGGGGCTGTCGTGGCTGCTGGCACTGCCCGCAGGCGATAGTGCTTTGCTGATGGTGTTGGCGGCCAGTGCGTCGTACATTGCGGTGCCCGCTGTGTTGCGGTTCGCGCTGCCCGAGGCCAACCCGTCGCTGTACTTCGGCTTGAGTTTGGGGGTGACGTTTCCATTGAACATTCTGGTGGGCATCCCCATCTATGTGAGCCTGGCACACGCTGTTTTGACTTGAATGTTGCATGACTGTGTTTGATCGACTCTCGTACCAAGGCTGCCAAATTGCCCTGTTGACACAGCACGGCAAGCAAGACTTGTTGAAAGCCCCGTTGGAGGCCGCCTTGGGCTGCCATGTGCTGCACACCAACGGCTACGACACCGACAGCTTGGGCACCTTCACCGGCGAGGTGAAGCGCCTGGGCTCTCAACGCGAAGCGGCCCGAAAGAAAGCGCAGATCGCGATGGACTTGACGGGCGCACCGGTGGGGCTGGCCAGCGAGGGCGCGTTTGACACCGACCCTTTCACGGGCCTGATGCCCTGGAACACCGAGGTGCTGCTGTGGGTCGACCAGCGCCAAGGCTTTGAAGTGATGGGCCTGGCACATGGGCCCGCGCAAAGCGCCCACGCAAGTGTGAGCACGCTGGAGGCTTTGCACCAGTTCGCCGCGCAAGCCCAATTCCCCGAGCACCATGTGGTGGTGCGCTCAGAGCCACAGGGTGCGCACCTCTTCAAAGGTGTGTGCACGTGGCCAGACCTTGAAGATGCCTTCCGCTTGGTCAAGACCGAGTCGCCCAACGGCGCGGTGTGGGTAGAAAACGACCTGCGTGCGTTTTGCAACCCCACGCGTCAAACCATCATCCGCAAAGCGGCAGACGATCTGATTCAAAAATTAAAGTCACCCTGCCCCCAGTGCCATGCGCCGGGGTACAGCCCCATCCGTCAAGTGGGAGGGCTGCCTTGCCGAGCCTGCGCACGTCAAACCCGCCTGCCCGTGGCCAAGGTGTGGCACTGCGACAGCTGCGGTCATGAAGAACAACGTTCGCTGCAAACAGACCCCTGGGCCGACCCGAGCCGGTGTGATGCGTGTAACCCTTGATGCAAGCACCGGCTCTTTAGCCACTTCATTGTTGCCATGCGCCAATCGAATATCCGAGCGGAACTTCATCCTGCTTAGTTAAGGGTCGCGCAATATGCGTTAGAACGAACCTATTGCGGGTACTTGTTTGCACCTCGCATCAATGCGCCTCGAAACACACTCCAAAAAAAACCAACTAGGTTATAGTCGACTCATGGAAAAGCGAACCCCGCATTGCAAGCTATCCATCGTAAAAGCTCTCATTGAGCTTGGAAAAGTTCGTGCAACGCAATCGGCAAGGCGAGGAGCCACCGCATTGGGGTTTGAGTTTCATGAGGTGTTGGATGTTGTGAAGGCACTGACTCCAACAGACTTTTACAAGAGCATGACCACGCATGTCGATCACACGATATGGCAAGACGTATACCGCCCAAGCACAAAGGCAGGAGACGTGTATCTAAAACTGACGGTCGTGGATGACGTGTTGATTGTTTCTTTCAAGGAGTTATGACAATGAAATGTCCAGTCTGTGGTGCGGCGAAATTGATCCATGACACCCGGGATGTGCCCTACACCTACAAGGGTGAAACAACCATGATTCCCGCAGTGACCGCTGATTTTTGTCCTGCCTGTGATGAGTCGATCACAGACATGGCAGAAACAGAGCGCGTCATGCGTGAGATGCAAGCATTCAACAAGCAGGTCAACGCAGCGATCGTTGATCCCAGCTTCATCGTCAATGTCCGCAAGAAGCTGGATCTTGGTCAGCGTGAGGCCGCCGAAATTTTTGGTGGCGGTGTGAACGCGTTTTCTCGCTACGAGAACGGAAAAACCAAGCCCCCGCTGGCACTGGTCAAACTGTTCAAGTTACTCGATCGACACCCCGACCTTCTCAAGGAAGTTCGCTCCGCCTGATCGCAATCAGATGTTGGTGTCCAGCAGATAACGGGTGGGCGCACGGGCCATCGTCAAAGCCCCTCACGCTCTTGGGGCGGGGTGTCTTGGCGGCCGTCGGCCATGAAGTCAGCGGGCAAGCTGCCCAGCAAGTCAAACACAGTTCCCCGAATTTTTTGCAGGTTTTTCAGCGTGCTGGTGAGGTGTTTGCGCAGTGCCTCACTGGCCTCGGCGTTGCGGCCTTTCTCCAGCAAGTCCAGGATGCGCAGGTGCTGCTGGCAGTGCTCGGGGTAGCGCTGGCGGTCTTGCATGGAGCGGTACGACAGCAAGCGGCGCACACGGTTGAGGCGCTTGATGGTGTCGATGAAAAACGGGTTGCCCGAGGCCTCCACCAACGACTCATGAAAGCGCACACCCCGGTTGTGCAGTTGGTCGGGGGTGTCGGTTTCAATGCCACCTGCCAGCAAGTGCAGCTCGGCGGCGCGGCAGCTTTGCAGCACCTGGGGGTCAAGGTAGAAGTCGGGCTCTAGCAAGGCCGCAGGCTCTAGCGCAATGCGCAAGCGGTACGACTGCAACAGGCTGTCGGGGGTGGTCAGCATGGTCGAGAACTCCCAGCCATAGCCCGGTTTTTTATGGGCCCAGCCCTCTTGCGCAATGCGGCTCAACACGGCTTGCAGTTGGGCCGTGGTCAAGTCGTAACGGGTTTTGAGCAAGGCTTCTGAACACGCGTTGGGCAAGTTGCCTTGCAGCAGGTCTTCGGCCACCCGAAAGTAAGCGGCGCTGACGGCGTCTGGGGCATGCAGGCCCAGGGCTTTGGCCAATTTGCGGTTGTTCACGTCCACCGCTTTGGCCAAAAAGTAGCCCCGGTTTTTTTCGCGCCGCAACACGCCTTGGCTATGTAGCAAAGCCAGTGCGTCGTTAACGGGCGAGCGCGACACCTTCAAGTGGTCGGCCATGGCTTGTGCGGGCAAGTGGCTGCCCGGCGCCAAGCCTTGGGCGTGGATGTAGGCCACCACTTGGGCTGCGATGGAGGTGTCGGTGCTCATGGCATGCGAGCCTAGCAGGCCTTGTGATCAGCGTGCGCTTGGATGGTGCTGTGCAAGATGGACGGAATCACCCCACCCGCGCGCAGCAAGCTGAGCTCCAGTTGCGTTTCCACCGCGGCCGTGGCCTGAAAGCTTTCTTCGCGTCCATCGGCACGGCGCACGCACACCGCAATGGCACCCCGGGGTTGCAACAGCTCGGGCGCGGCGTGCACTTGCAGTTGATCGCCCGGTTGCAGTTGCAAGGTGTGAGGGCTCATGCCTGCTGGCATGCGCAGCGGCAAGATGCCCATGCCAATCAGGTTGGATCGGTGGATGCGCTCAAAGCTCACGGCCAACACGGCGCGGATGCCCAGCAGGCGTTGGCCTTTGGCCGCCCAGTCGCGCGACGAGCCCATGCCGTAGCGCTCGCCCGCCACAAGCACCACCGCGTCACCGGCGTCGCGGTAGCGTTGGGCGGCGTCCCAGATGGGCATGACCTCGCCACTGGGCACGTGCAGGGTGTGCGCCACGGGCAGGCCCGGCTTCAACAGGTTGACCAAGGTTTTGCTGTGAAAGGCAGCGCGCAGCATGACCTCCCAGTTGCCACGGCGTGAGGCAAACACGTTCAGGTCGTGGCGGTCGTCGCCGCGTGCCACCAAGAAATCGGCCACCAAGCTGTCGGGTGGAATGGCACTGGCGGGCGAGATGTGGTCGGTGGTCACGTCGTCGCCCACCACCAACAAGGGGTAGGCGCTGTAGTGGCCCAGTTGGCTGCCTTCGGTCACAGCGGCAAACGGCGGGCGGCGCAGGATGGTGGAGCGCTCGTCCCACGGAAACAGCGGGCTATGCGGTGCTTGCAGAGCGTGCCACAAGGGGTTGGCAGTGGCGCGTGCAAAGTCGCGCGCGTAGTCGTCGGGGTTGGCACCCAGGGCCACGTGGGCCGCAATGTCTTCGTGCGTGGGCCAAATGTCTTTCAGGTACACGGCTTGGCCGTTGGGCGCGGTTTGCAGCGGCTCGGCGGCCAGGTTTTTTTGGGCGTCGCCACACAAGCCAAAAGCAATGACGAGGGGTGGCGACATGATGAAGCTCAGCTCAAGGTCGGGGTGCACGCGTCCGGGAAAGTTGCGGTTGCCCGACAAAATGGCCACGCCCTTGCACTGGCCTGCCCGCTGCGCGTCGCGCACAGCTGCGGTCAATGGGCCGGTGTTGCCGATGCAGCTGGTGCAGCCGTAGCCCACGATGCCAAAACCCAGCGCGTCAAGGTCTTCCAGCAAGCCCGCACGCGCCAAGTAGGTCGCCGCCGCTGGCGAGCCCGGTGCCAATGAGGTTTTGACCCACGCAGGCACACGCAAGCCCAGCGCCCTGGCTTTGCGCGCCAGCAGGCCTGCGGCCACCAACAAAGCAGGGTCGGTGGTGTTGGTGCAACTGCTGATGGCGGCAATGGCCACCGGATGGCGTGGCAGTTTGTTGGCTCGTCCATGGATGTCTGCGCTGTCTGCACTGGCTGCCTGAACTGAGTGGCCCGTGTGGTCTGAGTGATCTAAAGGTGTGAACGCCACGTCGGCCAAGGCCTCAGGTGTTTGCGAATACAGCCACAGGTCTTGCGGGCGGCGTGGACCCGCCACGTGCAGGCCAATGGTGCTGAGGTCGATGGTGAGGGTTTGGGTGTAGCGCGGCTCGGCTTGCGGGTCAAACCACAAGCCTGCGTGTTGGGCATAGGCCTCGACCAAGCCAATGGCGGCGTCGGTGCGCCCGGTGGTTTTGAGGTAAGCCAAGGTATTGGCGTCGATGCCAAAAAAGCCCGTGGTGGCGCCATATTCAGGCGCCATGTTGGCCACCACAGCGCGGTCGCCCGCGCTCAGCGTGGACACGCCGGGGCCGTAAAACTCTACAAACTCGCCGGTCACGCCCAGCTGGCGCAAACGCTGGGTGACGGTCAAGGCCAAGTCGGTGGCCAGTGCCGCGGGTGGCAACTGCCCCACCAGCTTGACACCCACCACATCGGGAATGCGCAGCATGGTGGGCATGCCAAACATGACGGTCTGGGCTTCCAAGCCCCCGACGCCCCAGCCCAGCACGCCGATGCCGTTGACCATGGGGGTGTGGCTGTCGGTGCCAATCATCATGTCGGGCACGGCCCAAGTCACGCCCTGCTTGTCTTGGGTGGTGACGACCGTGGCGAGTTGCTCGAGGTTGATGGTGTGCATGATGCCCGTGCCCGGTGGGTGAATGCGCACGCCTTGCAACACCGAAGCAGCCCAGCGTAAAAAACGGTAGCGCTCGCCGTTGCGCCGAATCTCGTGCTGCAAGTTCACCGTCACCGCGTCGCGCACCGCAAACACTTCCACCGCCAACGAGTGGTCGATGGACACATCCACAGGCAAGCCAGGGTTGAGCACCGCAGGGTCGACGCCCGCCTCGTGCAGCGCGTTGCGCATGGCGGCAATGTCCACCAAGGCGGGGGTGCTGGTGGTGTCGTGCATGAGCACGCGGCCCGGTTGAAACGCAATCTCGGCTTCGCTGGTGCCGCTGGGCAACCAATCGAAGATGGCTTGCACGGCTTGCACGGCTTGCTCGCGCTCGGCACCTTGCATGTTGCGAATGACGTTCTCCAACAACAAGCGCAACACCATGGGCAACTGCTGCAAGCGCTCGCCACAGACCGTGGGCAAGTCCACATACGCATAGGTCTGTTGGTTGACGCTGAAATGGGCTGGGGCGAATGGGTAGGTGTTTTCCATGGCTTGTATTATTGCATTTTACAAATATAAAATGCAATAAATCCTTCATCTCGAAAACACCTATCCCCCCCTTTGGAGTCACCCATGTTCAATGTCCGTCGTCAGCTTTTACTCACCGCCATGTGCATGGCAGCGGGCATGGGTGTGTCTGCGCCTGCCAGTGCACAAGAGTTCCCGAACAAGACCCTCACGATCGTGGTGCCGTTCTCGGCGGGCGGTGGGGTCGACACCATTGCGCGGCTGCTGGCCGAGAAGTTGCGCGCCTCGCTGAAGCAAAACGTCATCATTGACAACAAGGCCGGTGGCAGCGGCATGATTGGTGCCATGGCTGTGGTCAAGGCCGCGCCCGATGGCTACACGCTGTTGCTGGGGTCTGCGGGCGAAACAGCGATCAACGCGTTTGTTTACAAAAACAAAATGCAGTACTCGCCGTCAAAAGACTTGACCCCCATCACGCTGGTCACACGCATTCCCAACGTGTTGGTGGTGAGCCCGGCTTTTCCGGCCAAGAACATCGAAGAGCTGGTGGCCTACGCCAAAAAGAATCCTGGCAAGGTGGCCTACTCCACCAGCGGCGTGGGCAACCCGCAGCACCTCAACGGTGAGCTGCTGGAAGAGTTGGCAGGCATCCACATGGTTCACATTCCCTACAAGGGCGCAGCGGGCCAATTGATTGACGTAGTGTCGGGCAACGTGGACATGACCTTTGTGAGCTACACCGCGGCCAAAGGCTTCATCAAAGACGGCAAGGTCAAAGCCATTGCCGTGACCTCGGCCAAGCGCACCAGCTTTGCACCCGACATTGCGGCCATTGCCGAGTACAAGCCCTTGGCCAACTACCAGCTCGACAACTGGTTTGGCCTGTTTGCACCGGCGGGCACCCCCGAAGATGTGCTGCAAAAACTCAACGCCGCCGTGACGCAAGCCATCAAAGACCCTGATCTGTCCAAGAAGCTGCAAGACCAAGGCGGCGAGCCCGCCCCCATGAGCACGCAACAATTCCGAGACTTCATCAAAACCGAGTCGGTGCAGTTTCAGCGCATTGTGGACACCGCCAAGATCACGGCGGAGTAAGAATCTGCGCGCTCTGGTGGAGAGCGTTAAGGTGCGTTCTGTCGGCTGACAGAAAGGTGCAGGCCTGATGCGTTCAGCACAGCCAGCAAGGTCTTGATGGTTGGATTGCCAATCGAAATTCTTAAAGACGAGGCGATCACATTTAGGCATCAGCCTGGGCATACTGACATCTTCCTCGAAGATCAAGGCGTGCATAGGATGCCGGGCGGTTGAACACACAAACTACACATACAACGGAGACATCTTTTGAAACTCATCCAACACCTGATTGCATGCAGCGCCATGGCTTTGACAGCCAGCACGGCCTTGGCCCAATTCACACCGACAGCACCTGTCAAGATGTGGAGCGTGTTTCCCACCGGCAGTGGCCCCGATGTGGTGGCACGTTTGGTGGCAGACAAATTGCAAGGGCGTTGGGGACAAAGCGTGATCGTGGACGCCAAGCCCGGTGGCGCTGGTGCAGTGGCCATCAACGCCATGAAGAACGCACCGCCAACAGGCCATGATTTGGTGGTGGTGGATGTGGGCAATATGTCTATCAACCCCTTGATCTTCAAGAAGTTATCCTACGACCCTGCCAAAGACTTGGTGCCCGTTGCCGTGCTCTACAAGGCAGCTTTCTTTGTGGTGGTGGGCATGGACAGCCCGAACAAATCGCTCAAAGACTTCATGGCAGCGGCCAGCAAAAAAGACGCGCCCTTGCGTTATGGATCGAATGCGGTGGGCGGCCCCATTCACCTGGGCTCTGCACGTTTAGAAACAGCGCTCGGCGCTGAGATGCTGCACGTGCCCTACAAAGAAACCTCGCAGTTGTACGCCGCCGTGTCAACGGGTGAAGTCGACTGGGCCTACGGCAGCATTGCCACCGCAGGCGCATTGATTCGCGGCAACAAGTTGCGCGTGTTGGCCGTGTCTGATGCCAAACGCTCACCCGCCATGCCCGATGTGCCCACCTTGGCCGAGAGCGGTGGGCCCAAAGATTTGGACGCACTGACTTGGGTGGCCTTGATGGCTCCACGTGGCACACCTGCCAGCGTGATTGCAGAGATCAACAAAGGGGTAAACGACGCCCTGTCGCAGCCCGACGTGAAAGAGAAGATGGCGAATTTCGGCTTCACCATCAGCACCGGTTCACCGCAGCAGGTGTCAGACCTGATGAGCGTTGATTTGGCCCGCTATGCCGAGGTGTTGAAAAAAGTGAAGGTCTCGGTGGACTGAGACCTTTTGCCGCTCAGTCGATCTCGGTGATGAACTGGTCGTTGGGGCGGCGAACCTTTTTGAGGTTGACCAACCAATCTTTGTCGGCCTCGCGGTAGCCCAGGGGCAAGATCACCACGCTGCGCAAACCCTTGGCACGCAAGCCCAGCAGTTCGTCCAGGTTCTTGGGGTCAAAACCTTCCATGGGGGTGCAGTCCACGCCTTCGAAGGCCGCAGAAATCATGGCGGCCGTCAAACCAATGTAGGCCTGCTTGGCAGCGTGCTCAAAGTTGACTTCGGCGTCGCGCTTGGGGTAGTTGGCCAGCAGCATCTGGCGGTAGTTCTCACCACCTTCGCTGACAAAGTTGCGTTCTGTATTGGTCAGGTCAAACATCATGTTGATGCGCTCGGGGGTGTAGTTGTCCCACGCGGCAAACACCAGCAGATGCGAGCAATCTTCGACTTGCTGTTGGCCAAACGCCAATGGCTTGATTTTTTCGCGCAGGGCCTTGTTTTTGATCACATAAATTTCAAACGGCTGCAAACCGCTGGAGGTGGGTGCCAGGCGGGCAGCCTCCAAGATACGGTCCACCTTGTCTTGTGGCACCGCTTGGGTGGGATCGAGTTTTTTGGCGGCATAGCGCCATTGCAATTTATTCAGCAGCTCAGACATTCACATCTTCCTAGTTCGTCAAGGCTGTATTCGAACACAGGTATCCGTTATTGCGATCACCCTGAAGAATTTGACATCTTCTGCGCAAGGACTTGCGTCACTAGACTGCCGCAGCCCTAGCAACATAGACCGAGACAAACAAGGCCCAATTCATGCATCGTTTTGTATACCGATTGACGCAAACAACATGGTTTGCGGTTGCACTTTTCTGCGGGGTCGCCACAGCACAAAGTTATCCGTCCAAACCCATGCGTCTGATCGTGCCGACCGCACCCGGTGGCGGCTACGACTTGGTGGGGCGCTTGTTGGCTGAAAAGCTCTCGTCCGAACTCGGTCAATCCATGGTTGTCGAGAACCGCACAGGTTCAGGCACTGTGGTGGGCACCCAAGCCGCTGCCGCAGCTGCGCCTGATGGCTACACCTTGCTGATGGGGGGATTGGCCAACATCGCCTTCACACCCGGCCTGTACGACAAGCTCCCCTACAACCCGGTCACCGACTTTGTGCCGGTGGCCTTGGCAGGCTCGTTTTCGTACACCTTGATTGCGCGCAAAGACCTGCCTCTGTCGACACTGCAAGAGGTGATCGACTACGCCCGCGCCAACCCCGGCAAACTGACCATTGCCACGGGCGGTGCAGGCACGGGTCAACATGTGGCGGCCGCCTTGCTCAAGAGCTTGGCGAGTGTGAATATTTTGGAAGTGCCTTACAAGGGCGCACAACCCGCTTACACCGATTTGTTTGGTGGCCGAGTGGACTTGTTCTTTGACAACACCGCCACGGTGCGTCCGTTCTTGGAGGGTGAGCGCGTCAAGGCCATCGTCACCTCCAACGCCAGCCGCGACCCCTTGTTGCCCCATGTCCCATTTGGTCGTGAAGCTGGTTTGCCTGGCTTGGTGTTGGAGAGCTGGATTGGTATTTTTGCCCCATCCCAAACCCCCAGCGTGGTTCTTGACAAATTGCGCGCTGCCATGGGCAAGGTCATGCAACAGCCTGACTTGCGCAAACGCCTCGAAACTTCAGGCGTGCGCCCACTCAACATGAACCTCAAAGACACCGAGCGTTATGTGAAAGCAGAAGCTGAAAAGTGGCCACAATTTTTACGCCAAGCCGGCATCAAGGCAGAGTGAACATGACCACATCCACAGCACTTCAAACCCTGATGGACCGTGCCACCATCACACAGGTGGTTCAAGACTGGGGCTTGGCACGCGATGCCGGCCGTTGGGACCTATTGCGTTCGTTCTACACAGCCGACGCCACCATGTACACCACGTGGTTTGTCGGGCCTGCCCATGAATTTGTGAACCGCTCGACAGAAGCAGCCAAGCGTGGCGCCAAGGCCCAGCACTTCATTGGCGCGGCAACCATTGACATCCAAGGCGACAAAGCCCTGGCCGAGACGCGCATGATCTTGCTGGCACGTGGCATGGTGCATGGCGTCGAGGTGGACATCACCTGCTACGGTCGCTTTTTTGACCAGTTTGTCCGCCAGGGCGATGCATGGCGCATTCAAAAGCGCGTGCCAATTTACGAAAAAGACCGCATGGATGTGCTCGACCCCGCCGCAACGCTGCAACTCGACCCCGCGCAATTGGCCAAACACCCCGAGGGCTACCGCCATTTGGCGTACATGCAAGCACAAGGGGGCGCCACCATCACCGAAGGCTTGCCCACCCCCAACAGCGAGGTGCTGACACGCTTGTATGCTGAAGGCCTTGCCTGGCTCAACACTTGATTTTGAAAGACACCCTCCATGAAACTCACCCTCGCCTACTGCCCCCTCGCCTGCTCTTTGGTGCCCTACATCTTGCTCACCGAAGCAGGCGCCGAGTTCGAACCGATGCCCATCAACCTCGGCAAGAACCAGCACAACAGCCCGGAGTATTTGCGCATCAACCCCAAAGCCAAAGTGCCCACGCTGATCATTGATGGCGAACCGTTGACCGAAAACGTAGCCATTCAAATTTGGATTGCGCGTCAATTTCCAGAGGCCAAGTTGTTGCCCCAAGACCCCATGGCTTATGTGAAGGCGATTTCCTTGATGGCCTGGTGCGCATCGGGCATTCACCCCAAGCTCACGCAGCAAGCCCGCACCGAGCGCTATTGCACACTGGAAGGTGCCGCCAACAACGTGCGAGAACTGGCCTCGCACTCCTTGTTTGAGATGCTCCAAATTGCCGACGATTTATTGGCAGGACGCGAGTGGTTCATGGACCACTTCAGTTGTGTCGACGCCTACTTTTACTGGTGTTTCCGTCGTGCCACGCAATTCAAACCCGATGTGTCGGGTTTCAAGAATTGCATGGCCCACATGCACCGCATGGAGCAGCGCGCCAGTGTGCAAAAGTTGCTGGCCTACGAAGCGCAGATTCAGGCTGAGTTTGCCAAAGCTGCTTGACGCTTGTTTCGCACCACCCGCCAGTACAACCAAGCGGCAATGGAGACAGTGACCAAGTTCCAAGCGATGCCGTTGAGGAAGGCTGCTTGGTAAGAGCCCGTCAAGTCAAACACTTTGCCCGACATCCAGCCACCCAGCGCCATGCCGACCAAGGTGGCCATGATCACAGCCCCCACGCGCGCCCCGGCCTCTTGAGGCGGAAAGTGTTCGCGCACGATGATGGCGTAGGACGGCACGATGCCACCCTGGAACAAACCAAACATGGCCGAGATGAGGTAGAGCGGCACCAGGCCATCGAAGGGTAAGAACAGCAACAAGGCCAAGCCCTGCAAGCTCGCCCCCAGCAACAAGGTGCGAATGCCACCAATGTGGTCGCAAATCCAACCCGAGGCCAAGCGACTGACGATGCCGCAGCCAAGCATGAGAGACAGCATTTCGGCACCACGCGCGGCGCCAAAGCCCAGGTCGGTGCAATACGCCACGATGTGCACCTGCGGCATCGACATGGCCACACAACAAGCCACCCCCGACACACACAACAGCCACTGCGCGTGGTTGAGGCTCAAGCCAAAGGGCCGTGCGGTTGACGCCGTGGGTGAACTGTGCGACGCGACCTCAGGTGCAGTGGCCGGTGTGAGCACCACCATGGGCGGGCGCTGTCGCATGCGCAAAGACAGCAAGGCCATGCCCACACCACAGAACAAGCCCATGCCAATGTAGGTGTGGCGCCAACCGATGGTCTCGATGCCCCACTGCGCCACGGGCGGCCAGAAGGTGCCCGCCACGTAGTTGCCGCTGGCACAAATGGCCACAGCCATGCCGCGGCGCTTGTTCCACCACAACGAGGTGTCGGCCATGAGGGGTGCAAAGGTGGAGGCCCCACCCAGCAGGCCCAGCAACAAACCATGGGCCAAACCAAAAGTCCAGATGCTGCCCGACATGCCGGCCAACACAAAGCCCGCGCACACCGCGACCGAGCCCACTTGCAGCACCGGGGTGATGCCGTAGCGATCGGCCCACTTACCGGTCCACAAGCCGCCCAAGCCCAGACAAATCATCATGAAGGTATAGGGCAGCGAAGCGTCAGCGCGGTTGACGCCGAATTCCGCTTGTACCGTGGGCAGCACCACGGACACCACATACATGCTGCTGTTGCCCAACGTCACCAACACCAGGGTGGTGAGCAAGCGCCACGCAGCGTAGCGCGAGTCAATCAGGTCGGCACTGGCCGGTGTGCTGGGCATGACTTCAGATGAAAAAGATCAACGCGCCTTGCCTGGGTCTTTCACGTCTTTGATGGTTTCAATTTCAGTGTTGTAGAGCTGGCCGTTTTTGCGCTCGACCTTGCGGATGTAGATGTTGTGCACCACGTCACGGGTTTGCGCGTCGATGTACATGGGGCCACGTGGGCTCTCAAAAATCTGGCCTTTCATGGCGGCCAACAAGGCGTCGCCGTCGCCCTTGCCCTGGGTGGCTTTGAGGGCTTCCACAATCACACGCATGCCGTCATACGCCCCCACGGCCATGAAGTTGGGGCGCATGCCGTTGTTGGCTTTGGCAAAGGCCTCGACAAACTTTTTGTTCTGTGGCGAGTTGTGCGCAGCCGAGTAGTGGTGGGCAGTCACCAAGCCCAGCGCCACCTCGCCCATGTCGTTCAAGATGTCGTCGTCGGTCACGCTGCCTTCGGCAATCACTTTGATACCGGCTTTGTCCAAGCCGCGCTCGGTGAACTGCTTCATCAAAGCAGTGCCCACGCCGGCAGGCACAAAGGCAAACAAGGCATCGGGCTTGGCGTCACGCACTTTTTGCAAGAACGGGGCGAAGTCGGGGTTGCGCAAGGGCACGCGCAAGGTCTCAACCACCACACCGCCGTTGGCAATGAAGGTGTCTTTGAAAAACTTTTCAGAGTCCACGCCAGGGCCGTAGTCGGTGACCAAGCTGACCACTTTTTTGATGTTGTTTTTGTAGGCCCAATCGGCCAGGGCCGTCACCACCTGAGGCACGGTGAAGCTCGAACGCACGATGTAGGGCGACGCCTGGGTGATGCTGGAAGTCGCAGCAGCCATGACCACCATCGGTGTTTTGGATTGGGTGGCCACGGGTGCGGTGGCAAAGGCCAAAGGGGTCAAGCCAAAGCCTGCCAACACATTGACTTTTTGGTTCACCACCAACTCTTGGGCCAAGCGCTTGGTCACATCGGGTGTGCTGGTGTCGTCGCGCAAGATGAGTTCAATTTTTTTGCCAGCCACGGTACTGCCGTTTTGCGCCAAGTACAAACGGGCCCCTGCTTCGAGCTGCTTGCCGGTGGACGCAAAGGGTCCCGTCATGGGCAACAGCAGACCGACCTTGAAGGTGTCGTCTTGGGCCTGTGCCGTGGTCAAACCCAAGCCCATCAGGCAGGCAGCGGTCAGGGCCATCATGTGTCTTTTTTGCATCGTGTCTCCTTGGTGATGAATGGGCAGATTACAGCATCAAAACGCCCCAAGTCATGTCCATAGAATGACAGCTTCTAACCACTGCCTCAGGAGACACCGCATGCTCAAGTTCTATTACAACGCAGCACCCAACCCCATGAAGATTGCGCTGCTGCTCGAAGAGCTGGGCTTGCCCTACGAGGCCATCCCCGTAGACACCCGCAAAGGGCAACAGTTCGACCCCGCCTTCAAGCAAGTCAACCCCAACAGCAAAGTGCCCGCCATCATGGATGGCGATGTGACGGTGTTCGACAGCAACGCGATTTTGTTGTTCCTGGCCGACCGCGAGCAACAGTTTGTGCCCCTGCAAGCGGGCAGCGTCGAGCGTGGGCAAATGCTGTCGTGGCTGATGTTCATTGCCTCGGGCATTGGCCCCTTTTCGGGCCAGTCGGTGCACTTTCGCCATGCCGCGCCCGAGCCCAAAGAATATGCCTTGAACCGCTACGACTTTGAGGCGCACCGCCATTGGGGCGTGATCAACGAACACCTGAGCAACCACCACTACATGCTGGGCGAGCACTACTCCATCGTTGACATGGCGTTTTGGGGCTGGGCACGCATGGTGCCTTATGTGTTGGGTCTGGAAAACCCATGGACGGTGTACCCACACATCAAGCGCTTGCTCGATGAGATCAACGCTCGCCCCGCCGCGCAGCGTGCTGAAGCGCTGAAAACCCGCAACACCTTCAAAGCCGAGTTGGACGATGAGGCCAAGCGTTTCATGTTCCCGCAAAACGAGCGCTTGAAAAAGTAATTGCCGCCGAGCGAGCTCACGGCCTTGCTGGTGCTGGCCACCTTGACCAGCTTCACCCCCGGGCCCAACACCACCTTGTCGACCGCACTGGCGGCCAACTTGGGGTTGCGCCATGCGCTGCGTTTTGTGTTGGCGGTGCCGGTGGGATGGGGCCTGCTGCTGTGCGTGTGCGCCGCAGGCGTGGGCAGCTTGGTGCTGGCTTGGCCTATGCTGCGCTTGGCAATACAAAGCGTGGGCGTGGGCTACTTGCTGTGGCTGGCCTTCAAACTGGCGCGCACACGGAGTTTGGTGGCTGCCGACGGCGCAGCATTGCGGGTGGGTTTTGCGCAAGGCGTGTTGTTGCAATTTTTGAACATCAAGGCCTGGATGCTGGCCTTGACCGTGGTGGCAGGCTGGATGGCCGGGCACGACGATGCGCTGCAACGCTTTGCCGTGATCTTGCCGTTGATGCTAGTCTTTGGTTTGGTCAGCAACCTGACCTACGCGCTGGTAGGCTCGCTGCTGCGTGACTGGCTGAGTGGGCCCCACCAAACGCACCAACGCTTGCGCCTATTCAACCGCTGCATGGCGGCTGTCTTGGTCGCTACAGCACTTTGGATGACCCAGCTCTGACACCCTACAACCTGGAGGAGACACCTTGACCCCAGAGACCGAAACACTGCTTGCGCTCTACCGCACCATGGTGCGCATTCGCGCATTTGAAAACGCCGCCGAGCAAGCCAGCCAAGGTGGCGTGAGCGCCTATGGCAAGTCAGCCGACGGCAGTGCCAAAGTGCGCGGCCCGCTGCACTTGTCCACCGGACAAGAGGCCGTGCCTGCGGGCGTGTGCGCCCATTTACGCGCCGACGACTACCTGACCTCTACCCACCGTGGCCATGGCCACACCTTGGCCAAAGGTGCCAACTTACAGCGCATGATGAACGAGTTGTTTGGCAAAGCCGACGGCACCAACGGCGGCAAGGGCGGCTCGATGCACATTGCCGATTTTTCGGTGGGCATGCTGGGTGCCAACGGCGTGGTGGCAGCCGGCCTGCCCATTGCCGTGGGTGCGGCCCATGCGCAAAAGCTGCAACAGCGCAGCGGCATCACCGTGTGTTTTTTTGGCGATGGCGCGATCAACCGGGGGCCTTTTTTAGAAGCGCTCAACTGGGCGCAGGTGTACCAACTGCCGGTGTTGTTTGTGTGTGAAGACAACCGCTGGAGCGCCACCACAGCGAGCGGCCCCATGACCGCTGGCGCTGGGGCATCTGCACGCGCCGCGAGCTTGGACATTCCTGCCGAAAAAGTGGATGGCAACGACGTGTTGGCCGTGCATGCCAGCGCCGCACAGCTGGTGGCGCAAGTACGTGGCGGCAGTGGCCCGCGCTTGCTGCATGCCCACACCTACCGTGTCAAAGGCCATGTGTCGGTGGACCTGGCCGCTTACCGCGACCCAGCTGAACTGCAAGCAGCCCTGCTGACCGACCCCATTGCACGCGCCCGTCAGCACTACCTGTCGCTGCCCGGCAGCGATGCACAGGTGCTCGACACCATCTCGCGCGAAGCTCAGGCCGAGGTCGACACTGCCGTGGCTGTGGCCCATGCTGCGGCTTGGCCCCTGGCCAGCGCGGCCTTCACCGATGTGCAAACCTTGGGAGACGGTCAATGGCTGTGATGACTTATGCAGAAGCCGCCGTGCTGGCCCTGCAACACGAGATGAGCGCTGACGCCAGCGTGGTGGTGCTGGGCGAAGACGTGGGACGCGGCGGTATTTTTGGCCAATACAAAGGTCTACAAGCCCAGTTTGGCGCGCAGCGTGTGATCGACACGCCCATCAGCGAAGCGGCTATTTTGGGCGCGGGCGTGGGCATGGCCTTGGCGGGTTTGCGCCCGGTGGTGGAAATGCGCGTGGTCGACTTTGCGCTGTGCGGCATGGACGAGATCGTCAACCAAGCCGCCAAAAACCGCTTCATGTTTGGCGGTCAAGGCCGGGTGCCGATGGTGGTGCGCATGCCGATTGGCATTTGGGATGCCTCGGCCGCCCAACACTCGCAGTCGCTGGAGAGCTGGTTTGCCCACCTGCCAGGCGTGGTGGTGGTTTGCCCCGCCACCCCGCAAGACAACTACAGCTTGCTGCGTGCCGCCTTGGCCAGTGGCGACCCGGTGGTTTATATGGAACACAAAACCCTGTGGGGTTTGAGTGGCGAGGTGGACCCCACGCACACCGCCACCCTGGGCCAAGCCCAGACCTTGCGTGCAGGCCAGCGCGTGACGCTGGTGAGCTGGAGCAAGCAGGTGCAAATTTGCGCCGAGGCCTGTGCGCAACTGGCGCAACAAGGCATTGAGGTCGAGCTGATCGACCTGCGCACCATCTGGCCTTGGGACCGCCACGCGGTGCTCAGTTCATGCGCACGCACCGGCCATTTGCTGGTGGTGCACGAGGCCGTGCAAGCCGCAGGGTTTGGCGCTGAGATTGCAGCCACTGCCGCCGAAGCCACCGGCTGCAAAGTCAAGCGCCTGGGTGCGCCGCGCATTCCAGTGGGCTACGCGCCGGTGCTGGAAGCCCAGTCGCGCATCAGCGCCGCACAGGTGATGGCCACTGTGCATGCCATGCTAAAGTGATTTTCAGATTGAACCGCTCTCCTCTCATGACACATCCCCACGACCCAGCGCACTTGCCCCTTGAAGTGCCGGACCCGTCTGCACAAGACGAAGTCACCGTCATCCCCCTAAGAATTGAAGACTGGCTCACCGTCATCGTGATGGGGCTGTTGGCCTTGATCACCTTTGGCAATGTGTTGGTGCGCTACTTCACCAACCAGTCGTTTGCTTGGACCGAGGAGTTCTCGGTGTTTCTGATGATCGTGCTGGCCTTGGTGGCGGGCTCGGCGTCGGTGGCGCGCAACCGCCAAATTCGCATCGAGTACTTTGCCGACAGTGGCTCGCCTGCACGCCAGCGCGCGCTGGCACGATTTGGCGCGCTGATGGTGTTTGTGTTGTTCGCCCTGATCGCGGTGCTCAGCACGCGCATGGTGTGGGACGACATCCGCTTTGGCGAAACCTCACCGGGAATTGGCGTGCCGCAGTGGTGGTACACCATCTGGCTGCCGATCATGTCGGTGGCCATTGCAGGCCGTGCCTTGGGTCTGTTCATCCGTCGGGGGCGTCGCGCATGATCCCCACCCTGCTGTTTACCGCCTTTGTGGTGATGATGCTGATGGGCGTGCCCATCGGCGCGGCCTTGGGTCTGGCGGGTGCCGCCTGCATTGCCTTGGCCAATGCCGATGCGCAATGGTTTGGCCTGTTGGCCGTGCCGCAAAACTTTTACGCGGGTCTGGGCAAGTACCCCTTGCTGGCGATTCCGATGTTTGTGTTGGTGGGCTCCATCTTTGACCGCTCGGGCGTGGCCTTGCGGCTGGTGAACTTTGCCGTGGCCATGGTGGGGCGGGGTCCCGGCATGTTGCCCTTGGTGGCAATTGTGGTGGCCATGTTCTTGGGCGGCATCTCGGGCTCTGGTCCGGCCAATGCAGCCGCGGTAGGCGCGGTGATGATTTCGGCCATGTCGCGGGCCGGTTACCCAGCGGCTTTTTCGGCCAGTGTGGTGGGGGCTGCGGCTGCCACCGACATCTTGATTCCGCCTTCGGTGGCCTTCATCGTGTATTCGGTGTTGGTGCCAGGGGCTTCGGTGCCTGCGCTGTTTGCCGCGGGCATGGTGCCGGGGGTGTTGGCCGGTTTGGCCTTGATCATCCCCACCGTGTGGATGGCGCGCAAACACAAGATGGGTGCGCTGGAGGCCAGCCTGCCACGCCCCCCGTTTTGGCAAAGCCTGCGCGAAGCCTCGTGGGGCTTGGCCGCACCGGTGCTGATTTTGGGTGGCATGCGTGCCGGTTGGTTCACCCCCACCGAAGCGGCTGTGGTGGCCGTGTTCTACGGCTTGTTTGTGGGCATGGTGATTCACCGCACCATTGCAGTTCGCGACCTGTTTGTCATCTTGCGCGAGTCGGGGGAGTTGTCGGCCATCATCTTGCTAGTGGTGTCGCTGGCGGGCATCTTTGCCTACTCGTTGTCCACACTGGGCGTGATCGACCCGATCACCCAAGCCATCGTTAACTCTGGGCTGGGCGAGTACGGTGTGTTGGCCTTGTTGATCTTGATGCTCATCACCGTGGGCATGTTCTTGGACGGCGTGTCGATCTTTTTGATTTTTGTGCCCTTGCTGTGGCCCATCGTGCAGTTCTACAAATGGGACCCGGTGTGGTTTGGCGTCATCCTCACACTCAAAGTGGCGCTGGGTCAGTTCACGCCCCCGTTGGCGGTGAACCTGATGGTGTCTTGCCGCATTGCGGGCGTGCGCATGGAGGAGACCGTGCGCTGGGTTGGCTGGATGCTGTTTTCGATGTTCTTGGTGATGGTGGCCGTCATCGCTTGGCCAGAGTTGGCCTTGTGGCTGCCGCGTTACATGGGCTACTGATTTTGCGACCGTTGATTTTTATAAGGAGACATTCATGAAACTTCGTCGAACTCTCGTGAGCGTGTTGGCTGCGGCCACCGCGCTGGCCGCCTTCTCGGTGGCCGCACCGGCACAAACCTACAAAGCTGAGTACCGCATGTCACTGGTGCTGGGCCCTCCCACCCCTTGGGGACAAGCGGGCAAGCTGTGGGCCGACATGGTGAAAGAGCGCACGCAGGGGCGCATCAACATCAAGCTCTACCCCGGTGTGTCGCTGATTCAAGGCGACCAAACGCGCGAGTTCAGCGCCCTGCGCCAAGGTGTGATCGACATGGCGGTGGGCTCGACCATCAACTGGTCTCCCCAGGTGAAAGAACTCAATTTGTTCTCGCTGCCCTTTTTGATGCCCGACTACGCTGCGCTGGACGCGCTGACGCAAGGCGAGGTGGGAAAGAAGATTTTTCAAACCCTCGACAAGTCTGGCGTGATGCCACTGGCCTGGGGTGAGAACGGCTACCGCGAAGTGACCAACTCCAAGCGCGTGATCAAGTCGCCCGAAGACCTCAAGGGCATGAAGATTCGTGTGGTGGGTTCGCCCATCTTCTCGGACATGTTCAGCGCCATGGGAGCCAATCCCACGCAAATGAGCTGGGCCGATGCGCAACCCGCCCTCTCAAGCGGCGCGGTGGATGGTCAAGAAAACCCCTTGTTCTTATTCACGGTGCTCAAGATGCACACCGTGGGTCAAAAATTCGTCACCACTTGGGGCTACATGGCCGATCCGCTGATCTTTGTGGTGAACAAAGAGATTTGGAACTCATGGACCGCGGCTGACCAAGCCATCGTGCGCCAAGCCGCCATCGATGCCGGTCATCAAGAAATTGCCATGGCCCGCAAAGGCTTGATCGAAGCCGACAAACCGGTGCTCAAAGACATTGCTGCCATGGGCGTGACTGTGACCCAACTCACTCCTGCCGAACGCGACGCGTTTGTGAAAGTCACTCGCCCCGTGTACGAGAAGTGGAAAAAGACCGTCGGCGTCGAGCTGGTGGACATGGCTGAAAAAGCCATTGCTGCTCGCAAGAAATAAGCGGCGCAGAGTCAGCACATCTGAATTTCTGGAGCAAAGGGGCAAACACAGCATCTTCATCGAATCTTGATTCATGTTAGTTTGATCAAGATCACGCAAGGTGCTGTTTATTCACTCTATAGTTCACCAACTCATTTCCAAGGAGCAACGCATGAAGCTTTTAGTCGCGATCGATGGTTCAAAAAATTCGCTGTCTGGCGCCAAGTACGCCGCCACATTGGCTGCGTCACTCAAGGGCAAAAGTCACATCACGATCATTTCTGTGCATGACGACACGGCTTTGAAACATTTCAAAAAATACGTGCCCAAAGACGCGGTCAGCGACTACCTGCGCGGGCTGAGCGAGAAAGACATTGGCAGCGCACAAAAGCTGTTCGACAAAATGGGCGTGGCCCACGACATGGTGATTCGCTATGGTCACCCTGCCGATCAAATCAAGGCCGAGTCCGAATCGGGCAAGTTCGACATGATCGTGATGGGCTCCAAAGGCCGCTCATCCATCAAAGACTTGGTGGTGGGCTCGGTGGCTCACAAGGTACTGGCTGTGGCCAAAGTGCCGGTGCTACTGGTCAAGTGAGCTGAGGAAACTCTCCAGCAACTGATGGAAGGTGTCCGGGGCTTCCACCTCGGGCAAATGCCCAATGCCGACCAACTCAACCAATCGCCCATGCGGCAATTGGGGCAAGAGAAGGTCGGCATTGTCTTGTCTGGGGTTGGTGCGGTCTTCGCTGCCCTGCACCAGCAACACGGGCATGGTGAGAGCGGCGGCGAAATCAGGCGTGTAAAAGTCGCTCAATCTGAATGACACCGCCCGCAACAAGCCCGCCGCTTGCGTGCCGCGCGTGACGGCCACCAACATGGCCCGCAACGCGGGCGAGGCGTGAGGCCCCACCAGGTTGTCCACCCCCGCATCACCGTATTGGTAGCTACCCAAGCGTATGCGTCGGGCCCGTGCCTCAAAGGCTTCGCGCCGTTGTGCACTGAGCTGCTTTTGGCCCACGCCTGTGCCGGTCAAAATCAAACGCTCAACGCGTTGTGGATGGCGCATGGCAAAGGCCTGCGCCACCACCGAACCAAACGAGTTGCCGCACAACACCATGTCATGGATGTCCAATGCCTGGGTAAAGTCCGCCACGGCCTGTGCGTAGTCGGCATCGCTGGGGTGCTCGGTCTTCAAGTTGTCGCTCATCCAGTAGCCGGGTGCGTTCCAGGCCACCACGCGAAAGCGATGGCTCAGTGACGCAAATTGAAAGCGAAAGTAGGTGGCATTGCTGCCAATGCCATGTAAAAACAACACACACGGCGCATCCGCAGGTCCAGCTTCGATGTAAGAGAAGCGGTCGCCCAAGTAGCGTGCTTGGGACTCTTGCGGGATACGTGCAAATCGCACTTCAGGCAGAGAAGGAAAGGCCATGGGGTGTGTCATGATCGGGGCCGATTTGAGTTCTGTGGGTGCTTGGACGTTGGGCCGCATCCTAACCTTTGGTATTTGGATACACACATGAAACATTGGATGGCGGTTTTGTTCGCGGCGCTCTGTGTGGCCGCAGGTTCAGCAAGCGCGCAAGAGTGGCCCACACGCCCCGTCAAACTCATCGTGCCCTACCCCGCAGGCGGCGGCGTGGATGTGATGGCACGGGCCCTGGCCCAACGCTTGCAAGACAAATGGCAGCAGCCCATCACCATCGACAACCGCCCCGGCGCCAACACCTTGATTGGCACGGAAGCGGTGGCCAGGTCCACGGACAACCACACCTTGCTGTTCACCACCGATGCCACCTTCACCATCAACCCACATCTCTACAGCAAGCTGCCCTACGACGCTGACAAAGACTTTGCGCCTGTGACGCAACTGGTGGCGTTCAGCCAAATGCTGGTGGCCAACGCCAGCCTGCCTGCCAACAACCTCAAAGAATTGCTGGCCATGGCCAAAGCCAAGCCCGGGTCTTTGTCGTACGCGTCGTATGGGCCGGGTAGCCAACCGCAGCTGGCCACCGAGATGCTCAAACAAAAAGCGGGCGTGTTCATCGTGCACATTCCTTACCGCGGCATTCCGCAGGCGGTGACCGCTGTGGTCAGTGGCGAAGTGCCGCTCACGTGGTCGGGCATTGTGTCGGCACGCCCCCACATGGCCAGCAAGCGCATCAAGCCCTTGGCTTATGGCGGTAAAACCCGTGCAGCGGCCTACCCCGATGTGCCCACCATGACCGAGTTGGGTTTTCCAGAAGTGGATGCCAATGTCTGGGTGGGCGTGTTTGCACCAGCCAGCTTTGCGCCTGCCCTGGTCAATCGCATGCACCGCGATATCTTGGCGGTGATCAGCGAGCCCGACTTTCGCAGCAAAGAGATCGAAGGCAAGTCGTACGACTTTGTGGGTTTGGGACCGGACGAGTTTCGTCGCCACATCCGCAGCGAAAGTGCTTCCCGCAGAACCACCATCAAAGCATCAGGAGCAGTGATCGAATGAAAACAACCATCTGGCGAGACTTGACGCAAGACCAACTCGACTGGGCCTATGACCAGACCCAACATGCCCCCAACATGGTGGAGGTGATGGCACGTTGTGCCGCGCGCAGCGCCGAAGCGCGTGCGTACGTGCATGCACAAGGCACGCAGGTGCAGCACATGGCCTACGGCCCCACCCCCATAGAAGCGTTGGATTGGTACCCCAGCCCAAACGCCAACGCGCCGCTGGTTTTTTTCATCCATGGCGGCGCGTGGCGACGTGGTCAGGCGCAGGACTATGCGATGGCCGTGGCATGGCTGCTCAAGCGTGGAGCACATGTGGTGATTCCAGACTTTGCAGCCGTCACCGACGTCGAAGGTCGCTTGATGACCCTGGCCGAACAATTGCAGCGCGCCCTGGCTTTCACGGCTCAGCACGCAGCGGCGATGGGGGCAGACCCAGAACGCATTTACGTGGTGGGCCATTCGTCAGGCGCACACCTGGCCGCCTGCTTGGCCACACACAACTGGGCACAAGAGGGCTTGGCCCACACCCCCATCCATGGTTTGTTGTGCTGCAGTGGCATGTACGACCTGGAGCCGGTGCGCCTGTCGGCACGCAGCCAGTACGTGGCGTTCACAGACGAGAACGTCTACGCATTGAGCCCGCAGAGGCACTTACGCAAATTCACCATGCCCGTGATGTTGCTGTGTGGCGACAAAGAGTCACCTGAGTTCAAGCGCCAGGCGCGTGACTTTGCCAAAGACCTGTCTGGGCAAGAGGTTGAACTGACCTTCCGATGGGGCACGGGTTTGAACCATTTTGAAATTTTGGAAACCTTTGCCCAAGCCGATGGCCTGATGGCGCAGGCTTTGCAAGAGCTGATGCAGGGCTGAGCCCACTGCGCCAGATCGGCCCCACACACCTAGGAGTCACGGATGCCATCTGCCGATCCATTTCGCCGCCAACTGTTGTCTTGCGCCCTGCTCTGTGGCGCTGGTTTGTCTGCCCCCGCCACACTGTGGGCGCAAGCGCCACGCTACCCGTCACGTCCGGTGCGCTTGATCGTGCCCAATGCGCCGGGCAGCTCGGTCGACACCATGGGTCGCCTGGTGGGTCAACAGCTCACCCCGCTGTTGGGACAAGCCATGGTGGTGGACAACAAGGCCGGTGCCGCAGGCGCTGTGGGCATGGATGCAGGCAAGTTCGCCACCCCCGATGGCTACACCTTGATCGTGGCGTCAAGCAGCTCGACCACCGTGGCCCCGCTGCTGCAAAAAGCGGTCAACTACGACCCGCTGAAAGACTTCGAGCTGATCTCGCTCATCGCCTTGTTACCCAATGTGCTGGTGTGTCGCACCTCCCTGCCCGTCAACAAGCTGTCGGAGTTTGTGGCCTATGCCAAGGCACAGGGCGGCAGGTTCAACATGGCCTCAGCCGGGCCGGGCTCGGTAAGCCATTTGGCAGGTGTGGCCTTGAGTGCAGCGGCGGGTTTTGAAGCCTTGCATGTGCCCTACAAAGGCGGCAGCCAATCGGTGGGATCGGTGGTGAGTGGCGAGACCGACTGGACGCTCACCCCCGCACCCGCCGCCATGGCCCTGGTCAAAGGCGGCCGCTTGAAAGCCCTGGGCCACAGCATGCCCAAAGGCACGCAGCCGCTGGGCACGGTGCCGTCGATTGCCGAGACCTTGCCTGGTTTTGAGTTTGCGAGCTGGATTGGGCTGATGGCCCCCAAAGGCCTGCCCGCCGAAGTGATCGATCTGCTGCGCCGTCAACTGGCGCAAGCCTTGCAAAGCAAAGAGCTGCGCGACGCGTTTGCCCTGAACGGCGCTGTGCCAATCAGCACCACAGGCGAGGCTTTCCGCGAGTTTTTGACGCGTGACATTGAACAAACCCGCAAGGCGGTTCGCCTGGCGGGTGTGCAGGCGGAGTAAGCACAGTCAAGGCGCTCGGTCTGAATTACATTGGGGCGGTGGTTGATCTTGACCATGCATTGACACAGAGAGCCCTATGAAAAAATTCACTGCATCGATTCTTGCGTTTGTGACGCTGGCTGCTGGCTATCTCCCCGCTGCCTCTGCAGCCGAGTACATGGAAAAAACACCATTCCAGTTGTCGCGTGCCTTCTCACCGGGCGTCATCACCGAAGGCGGCAAAACGGTCTGGGTGGCCGGTCAAACCGCGACCCGCGACAACGACGGGAAAGACATTTCCAACAACTTTGAAGCGCAAACCAAACAAGTGGTGTCGCAGATCGACCAAGTGATGCGCAAAGCTGGTGGCAGCTTGGCCAACATCGTGAGCATGACGGTGTTCATCAAAGAGTCACGCTATGGCGACCGCTTTGTGGAAATGCGCAAAGACTTTTTTCAAAACGGCAACTACCCCGGCAGTGCCCTGATCACCGTGACCAACTTCGCACGCCCAGGCATTGAAATTGAAATTCAAGCCGTGGGCGTGATTGGCGACCGTTGCTCGACCGAGAACCCTTGCTCGGCCGAAGGCATGGCCAAGAAGAAGTAAGCGCTCTGAGTCAGGGCCCTGCGTGAGGGCCTTTGAACAGCCTTACTCGGGTAAGAGGCCAATCTCTTTGGCCACTTCGGCCCAGCGCTCATGCTCACGGTTCAAGAAGGCTTCGGCCTTGTCGGCTCCGCCCAAAGGCTCGGCAATCGGGCCCATGGTGAGCATGCGTTGCGCAAACTCGGGCTCTGCCAACAATTTGTTGACTTCGACGTTGAGCTTTTGAATCACCGCCGTTGGGGTGCCGGTCGGTGCCATCAAGGCAAACCAACCCACCATTTCAAAGTTGGGCAGCAGCTCCGACAACGCAGGCACTTGTTCCCAACCTGCCACACGCTTGCCCGCTGTGACGGCCAGCAAACGCAAGCGGCCTTGGCGCACCAGTTGCGCGGTCGAGGCCAAGTCGGCCACCACGGCTTCAGCATGTCCACCCAACACGTCTTGCACCGCCACGCTGACCGAGGCGTAAGACACCAAGTTGGCTTCCATCTTGGTACGCGCATTGATGAGGCGCGCAATGATGCCGCCAAAGGTGCGTGGGCCCTCGTTGGCCAGCGACAGCTTGCCCGGTGTGGCCTTGGCACGGGCAATCAGGTCTTGGATCGAGGCAATGGGTGATTCGGCCCTCACCAACACCGCAAACGGGCTCTTGGCCACAAAGGCGACCGGCACAAAGTCTTTCTGTGGGTCGTACGGCATGGTCTTGAACAGGTGCTTGTTGGTCACCAACGCGGCGGTGGTGGCGAAGTACAAGGTGTAGCCATCAGCAGGCGAACGCGCTGCGGCTTGCGCACCGATGATGTTTTGGCCACCGGGTTTGTTGTCGATCACCCAAGGTTGACCCAAGGGCTTGCTGATGCGGTCACCCAGCAAGCGCGCCACGTTGTCGGGGCCCGAGCCTGGGGGCTGCGACAGCACCACTTTGATGGGTTTGTCGGGCCATGCAGCGCTTTGCGCCCACAAGGTGGTGGTGCTCAAACCTGCGGCCGTGGCCAGGGCGGTGTGCAGAAAGTGACGACGTGTCATAGGGTCTCCGGTTGTATTTATGAAAAGTAAGCGCGCAACGTTTGTTGCTGTGCGGTGAGCTCTGCCACGTTGTGGGCCGTGGCAAACACATAGTGATCGGGGCGCACCCAAGCGGCTTGGCAGCCGTTGGCTTGGAACCATGCAGCCAGCACACCATCGCACTCAGGCGCGTCCGCTGTGCCCAAGCGCACAACTTTGAGTTGCAACGCGGCAGGGGCTGCGGCCAGTGCGGCCTCAAAACCCGCATCGGCACCGGCAGCCACAAACACGCGCCAGCCTGTACCCAGCACGGTGTCCATGCGCTGCTTGCGCGCGCCCTGCTGCCACCAGGCTTGGGGAAACAGCGTGCCAGCCGCCGCAGTGCCGGGCACCAAGCAGCCATGGGCCAGGGCGGGTTGCACGTTTTGTCGCGGCATGGGTTGGACCACGCCCCCACACTCGGCCAACAACTGGGCATCGCGCGCGCGGGCTTTGGCCACATCGCGCTGGCCCACCAATTGCCCAATGCCTTTGATGCGCCGGGTCAGCTCGGTCACGTGGGCTTTGCGCTCTTCGCCGTAGGTGTCGAGCAAGCTGGCGTGGGCGCGACCACTCAACACCTCGGCCAGCTTCCAGCTCAAGTTGGCGGCATCGCGCACACCTTGGCACATGCCTTGGCCCAGGAACGGCGGCTGCTGATGCGCAGCATCGCCGGCGAGGAACACGCGACCTTGGCGCCAGTCTTTGGCCACCAAGGCATGGAATCGGTAACTGGCTTGGCGCCACAGCGTGGCGTCTGCGGGCGTGAGCCAACGCGCCAGCAAAGGCCAGGTGCCTTCAGGCGTGGCCAAGTGTTGTGGGTCTTCGCCGGGATTGATCGAAATCTCCCAACGGCGGTGGTTCTTAGGCCCAATCACCAGGGTGCAAGGACGTTCTGGCTCGCAGTACTGCACGCTGGTTTGAGGCAGCTTTTTCAGCCCTTGTTCGTTGACCAGCACGTCCACCACCAACCAGGGTTCGTCAAAGCCCAAGTCTTCCAACGTCAAGCCCACTTGCCCGCGGACAAAGCTCGACGCACCGTCGCAGCCGATGACGTAGCGCGCTTGCACCTGGCTGCTGTGGCCCTGCGCATCCATCAGGGTCAGTGTGGCGCCCTCGCTGTCTTGCGTGACAGCGGTGACGGTGTGGCCCAGCGACACGGTGACGTTGGGCAAGCTGCGCACATGGGCGCGCAAGGCCGCTTCCACCGGGGGCTGGCTGAACACCAACGAGGGCGTGTAAGCCAATGGGAAAGGCTCGGCGACGGTGGACATGCATTTGATGAGCTGGCCGTCGACCCCAAAGAACTCAGAGTTGGTGAAGGGTTCGGTGAAGGGCTCAATTTTTTCAACCAAGGAAAGTTCTTGGAACACACGCATGATCTCGTGGTCCAGGGCAATGGCACGGGGCTTGTCGTACACATCCTCTGACTTGTCACAGACCCACACCTTCAGGCCTCGGCCGCCCAACAAACCCGCAGCCACGGCCCCGGTAGGACCAAAGCCCACGATGGCCACATCAAACATCTCGTTACTCATCTTCAGCGACTCATCTTCAAACGGTTTCAAACAACACGGCGCGCTGGGCTTCTTTGAGCTTGGCGCTGGGAGGTTGGGAAATGCCCCACTGGTCGACACGGCCCTCGGGCCACTTCCAGTCAGAGGGTTGGCCGGCCTTGTAGCTGTCGTCGATTTGCTGCACATCGGCGGTGTATTCGATCACCAGATCGAACGGGCCCACAAAGTAGTTGAAGGCGTTGTTGCCAGGGCCGTGGCGGCCTGGGCCCCACTCGATGCCGTAACCCGCATCGCGCATGCGACCACCGCCGCGCATGACCGATTCCAGGTCGGGCATGAGGAACGCGATGTGGTTCAAGGCATCGTTGTCGGTGTCACCCAGCGCGATGCTGTGGTGGTCGTTGTTGCAGCGCATGAAGGCCATGATCTTGGTGCGGTCTGACAACGAGAAGTCCAGCACGCGGGCCAGAAATTTTTGACTGGCTTCAACGTCGTGGCTGTTGAGCACCACATGGGCCAAGCGCATGGGCTGGTCCGCTTCTACGGTGGGGCTGGAACGCAGGGTGTCGCCCGTCACCAACTCAAAAACGCGTCCATGGGGGTCGGCGATGGTCAGCGAGGTGCCCCCCGCTGGGTCAGCACTGGGTGCCGCAGGTTTGACCACACGCCCCCCGTGTTGCACGGCCAGAGCGGCAGCTTCGTGCAGCGCGCTCTCGCTGCGGGCACGCAAGGTCACGTGTTTGATCTGTGCGTGTTCACCGCCTTGATGCAGCGCCAGCAAATGGTGGTCTTGGCCCGTGCCGCGCAAGTACACAACGCCCGGTGCACGATCGGCCACAAAAAGATGCCAGGTACGACAGAAAAAATCTTCGGCTTGCTGCAAGTTGGGCACATTCAGTGCCGCACTGCGCAAGGCGCTGATGCGAGAGGAAGCATGGGTCATGAAATTTACTTTCCGTATGAATTCAAAGCCAGAAAACGCTGGGCGTTGCCGGCCACCAGTTGCTGCACCACCGCGTCGTCGAAGCCCGCATTGTGGATGCGTTGCACGGGCGTGTGGTCGTGGAAGTTGAAAGGATAGTCGGTGCCAATCATCAATTGGCTCGCGCCATAGATGTGCACCAAGTGCCGCAGCGTGGGCGCGTCAAACACCAGGGTGTCAAAGTACAGCGATTTGACCTGCTGGCTGGGCGACACCCCGACCGCCTCACGCACCGCCGGGAACACCGACATCGACTGCTCCAAGCGCGGCAACAGCATGGGCAAAGTGCCGCCGCCGTGGCTGAAAGCGATGCGTAATTTGGGACGGCGCAGCATGAGCTGGCTGGTCAGCACCGAAGCCGCGGCCAAGCCCACGTCAGACGGATAGGCCAAGATTTGTTGCAGGGGTGCGGGGCCCACCAAACGGTCCATGCCCGTGGGGCGCACAGCATGGACAAACACTGCCAAGTCCAGTGCCTCACAGGCTTCAAAGAAGGGGTCGAGTTGCGGGTCACCCACCACCACACCGTTGATGTTGCTGCCGATCTCCACGCCAGACAGCCCCAGCGTGTGCTTGATGTAGTGCAGCTCTTTGAGCGCCATGTCCATGTGCTGCAAAGGCACCGCGCCCAAGCCCAGCAGTTGCCCCGACGACTCGGCCACCATGAGGGCGATGTGTTCGTTCAGGTAACGAATCAGTTGTTGTGCGGCCACGGGCTCCAGCCAGTAGGACAGCAACTCGGGCATGGGAGACACAGCTTGCTGGGCCAAGCCCATCTCGGTGAAGTCGGCCAAGCGCTTGGAGGTGGTCCAGCATTTGTCAGACACCGTGCGGTAGTTCTTGCCGTCGATCATGACGTGGCGGTGGCAGTTCTCGCCCAGCGCCATGGACGGCCAGCCTTTGGGCACCACATCGCCCAAGTAGCGGGGGAATTCGGCGGGGATGACATGCGCATGCACGTCAACACCGCAGCATGTGCCGTGGCACGCAGAAACAGGGGGCATGTGAAGGTCTCGGTTTTTTTTATTCAGGCGTTTTGATTTTCGCCACCTCGGCGACCGCGGCCCAGCGGGCCAGGTCTTGCACCACCAACTTGCCCAGCTCGGCCGAGGTGCTGCCTGTGGGTGTGACTTGCATGGTGGCCATTTGGCTGGCCACCTCGGGCAACTTCAAGATGCGGTTGATCTCGGCTTCGAGTTTTTTCACCACCGGCTCGGGCGTGCCCGCAGGCGCGAACAAGCCGGTCCAGAACCGAAAGCCCACCTCGGGCAGCCCCAACTCGGCCATGGTGGGCACTTGCGGCAGCGCGGCCAAACGGGTGGGTGACGTGACCGCCAGCGCACGCAACTGGCCTGCGGCAATGGCCGGTGTGGCGGGCCCGGTGTCGACCATCGACATGAGCAAGTCGCCTGCGATCAAGCCGGTGATGGTCTCGCTCATGCTCTTGTACTGAATGAACTCGCCCGGTGTGCCCGTTTTGAGGCGGAACAACTCAGACGCGAACTGAAACGCCGGGCCTGAGCCGCCGTAGTTGGACTTGGCTGGGTTGGCTTTCATGAACGCCACCAGCTCGGGCACGGTCTGGATGTTTTGTTTGGCACTGACCACCAGCACCAAAGGAAAGGTGGCGACCAACGACACGGGGGTGAAGTCTTTGGTGGGTGAGTAACGCAGCTTGGGCGTCATCACCGGGGTGAACACCATGTTGCCAATCGGCCCCATCAGCAAGCTGTAGCCGTCGGGCGGCGCTTTGGCCACAAAGTCGGTGGCGATGATGCCGCCAGCGCCCACCTTGTTTTCCACCAGCACCGGCTGGCCCAGGTTGGTGGACAGCCGCTGCCCCACCAAGCGCGCCAAGGTGTCCATGCCCCCGCCCGCGCCCTGCCCCACGACAATGCGGATGGGTTTATTGGGAAAGTCTTGTGCCAAGACAGCCCCATGGGGCAAGGCCCAGGATGTGAGTGCCAGGCAGGCAGCTAATACGCGTGATCGCATGGGGGTGTCTCCTTCTTCAGACCCACTATTTTTGGGGCGATTGTGGACGAAGACAGACGGACGCTTTGTCGCACGTGTGCTGCGGCGCCTGCTGGTGTAACGCCCTTGCGAGTTACCCGCCTCGCTTGTCGTTTGCGGCTTGGGCGGTTTCAATCAAGGCTCGATCGCGGGCCAGTTCAACTTGGAGTTCAGCCTCAGTGGGCAACCAAGGCTGATAGCGACTGGCAAATATCTTCTCGCTATCTGCCAACAACGAGTAACGCGCCACAGCTTCGTTGCGCTCGGAACACAAGATCAGGCCAATGGTGGGGTTGTCACCCTGTTGCCGAATTTGCTCATCAAACACCCGCACATACATATCAAGTTGGCCCACGTCTTGATGACTGAGTTTTCGGCCTTGACGCTTTCCTGATCTTGGCTGGACAGCAAGCGCTGGTAGTACAAGGTGCTGATCTGGCGATCCAGTGCAGCCACGCTCCAAGTTTGGGCAACCGCTTCACGGGCGTACCACTGGCGAGCGGCGGGGTCGGAGATGCGCATGAGGACACGAAAATGCGTCCAGCTCAAATCGCTACTTGTCGAGTAGCGAATTTCATCTTCGGTGAAGGTCTGATAGAACTGCCGAAAATTTCGCAAGTTGGGTACTGAAAACCCTTTGCCAAATTCAATTTGCAAGCGTTTTGCCAGTCTTTGCAGAGTCTTGGCCCCATACACAGCCCTCTCTTGCCCACCTTGCTCGTGTTGCACGATCAACTGGCCGATCTGCCAATAGGCCTGGACCATCACTTGATTGACACTGCGTTGGGCTCGCTGACGCGCTTGCTGCAACACGTGCTGAATCTGCGCGTAGAGCGCTGCTTCGGGTAAGGCCAATGCGATGGTGGTGTCTTTCTCTGAAGGTTTTTTCTTTTGCAAAGCGTCCTCGCACTTCTCAACTCGAATAACACTTAAATACCAAACCCTATGATGTGATGTAGCGCTCTTTATGGTGTGAGTTGGAGTCACGTTGAACACACCGTTGCACCGCAACGTGGTTGAAAATTGCCCGCATCCACACTTGCTGTTACCCCTTGTCTACTTTGCCCCCCATGCCCCACGCCGCACGCCCTCCTCTGGTCATTGACTTTCACGTGCACATGTTGGAGCACGAG
The DNA here is from genome assembly GCF_003063395.1 of Limnohabitans sp. JirII-29. Lineage (NCBI taxonomy): Bacteria > Pseudomonadati > Pseudomonadota > Betaproteobacteria > Burkholderiales > Comamonadaceae > Limnohabitans > Limnohabitans sp. JirII-29. The sequence goes on from NZ_NESB01000005.1 coordinate 151,924, forward strand.
GTGTTTGAGGCCTCCACCAACCGCACGGTGTTCACCGGCTTTGGGGCCACGCCCGCCAAAGCGCCGCGCCCGGGCGCACAGGCCTTGATGGGCAAGATGTTTGACCCACAAGCGATCTTGCAAGACATGGACGCACGCGGCATCGACCGCTCGGTGGTCAGTGCCAGCACGGTGCTGCAAGGCACCTCGTGGGCCGATGCCGCCACCGACTTGAAGCTGTGCCAGCGCTGCAACGACCAAGCCGCGCGCTGGGTGGCGCTGTACCCCGAGCGCTTCATTGGCAGCATGGTGTTGCCACTGCAAGACCCACAACTGGCGATGCAAGAGCTAGAGCGCGCCAGCAGCCAGTTGGGCTTGCAGGTGGTCAACATGTCGTCGAGCTACCAAGGCGTGTACATGGGCGACCCGCTGTACCACCCGTTTTGGGCCTTGCTGGACGCCCACCAGTTGACCGCGTGGATTCACCCCGAAGGTGTGAGCGACCCGTGGTTTCAGCGCTATGCGCTGTGGAACTCGCTGGGCCAATCGATCGAAGAAACCAAGTGCATGGCCTCGCTGATTTACGAAGGGGTGATGACGCGCCACCCCCACCTCAAGGTGGTGATGGCCCACGGCGGCGGCTACTTTGCCCACTACATGGGCCGCTTAGACCGCAACACCGCCAACCGTCCGGACACCGTCCGTCACATGGACGGGCAAAGCCCAAGCGCGTTTTTGCGCCGCTTTTACTACGACACCTGCGTCTACGACCCGCAGGTGTTGCAGGTGCTGATCGAGCGCGTGGGGGTAGACCGCTTGGTCATGGGCAGCGACTACCCCGTGGGCGAAGCCGATCCGGTGGCCTGGCTGCAAGAGGCTGGCTTACAGGGCGACGATTTGGCGGCCGTCGCCGGTGGCAACGCCGCCAAGCTGCTTCAGCGCAGCACGTAAACCGCCGCAGCCAGCAGCAAAGCACCGGCCACCCAGACCCACACGGGCACGGTGGTGGGTGCAGACGCAGCCTGTGCTGCCACGGCGCTGGCCTCATCGGATGCGTTGCCTTGAGCGTCAGCAGAAGCTGCGTCGTCTTTCAACACCTGTTCAAAGCGGCTGAAGAAATCTTCGGTCAGCGACTTGGCCGCGCCATCGATCAGGCGCTGGCCCATTTGCGCCAGCTTGCCGCCGATGCGCGAATGCACGGTGTAGTGCAGCTCGCAGCCTGCCTCCAAGGGTTTGAGTTCTACCTTGCAATCGCCTTTGCCAAAACCGGCCACGCCGCCTTGGGCGTCGAACTGCAAGGCGTAGCTGTGCGGTGGCACGATGTCGTTGAGTTGAACCGAGCCCGAGAACTTGGCAGACACCGGGCCAATCTTGATCGCCACGCCCACGGTGTAGCGGTTGTCGCCCGAGGCTTCGAATTTGTCACACCCAGGGATGCAGCGTTTGAGCACCTCGGGGTTGTTGAGCGCGTCCCAGGCTTGTTGTTGCGTCACCGCCAGGGTGCGGCTTCCTTGCATGTCCATCTCATTCTCCGTTCACAGTTCAGTGTTGCACCACCTGGGCCACAGCGTGCGCCAGGTCTTCAAGGCTGTTGAGGTTGTGGATGGGCAACACGCCATCGACGCAACGGTTCAACACCTCGGGGCCACGCGCTGAGGGCGTGTAGCCCGCAAAGCGCAGCAGAGGATTCAACCACAAGACGCGCCGCGTGCGCCGCTTGAGCTGGCGCAGGGCCACTTCCAGCACCTCGGGCTCGCCGGTGTCCAAGCCGTCGCTGATGAGCAGCACCACAGTACGCCGACCCACCAGCTGGCGTGCGTGCTGTGTCAGCAGCCCATGCAGGGCGTCGCCCAGGCGGGTGCCCGAGCCATAGTCGGTGACGGTGCGGTTGACCGTCTCCAACATGGTGTCGGTGTCGGGCTGGCGAAAAGCGGCGCTCAAGTCGGTCAACTGGGTGCCAAAGGCAAACACCGAACGTGGCACCTTGCGCGTGGCCTGGTGCAAGAACGCCAGCAGCCAGCGTGCATACACCGCCATCGAGCCCGACACGTCCACCAAGATGAGCAATGGCAAAGCTTGTTGGCGGCGTTGCAAATGTGGCAAGCGCACCAGCTCGCCGTCGTGGCGTGCCGCCCATTGCATGGCGCGGGCCCAGTCGAGTCGCGTGCCTTGCGCGCTGGCGGCCACACGTCGGCCACGCAGCTGCGGCAGGTCCAGGGGCACGTCGCGCAACAAGCGCTGCATGTGGCGCACGTCTTGGGCGCTGAGGCTTCTGAAATCGGCCTGGCGCAAGCGCGCGTAGGCACTGGCGCGCAGCGCCAAGGGGTCGTCGTCTGGCGTGTCCGCCGTGTCGTGCAGGGGCTGCGCCACGGCAGGTGTGGCCAAGGCCTCTTGCGCACGGCGCTGGGCGGCGGAGGGTTCGGGCTGATCGCGCGCGGGCGATGCCTCTTCAGGCGCCAACGAGAGCGCCGACGCATCACCAGGCGCACGAAAAAACGCATCAAACACCGCGTCAAACACCGCGCGGTCTTGGGGCCGTGACACCAGCACGGCTTCGAGGGCAAAGCGCAGGTCTTCTTTGCGGGTCACCCCCACCTGCACCGCCGCTTGCGCGGCCAAAGCCACGCGGGCGCTGTCGATGGGCACACCGGCGCGCTGCAACGCCCGTGCAAACGCGGCCAGGTTCTCGAGCGCCAACATGTGGGTCTGGGGGATGATCAGCCGTGGGACGTGGGGCTGAGGAGTTGTGCCAACAGGTCGTTGAGGGCCGCCACGTCTTCGCGCTGCTTGAACAGCAAGCCGGCGGTGTCTTGCACCCGCTGAGCATCCAAGGCGGTGGTGTGCAAAGCGACCAGGGCCTTGGCCCATTCCACGCTCTCGGCAATGCCCGGCACGCGCGCAAAGTGCGCGGCCAGGGCCTGGCTGCGCAGCTGGGCCACAAAGTCGCTCACCTGCTGGGTCAGTTGCTGGCTGGCTTGCGGCACCTGGGCCCGCAAAATCGCCAACTCGCGCTCGCGCTCGGGGTAGTCCATCCAGTGGTACAAGCAGCGGCGCTTGACCGCGTCGTTGAGCTCACGGGTGCGGTTGCTGGTCAGCAAGGTGATGGGCGGCAGCTGTGCGGTGACCGTGCCTAACTCGGGAATGCTGATTTGGTACTCGCCCAAATACTCCAGCAAAAACGCTTCAAAGGGCTCGTCGGCGCGGTCTACTTCGTCGATCAGCAGCACCGCCCCAGGGGCTGGGGTTTGCAAGGCTTGCAACAGCGGGCGGTGAATCAGGTAGCGCTCTTGGTAAATCTCGCGCTCCAGCTGCTCCGGCGTGGCACTGTCGTGCGCGGCGCGCATGTGCAAGAGCTGGGCAGCGTGGTTCCACTCGTACAGGGTTTCGCGCTGTTCGATGCCGTCGTAACACTGCAAGCGAATCAGCGGACGCGCCAACACTTTGGACAAGGCCTTGGCCAGCTCGGTTTTGCCCACCCCGGGCTCGCCTTCGAGCAACAAGGGGCGCTGCAAGCTGAGCGCCAAAAACACCGTGGTGGCCAAGCGCCGATCGGCCCAGTAGCCATGGGCGGCCAGGGCCTCGGTCAGTGCGTCAATGCTGGCAAGTGCTGCCGCTGCGCTCATGCCAGGGCCAGGCGCACCGCACGTTGGGTTTGCACCGTGATCAAGTGGGCACGGTAGTCGGCGCTGGCGTGCAAGTCACCGTTGAGGTCGGAAGCGTCGATGGCCACTTGCGCCACCGCCTCGGGCGTGAAGCTTTGGCTCAACGCAGCTTCCAGGCCGGCATGGCGGAACACACCGTTGCCTGCGCCGGTGATGGCCACACGCACACCGGCTTGGGTTTGCGCCACAAACACGCCCACCAACGCAAAGCGCGAGGCCGATTGTTTGAACTTGGCATAGGCGGCGCGCTGCGCCAGGGGGAAGCGAATGGCGGTGATCAACTCGCCCGGCTCCAAGGCCGTGCTGTAGAGGCCTTGGAAAAAGTCTTCTGCGGCGATGCTGCGCTGGTTGGTGACCACGGTGGCACCCAAGGCCAGCAGCGCGCTGGGGTAGCAAGCCGCAGGGTCGTTGTTGGCGACCGAGCCCCCCAAGGTGCCCATGGCGCGAATTTGCTTGTCGCCAATGCCGTTGGCCAGTGACGCCAAGCCGGGCAAGTGCTGACGCACCAAGGCGTTGTTGGCCACGTCTTGGTGACGCGTCATGGCGCCGATGACCAAGTGGTCGCCGTCTTGGCACACGCCTTGGAGCTCGGGCAATGCGCCCAAGTCGACCAACTGTTCAGGCGCGAGCAAGCGCTGTTTCATGGACGCCAGCAGCGTCTGGCCGCCGGCCAGTGCTTGACCGCCAGCTTGCAGATGGCTCACGGCTTGCGCCAGGGTGGTGGGACGTTCGTAGGTGAATGCGTACACGTGGGGCCCCCTTTCAAGCCTTCATGGCGGCAGCACCTTGCTGCACCGCCAAGACAATGTTTTGGTAACCCGTGCAGCGGCACAAATTGCCTTCGAGCATGTCGCGGATTTCGTGGGCCGAAGCGTCTGGCTTTTTCTGGCACAGGTCGACGGCGCTCATCACCATGCCGGGGGTGCAAAAGCCGCACTGCAAGCCGTGGCAGGCTTTGAACGCTGCTTGCATGGGGTGCAGCGTGCCGTCGGCTTGGGCCAAGCCTTCGATGGTGGTGATGTGTGCGCCCTGGGCTTGCGCCAGCAGCACGTTGCACGACTTGACCGAGCTGCCGTTCATCAGCACGGTGCAAGCACCGCACTGCGCAGTGTCACAGCCCACATGGGTGCCGGTGAGTTGCATGTGTTCACGGATGGCCTGGACCAACAAGGTGTTGGGTGCGGCGTCGAGGGTCACGGCTTTACCGTTGACGTGGAGAGAAACCTGCATCGATGTGTCCTTTTGATTTCAAGCCGCGTGCATCAAGCGCCACAGGCGATAAGGGGTCAGCGGCATTTGCAGCTGGGGGGCCAAGTCGGCACGGCCATGGCGGGCCAGGGCGTCGGCCACGGCATTGACCACGGCGGGTGTGGCACCGATGGTGCCCAACTCGCCCACGCCTTTGACGCCCAAGACGTTGTTTTTGCACGGGATGCTTTGGTCCATCTCGGTGACAAACAGGGTGGGCATGATGTCGGCGTGCGGCACGGCGTAGTCCATCAAGCTGCCGGTGAGCAGCTGACCGGTCTCGTCGTCGTACACCACATGCTCGAGCAGCGCCTGGCCAATGCCTTGCACGGCGCCACCGTCGAGTTGACCGCGCACGATCATGGGGTTGATGACACGGCCCACGTCGTTGACCGAGGCATAGGCCACCACCTGCACTTCGCCGGTTTGAGGGTCGAGTTCGACCTCGCACACATGGCAGCCATTGGGCCAGGTCGGACCTTTGGCGGCGGTGGTGGAGTTGAGTTCAATGCGCTGGTTGGGTTGGGCACTGGCCAACTCGGCCAGGCTCACCTTAAGGTCGGTGCCTGCCACATGGAAGCTGCCTTGTTCGTAACGCAAGTCTTGCGGTGCGGCCTCAAGCGCTTGGGCGGCCAGCTCTTGGGCTTTGTCCAGCGCTTGCTTGGCACCCACGCTCACAGCAGAACCACCGGTGAACAGCGAACGTGAACCGGCGCTGCCAAAGCCGTTGCCACGGTCGGTGTCGCCCATGACCACGCGCACTTGCGACAGGGGCACGCCAAACACATCCACCACCAGTTGCGCCAGCGAGGTGGCAATGCCCTGCCCCATGGCGTTGACGGCGGTGAACACCTCGATCACGCCATCGGCCAGCACTTGCACATGCACGTTTTCTTCCAAGGCATTGCCGCCCGTCCACTCCAAGAACGTGGCCACGCCCAAACCGCGCCACAGGCCTTGTTGGGCCGACGCAGCGGCGCGCTGCTCAAAGCTGTCCCAATGCGCCAGGGCCAAGCCTTGGTCCATGATGGACTCGAAGTGGCCCACGTCATAGGTTTGGCCCATGGGGTTTTTGTAGGGCATCTGCGAGGGCTGCACAAAGTTGCGACGACGCAGGGCAATGCGGTCGATACCGGTTTGGCGCGCCGCCTCGTCCATCAAGCGTTCGATGTTGTAGATCGCCTCGGGGCGACCCGCACCCCGGTAGGCGCCGGTGCTGGCGGTGTTGGTCAACACGCCGGTGAAGTGGAAGTCGATCAGCGGAATGTCGTACACGCTGGTTTGCACCCAGGGGCCAATCAACAACTGAATGGCCACACCGGTCATGACGGCGTAGGCGCCCACGTTGGCGTTGTTTTCAATGCGCAGGGCCAAAATTTTGCCGCTCGCGTCCAAGGCCAGCGAGGCGTGCGATTCGATGTCACGCCCGTGCGAGCTGCTCAAGAAGTCTTCGCTGCGGTCGGCAATCCATTTGACGGGCAATTGCAAGCGGTGCGCGCAGTAAGCCACCACCAGGTCTTCGGGGTAAGGGCCGGTCTTCATGCCAAAGCCGCCACCCACGTCCCCCACCACCACACGCACTTGCTCAGGGTTGAGGCCCAACAAACCCGCCACCGCACCGCGCACGGCGGTAGGCATTTGCGAGCTCATGCGCACCACCAGACGACCGGCGTCGATGGAAGCCACCACGCTGCGGGGCTCAATGGTCAAAGCGGCCAAGCGCTGGTTGGTGATGTCGAGTTCGACCACATGGGCCGCCGAGGCAAAGGCTTTGGCAGCGGCTTCGCGGTCGCCATAACGGGTTTCGGCCACTCGGTTATCGGGCGCGTCAGAAATCAAAGGCGCGCCGGGCTTGAGGGCATCGGTCAGCGTCACCGCGCAAGGCAGCTCGTCAAAATCGATCTGCACGGCCTCTGCCGCGTCACGCGCTTGTTGTTCGGTGTCGGCCACCACGGCCACCACGGGTTCGCCCACGTAGCGCACGCGGTCCACCGCCAAGATATGACGCACCGGCGTGGCGGCGGGCGTGCCGTCTGCACGCGTGAAATTGGCCACGCCAGGCATGGCAGGGCGACCTTCGTCGACCAGCTGCTGGCCGGTGACAACCAGGCGCACACCGGGCATGGCCTGCGCGGCGGAGGTGTCGATCGACACAATGCGTGCATGGGGATAAGAAGAGCGCACAAAGCACAAACGCGTTTGGCCTTGCGGCGTCACGTCGTTGGCGTAGATGCCCGCACCTTTGAGCAACTGCTCGTCTTCCAGTCGTTGAACAGCTTGTCCGCTGCCAAACCGTGTCGTTGTTGAGACCAAGTTCAAGCTCCCGTGGGTTGGTTAACTGCAACGAGTGTATCGCCCGAAGAATGCCCCGGTGTCACACAGGTGTGTCAAACACCACGAGGAGCCTATGCAGGTGTTGATAATTTGTTCATCCCCCAATCAATCCCCTCACAACCCGTGGAGCACTGCTTTGACATCCCCCAAAAAACGCCCAACACCTGCCCACAACTCACCCCGCATCGGCATCGTCGGTCTCGGAATCATGGGCGGCATCATGGCCGAAGAGTTGTTGCGCCAAGGCTTCAAGGTCTGTGGCTTTGACATTGCGCCTGCCGCCAAAGCACGGCTCAAAAGCCATGGCGGCAAGCCCTTGGCCAGCGTGCAAACGGTGAGCGACCAATCCGACATCGTGATCGTGTCGCTGGCCACCTCCCATGCCTTGCAGCAAGTCACGCAAGCGCTGGCGGACGCCGCAGCCAAGAGCAAGCACACGCCCTTGGTGATTGAAACCAGCACCTTGCCCTTGGCCGACAAGATGCATTGCGCAAAAGCGCTCAAAGCCGTGGGCGTGACCGCGCTGGACTGCCCCATCAGCGGCACCGCCGTGCGCATGAAAGACCGCGCCTGGACCATTTATGCCAGCGGCCCCAAAGCCGCCTTTCAACAAGCCTTGCCGATCTTGAATGCCTTCACCGACAGCGTGCCGCACGTGGGTGCTTATGGCAACGGCACCAAGATGAAGTACGCCGCCAACCACTTGGTGGCGATTTACAACGTGGCCTACGCCGAGTCGGTGACGCTGGCACGCAAGATGGGCTTGGACCCGCAGCAAATGCTGGACTTGTTTGGCCCCAGCCCTGTGCTCGGCACGGGCGTGATGCGCTTGCGCATGGACATGATGGTCAAGCAACAGTACACGCCGCCCACCATGAAGGTGGAGGTGTGGCAAAAAGACATGCAGGTGATTGGCGACATGGCCAAGTCGCTGCACTGCCCCACCCCAGTGTTCAACGCCTGTGCCTCGGTTTACACCGCGGCCATGGCGCAAGGCTTGGCCTTGCATGACACGGCGTCCACCGCCGAGGTGTTGGGACGCATGGCGGGGTTGGAGAGCCCCAAATCTGCCAAGTAATTTCAGGGCTTGAGCGCTCTGCTCAGCGTGCGGATGCTTTAGCAGCAGCCTTCGGTGCTGGTGCTTTGGCAGCAACCTTTGGTGCTGGTTTGGCCACCCGAGGGCTTGGTTTGCTTTGGGCCGAAGTGACTTTGGCCTTGGCTTTGGGGACACGGCCTTTAGCCGCTTGTTTCAACGCTTTCTCAGCCGCCTCGATCAGCGGCAACTCTTCACGCACGGCCTTGTAGGCATCCAGGGCCGCAGGCCCACCGCAGTACAAAAACGAATGCAGTAGCAACTCGCGCAGCTCGGTGCGGGTGACACCGTTGCGGATGGCACCGCGCAAGTGAATGCGCAATTCCGCTGGACGGTTCAAGGCAATGCACATGGACAGCGTGGCCAAGCTGCGGTCACGCAGCGACAAGCCCGGGCGCGTCCACACACTGCCCCAGGCAAATTCGGTGGCCACTTCTTGAAACGGCATGTTCAAGTCGTTGGCGTTGTCAAACGCTTTTTGCACATAGTCGGGCCCCAACACTTGGGCCCGCATGGCCAGGCCGGCTTTGTAGGCGGCGCTGGGGCTTTTTTTCTTGGGGCGTAGGGTGGGTTTGGCTGTGCTCATGGGGTGTCGCTTTTTAAAAAAGGTCAATCGGCTTTGATGTTGGCAGCGCGCACCACGGCGCCCCACTTGTCGATTTCGGTCTTGATGTAGGCCGCGAATTGCTCGGGCGTGTCGCCCACCGGCAAGGCGCCTTGCTGGTTGAGTTTTTCCGCCACGTCTTTTTGTTTCAAGATGTCCACGATCTCTTGGTTCAAACGCGTCACGATGGCTTTGGGCGTTTTGGCCGGGGCCACGATGCCCACCCATGAATAGGCTTCATAGCCGGGCACACCGGTTTCGGCGAGGGTCGGAATATCGGGCAATGACGGCAAGCGTTTGGCACTGCCCACGGCCAAGGCTGTGAGCTGGCCTGAGCGGACCTGGGGCAACACCGAAGGAATGCTGCTGTAGAGCATCTGCACCTGACCGGTCAGCAAGTCGGCCAAGGCAGGGCCTTGCCCTTTGTAGGGCACGTGCACGGTTTGCACATGGGCCATGGTGTTGAACAACTCACCCGCCAAATGGCCCGAGTTGCCGCTGCCGGGTGAGGCAAAAAACAACTGCTGCGGTTTGGCCTTGGCCAGGTTCACCAAGTCGAGGGTGGTTTTCACCGGCACCGAGGGATGTACCACCAACAGCAGCGGGTAGTTCACCAAGTTGGTGATGGGCGAGAAGTCTTTGGTGGGGTCGTAGGGCAGCTTGTCATACAGGCTGGGGTTGACCGCCATGGGGCCAGCAGCGGCCACCGCCAAGGTGTAACCGTCGGCGGGCGACTGCATCAGGGCTTGTAAACCCACAATGCCGTTGGCACCGGCCTTGTTGTCGACCACCACCTGTTGACCGAAACGGTCGCTGAGTTTTTGGGCGATCAAACGGGCAATCACGTCGTTGCCGCCACCGGGCGGAAACGGCACGATCAAGCGAATGGGTTTGTTCGGGTAGTTTTGCGCTTGCACCGAAGTGGTGGCCAAGCCCAGCAGCGCCAAAACCAAACACAGCAGACGAGACAAAGTGGGTGTCATGGTGGGCCTCAGTTTGCTTTGATGTTGTTGTCTTTCGCCACCTGCGTCCACAGGACAATTTCAGAGGCGATGAATTTGGAGAAGTCTTCCGGGGTGTTGGTGTACGGAATCACCGACATGCCACTGATGCGTTTTTTCACATCGGGCAGTTCAATCACACGCGCCACCTCTTCTTGCAAGCGCTTGACGATGGCCGGGGGCGTGCCAGCGGGGGCCAGCAAGCCGTTCCACAGCGAGGCTTTCAAGTCGATGCCCAACTCCGACAAGGTGGGCACGTTGGGAAAGTCTTTCAAACGCTCGGCCGAGGTGACGGCCAAGGGTTTGACACGGCCACTTTGCAGCCCCACGTTGGCCGGGCCCACATCGGCCAAGGTCATGGTGACGTCGCCCGTCATCACTGCGGTGACCGAGTCGTTGGCACCTTTGTAGGGGATGTACATGAAGCGGCCACCGGTTTTGTTGTTGAACAGCTCGGTGATGAGCTGAAACGAGGCCGAACTGGCACCGTAGTTCGATTTGTCGGGGTTCTGCTTGGAGAACGCCACCAGCTCTTGCACCGACTTGACCGGGTTGTTGGCATTGACCAGCAACACCATGGGCGAAATGCCCACCAGCGTGACAGGCGCAAAGTCTTGTGGGCCATACGGCAACTTGGCATACAGCGCGTGGTTGAACACCATGGGGCCACTCGCGCCCATGAGCAAGGTATAGCCATCGGGCTTGGCCTTGGCCACATAGGTGGAGCCGACGATGGCGCCCACGCCGGGGCGGTTTTCCACCACCACGGGCTGGCCCAAAGAGGCAGCCAGTTTTTCGGCCACGATGCGTGCCAACACGTCGGTGCCGCCGCCTGCTGAGTAGCCCACCACCATGGTGATCGGGCGTGTGGGGTAGTCGGCGGTTTGAGCCGTCGCGCTGCTCAGGCACAGACCTGCCAACAGCGACGCGGTGAATGCGAAGGTGTGAGAAAGACGCATGCTTGTTTTCCTATTCCATGAAAGGGAGACGAATTGAAACGAGGTCACTGCAAACCGATTTGCACATTCAGCACCGCTGATTGACCGGCGTCCAGCGCTTGCAAGCAACGCGCAATGGCAGCAGGCACCTCGGCCGGGTCGCTGACGCATTCGCCATACGCGCCGAAGGCTTGGCCAATTTGTTCGAAGTGGCGTTCATGGCCTTGCAAACGGGCTTGAAATTCGTCGCTCTGCACGGCGGCACCCTGTGGGTAGACACGCACCACCGCCTCTTTGACCGCTTGCCAGCCCCCGTTGTCGAGCACCACGGTGAAGATGGGCAAGCCGTAGCGCTGCGCCGTGGCGTACACCGAGGTGGGGGTGGAGAAATGAAAGCCGCCATCGCCCACGATCTGCACCACGCGGCTGCCGGGCTTGGCCAGCTTGATGCCCAGGGCCATGCCGCCGCTGTAACCCAAACCGCCGCCTGCACCGGCGATCATGCTCAAAGGCTCGGTGCGCGGGATTTGGTTGAGCACAGCAAACGTGTTGCGAATGGCTTCGTTGACCACCACGTCGTGCGGCTCAATCGCGGCGCCCAGGGCCGCACACAGATAGGCAGGCGAAATAGCGCCCACTTGGCCGGGGCTAAGCGCGGCTTGCTGCAAAGCGGCGACACGCGTTTGCTGAGCCGCACGCATGCGCGCCATGCGGGTGGCCACGCGCTGGTGAAAGGCCGCATCGGCTTTGGCGCGCACGATGGTGGCCACTTGGCGCAGCACCGTGGCGCAGTCGGCCTGCACGCGTACATCGGTGGCAAAGCCCCACATCGGAAAGTCTTTTTTGACCGTGTCCACATCCACATGGCTCCAGCGGGTGTGGGGCTGCGGCTTGGCGTATTTGGGCAACCACGGCACATCGACATCGAGCAGCCAACCCACATCGGCCTGGGCCAGCCCCACCGAGGGGTCAAAGCCTGCGAAGCACGGCGATTCGCGCGAGATACACAAGTAGCTGGGGCTGAACTCAAACACCTGAATGCCACACAACTCGGCCAAATCTTGCAGCGCATGCACAGCCTCCGCCTTGCGTCCCAAATAGGCGGTCACCACCATCGGGTGTTCAGCGTGCAGCAGTTGCTCAGCCAAGGCGTGGGCGCAAGTCTCGTCTACGCCCCCAGCATGCACCGCACCGTAGCGCGACTCGGGGTAAGACTGCACCGCCTCGGGCGCCCAGGTTTCGGCCAGCACTTCGCGTGGCAGCGTCAAAAACACCGGCCCCGGCGGGTCGCTTTGCATCACGGTATGGCCACGACGCAGCACCTCTTTGGTGGTCACGCCGGTGGGCAGGTTGTATTCCCATTTCACATACGAGCGCACCAAGCTGCCGATGTCAAACGGGTCTTGCACAAAGTGGACATAGTTGTCGCGTGAACCTTCCAACTCACCATGCACTGTGAAAGGTGCCTTACCGGCCATCAGCAGAACAGGCAAACGGCCACGGAACATGTTGTGCATGCCCATGGCGGCGTTGGCGGTGCCCGCGTCGACATGCACCATCACCGCTTGGCCACGCCCGGTGACGGCCGCAAAACCTGCCGCCATGTGAATGGCCACGTTTTCGTGGGGGCACAACATGACTTGGGCGTGGGCTTTGCCTTGCTGGTCCCATTGCGCCAGGGCCTCGATCAAGGACACATGGTCGGTGCCAAAGTTGGAGAAGATGTAGTCGATGCCTAAATCGTTCAAGCCCTCCAGAAAATAGTGTGCGGAGGTGGGCAATGGAGAGTCAGACATGGGTGGTGCAAACGCGTCAGTAATTCGTAAGCATGCTACCAATCATGACTTTGCCTCACGGCTAGGGGATTCCCTAGAATTTAGCCATGAAGAAAGTCACCGCCCTCCTCGTTTGTTTGCTGCTTCAGCCACTCGGTCATGCCGCATGGGTGTATTTCGACGATGGCCATGGCAGCTCTGACGATTACTACGAATCAACCATCACCCCACAAGGCAAGACCACGGTGGTGAAAACATTCAGCGCCTTCTCCATCGTCAATCGGCTGCCTTTGTATGACGCCAAGGTCAAAGGCAAAGTGAGCCAATTGGTGAAGTTCGGTTCAGAACAATCGTCGTATGAGTTTGATTGCAAAGAGCAAACGGTTCAGCTCAAGAGCCGGGTGTTTTACGCGGACCGCGAAGGCAAGTTACCCATCATTTCGTACAAAAACAACGACAAAGTGATTGAGAACGACAACTCAGACTTTGCCAAGCAATTTCAAAAGAAACCGATCTATTCGGACCAGAGCAGAAACTTGAAGCTCATGGCTCTGGCCTGCAAATGAGTGGCTAATGCCAGATGGCCACTTGGTTTCGGCCCGCCTTTTTGGCTTGGTACATGGCAGCATCGGCGTGTTGACACAAGACATGGACCAGCGCTGACTCATCGTCAACGCGCACCTGCTGGGGGTGGTACGTGGCAATGCCTAGGCTGATGGTGATGTGGATCACTTCGTCAGAGGGCAGGAAAAATTCTTTGCTTTCAACGGCTGTGCGCAAACGATCACACACCTCATGGGCCTGGTCTTCATCGGTCTCGGGCAGCACCAGCATGAACTCCTCTCCACCGACGCGACCCAGGGTGTCAATTTTTCGCAACTGGACTTGGCAGGTCTTGACCAAACCTTGCAGCACCAGATCACCCACATCATGGCCATAGTCATCGTTGACGCGTTTGAAATGGTCAATATCCACAATGACAATGCTCAATGGCAAATGGTGGCGTTGGCTGCGTGAAATCTCCAGCCGTGCGCGATTGAATGCCTCGGCACGACTGAAGGCCCCAGTCAGTGAGTCGGTTTGTGAAATTCTTTTCAACTCTCGGTTGGCCAGCTCCAGGCTGATGACCACATTGCGAATCAGCACAATGCCTAAAAAATGCGCACTGGCGATCATGGAAAAAATCAACGCTTCCACGCCTGTGACGCTTTGGTGGCCGTCCAAGGTCCAGAGCATCAAGGCACGGCGAAATGTCAAGGCCACGAGCCCCAAAGCCAGCAACAACCAACCCCAACGGTATTGGCTGGAATGCACATACAAATCCAGTGCGACCACGGCAGCCAAAATCTGCAGCAGCAAAGATGCGCCATAAAAAAAGGTGAACAAATCGGGCATAGAGGTACAGGTCTGGACGACTTGTTCAGCGCATGAAGTTTTCAGCGAACTTGGCTTTGACCCGTGCTTCGGAAATTTCAATGACGCCTTGCTTGACCAGTTGCGCCAAGCTTTGATCCAAAGTTTGCATGCCTGCCGCGCTGCCAGTCTGAATGGCTGAGTACATTTGCGCCACTTTGCCCTCACGAATCAAATTGCGCACCCCAGAAGTGCCCACCATGATTTCAAATGCAGCCACGCGCCCCTTGCCGTCTTTGCGTTTGCACAAAACTTGAGAGATCACGGCCTCTAGCGACTCCGAGAGCATGCTGCGGACCATCTCTTTTTCCTCTGCTGGAAACACATCAATCAGTCGATCGATGGTTTTGGCTGCCCCCGAGGTATGGACGGTGCCCAACACCAAATGGCCAGTCTCGGCGGCGGTGATGGCCAAACGAACGGTTTCAAGGTCGCGCATTTCGCCCACCAGGATCACGTTGGGGTCTTCGCGCATCGCCGCACGCAGGGCGTTGGAAAAGCTCAGGGTCTGCCCGCCCACCTCGCGTTGGTTGATCAAACAGGTGTTGGGCGTATGCAGAAACTCAACCGGGTCTTCAATGGTCAAGATGTGTTTGGGGTCTGACTGGTTGAGACTGTGAATCATGGCCGCCAAAGTGGTGGACTTGCCAGAACCGGTCGGCCCTGTCACCAACACCAGCCCACGTGGACGACGGACAAACTCAGAAAATACCGCAGGAGCGTGCAAATCGTCCAGGCTGGGAATACCTGCCGGGATGGCACGAAACGCCACCGCTGCACCGCGTGTTTGGTGAAACGCATTGACGCGAAAGCGTGACAGGCCAGTCACTTCAAAAGAGAAATCACACTCCAACTCGCGCTCAAAGTGCTCACGTTGGTGGACGGTCATGATGCTGTAGACCGCTTCACGAATGTCAGCATCGCTGAGCGTGTGGTCAGACAGTTTTTGTAAATCACCATCGACGCGAATGATCGGTGTCAAACCCGCAGACAGGTGCAAGTCAGAGGCGCGTTGCGCCACGCTTTGGGCCAACAAATGTTGAATATTCATAACACCCCTTCTTCTCACTGAGCGTTCAACAAGCCAATGAATGAAGACAGCATAGACGAATCAAACACTCAGGATGCCAATTGACCGAGCGTTGCGTTGTGGCTGAGTGCAAATCAAAAAGACAAAAGGGTTAGCAGCGAAAAGCTGCTAACCCTTGGTCGTTTTGGTCGGCGTGGCGGGATTCGAACTCGCGACCCCTTGCACCCCATGCAAGTGCGCTACCAGGCTGCGCTACACGCCGAAGACATAAATTATAACGCGACTCAGACCGTCTCAGAGAGCAGTTCGCGAATTTGCAGTAACTCTTTGCGAAGAATATGCATGGCCTGATCGTCCACATGAAAAGGTGATGCCAACTCTTGTTCATCAGACACCTCACCATCCACCGTTTCTAAATCCAAGCCGTCTTCGTCTGGCAAGCTCGTGTCATCCACTGAGTCGCTTGCGAGGCGACGACGCTCACGCTCAGACTGCACCAGTTCTTGTAACTTGTTGCGTGCGCCACTGATGGTGAAACCCTGGTCGTACAAAAGATCTCGAATGCGGCGAATCATCAGCACCTCATGGTGCTGGTAGTAGCGGCGGTTGCCACGCCGTTTCATGGGGCGCAGTTGGGTGAATTCCTGCTCCCAATAGCGCAGCACGTGCGGCTTGACGCCACACAAATCGCTCACTTCACCAATGGTGAAGTAGCGTTTGGCTGGGATAGAAGGAAGGAGGGATTTCTCCATGAAATCAGGGGCTTGTAAACGGGAGCGCAGAGGTTACACGAAGATTGCCTCCGCGTTGCCTATTTTTGTCGTTTGCCAAATAAAAAAGTTGACTCAACGCCACACTGTGGAATTTAGGCTTCTAATTTTCCCTGGCCGTCGCCCTGAATTTGCTCTTTGAGTTTGTGGCTGGCGTGAAAGGTCACAGCTCGTCGCGCTTCAATCGGGATGGCTTCCCCTGTACGAGGGTTGCGACCAGGTCGCGGTGCCTTGGTACGAATTTGAAAATTGCCAAAGCTGGAAATTTTCACGTCGGTCCCCTCGACCAGGCTTTGCGCAATAAGGTCAAAGAATGCATCGATCATGTCTTTGGACTCGCGCTTGTTGAGCCCGATTTGCTCAAACAGCAAATCAGCCAGCTGGGCTTTGGTCAGCGCGGGGGATTCGAGGCTCTCGAAGGAAAGTTCCATGGGGTCTTACTGTAAATCGTGACGCATCAAGCGCGCAGGCGTGCAGCCAGCTGGGTGGTCAACTGGGTGACGATGGCCTGAACAACACCTTCAATTTGGGCTTCATTCAGGGTGGCTTCGTCGCTGTTGAGCGTCAAACGAACGGCCAGACTTTTCTCGTCTAACGCCATACCTGCGTTGTCGGTCTTGGGCCGGTACACATCAAACAGAACCGCATGACGCAACAAGCCTTGTGTGGGGGCAGCATGCACTGCGGCCATGAGAGCGGCGTGTGTGACGCTTTCTTTGACGATCACGGCAATGTCACGCTCCACCGCAGGAAAGCGTGCCACAGGACTGGCCACAGGCACTTGACGGTTGAGAACAGCATCAAGCTGGAGCTCGAACATCACTGGCGCCTGGGCCAAGTCCCAACTTTGTCGCCAGCGTGGGTGGAGTTCGCCAACATGGCCCACGACCACGCCATGGAGCAACACCTTGGCACAACGCCCAGGATGCATGGCCGGATGTTCAGCCGCTTCAAACTCAGGCTGCGCAGGCGCCAACAACGCTTGCACATCGGCTTTGACATCGAAAAAATCAACGCCCTGCTCTTTGCTGCCCCATTGCGCGGGATTAACGCTGCCGAACACCACGCCTGCAACGTGCATGGGCTGGTCAAAACCTTGCACTGTGGTGTCTGTGTCTTTGACGGACGGATCTTTTTTGAACACGCGGCCCAGCTCAAACACGCGCACGCGGTTGGCCTTGCGGTCGACGTTGAACTTGACAACGTTGAGCAAAGATCCCAACAAAGATGAGCGCATGACGCTCATCTGACTGGCGATCGGGTTGAGCAGTTTGATGGGGTTGGGGTTGCCTGCGAGTTCATGCTCCCAGCGCTCTTCGACAAAGCTGAAGTTGATGGTCTCTTGGTAACCCAAAGCGGCCAATTGACGGCGCACGGCATGCGGACTGCGTTGCGACTCTAGGCGCACTTTGGCGGTGATGGGGGCGAGTGGCGGTGTGGTGGGCAAGTTGTTGTAACCGACCATGCGTGCAACTTCTTCGATCAAGTCTTCTTCGATCTGCAAGTCAAAGCGGTAAGACGGCGCTTGCACAGTCACCACCCCATCGCCCTCGGTCACGGGCAATCCTAAACCGCGCAAGGCGTCGACCACGCGTTGTTGCGTCAAAGGCATGCCAATGACTTTGGCCGCACGTGCCACACGCAGGGTGACCTCTTGAGCAGCAGGCATATTGATTTGTTGGTCGATCACTGGACCTACGGTGGTCTGAGGTGTACCGCAAATGTCGATCACCAGTTGGGTGATGCGCTCGATGTGCTCGACGGTCAGCTGCGGATCCACACCGCGTTCGAAGCGATGCCCAGCGTCAGTGCTGAAGTTGAAGCGACGTGAACGGCCGGTGATGGCCGAGGGCCACCAGAAGGCCGCTTCGATGTAAATGTTTTGCGTGCTGTCGCTCACGGCAGTGGCGTCGCCACCCATGATGCCTGCGAGCGATTCGACTTGGGTGTCGTCGGCAATGACGCCTACCTTGTCGTCGAGCGTGACGGTGTTGCCGTTCAAGAGTTTGAGCGATTCGCCCACTTTGCCCCACCGCACGTCGAGACCTCCGTGGATTTTGTCGAGGTCAAAAATATGCGAGGGACGGCCCAACTCAAACATCACGTAGTTCGAGATGTCGACCAAGGGGCTGACGCTGCGTTGGCCACAACGGGCCAGACGATCGACCATCCATGCAGGCGTTTGGGCTTGCGTGTTGACGCCACGCACCACACGACCGGAGAAGCGACCACACAAATCGGGCGCACTGATCTTGACAGGCAATTGATCGTGGTTGCTCACGGAGACGGCTGGAAAACTCGGTGCTTTCAAAGGCGCACCAGTCAACGCAGAGAGTTCGCGTGCAATGCCGTAGACACTCAAGCAATGCGCCAAATTGGGCGTGAGCTTGAGAGTGAGCAGTGTGTCATCGAGCTGGAGGTATTCGCGGATGTTTTGCCCCAAGGGCGCGTCAGCAGGCAACTCCAACAAACCACCATGGTCGTCGGCAATTTTGAGTTCTTTGGCGGAGCACAACATGCCTTGGCTTTCCACGCCGCGCAGTTTGCCCACTTTGATTTTGAAGGGTTTGCCATCCTCGCCTGGGGGCAGCTCGGCGCCGACCATGGCACATGGAATTTTGATACCCACGCGCGCGTTGGGTGCACCGCACACGATGTTGAGCAAGCTGCCTTGCCCCACGTCAACTTGGCACACGCGCAAGCGGTCGGCATCGGGGTGTTGGACGGCTTCTTTGATTTCACCCACCACGATGCCGTTGAAAGGCGGCGCCACGGGTTGAAGGTCTTCCACCTCGAGACCTGCCATGGTCAAGGTGTCGGCCAGCTGTTGGGTTGTGAGATAAGGGTTGCAGAATTCGCGCAACCAGGATTCGGGGAATTGCATGGTGAATCTCGTGTCGGTGGGCGAATTACTGGAACTGGCTCAAGAAGCGAATGTCGCCATCAAAGAACAGGCGCAAGTCGCTGACGCCGTAACGCAGCATGGTCAAGCGATCGGTGCCCATGCCAAAGGCAAAGCCAATGTAGCGCTCGGGATCGAGACCCATATTGCGAATGACATTGGGATGGACTTCGCCAGAGCCAGCGACCTCCAGCCAACGCCCGGCCAATGGCCCGCTGGCGAACTGAATGTCGACCTCAGCGCTGGGTTCGGTGAATGGGAAAAAGCTGGGGCGGAAACGCAGCACCAAGTCATCGGTTTCGAAGAAGGTGCGGTAGAAGTCGGTGAAGACAACTTTGAGATCTTTGAAGCTCACGTTCTCGCCCACCCACAGACCTTCGCATTGATGGAACATGGGTGAATGGGTGGCGTCACTGTCGACACGGTAAGTGCGACCGGGTGCAATGACTCGGATTTCAGGCATGACCTGCCCCGCATCCATCAAGGCTTGGTAACGCTTGACATGTTGCACCGCATGGCGGATTTGCATCGGACTGGTATGGGTGCGCAACAAGTTCGGGGCCTCAGGGCTGCCACCTTCGACATAG
The DNA here is from genome assembly GCF_003063395.1 of Limnohabitans sp. JirII-29. Taxonomy (NCBI): domain Bacteria; kingdom Pseudomonadati; phylum Pseudomonadota; class Betaproteobacteria; order Burkholderiales; family Comamonadaceae; genus Limnohabitans; species Limnohabitans sp. JirII-29. Next base: position 171,260 of record NZ_NESB01000005.1, read on the forward strand.
AAGGTGTCGTGCATGGAGCGTGCCGGATGATCTTGCGGTGTGTTGAGTGCGGTGAAGTTGAACCAGTCGGTTTCGATCTCTGGGCCCTGAGCCACATCAAAACCCATCGAACCAAAAATGGCTTCGATGCGCTCAAGCGTCAATGACACAGGGTGCAAACCACCTGCTGTGCGCGTGCGTCCAGGCAAGGTGACGTCAAGGGCTTCGGCTTTGAGTTGGGTCTGGAGTTCGGCATCGGCCAAGGCTTGACGGCGTGCGTTCAACGCTGCCTCAATGGCTTGCTTGGCAACGTTGATGACCGCACCGCGCGACTTTTTTTCTTCCACGCTCAAGGCAGCCATGCCCTTCATCAACTCGGTGATGCGGCCTGATTTACCCAAAAACTGGGCCTTGGCGTTTTCAAGATCGGCCGGGGTGGCGCTTTGTGCAAACAAGGCCTGTGCGCTGGTGACCAAAGAGTCCAACTCGTTCATAGGAATTCGGAGGTAAAAAACAAAAAAGGGATTGAAGCTGGTTGCAGCTTCAATCCCTTGGCTGGTGGGTACGTTACGGTGTTGCGAAAGCGCTCAGCCGCAACGTGACCTCAGCGGGCATCAAGCAGCCAGCTTGGCTTTGACTTGGTCCACGATGTGGCTGAAAGCAGCCATGTCGTGCACGGCCAAATCGGCCAACATCTTGCGGTCGATTTCGATCGCAGCCTTTTTCAGGCCGTTGGCAAACTGGCTGTAAGTCAAACCACACTGACGTGCAGCGGCGTTGATACGGGCAATCCACAACTGACGGAACACACGCTTTTTAGTGCGGCGGTCACGGTAGGCGTATTGACCAGCCTTCATCACCGCTTGTTTAGCGATGCGGAAGACATTACCGCGGCGACCGCGGAAACCTTTGGCTAAAGCCAGAACTTTTTTGTGACGGGCACGGGCCGTAACACCACGTTTAACGCGAGGCATATTTTTTCTCCTTGTTCGTCAGTTAATTACAGGCCAGTCTTTGGCAGCATTTGTGCCATGTGACCCATGTTGGTCTCATGCACAGCCACTGAGCCGCGGAGGTGACGCTTGTTCTTGGTGGTCTTCTTGGTCAAGATGTGACGTTTGAAGGCTTGACCGCGCTTGACGGTGCCACCTGGACGAACGCGGAAGCGCTTTTTAGCGCTGCTTTTGGTCTTCATTTTGGGCATGTGAATGCTCCTATTATTTGTGCTCGTGAGGCGCCTGCGCACCGATGCGCAGTCTTGTTAGCCCCGAGACACTAATTCACCACCAATTTACGCAGCATCTGCCGAAGCAGCTTCTGCGGCGGGTTTGGCGGCGCCACCCGATTTCTTCTTGCCAGGCGCGATCATCATGATCATTTGACGCCCTTCAAGTTTGGGGAACTGTTCAACCACGATCAGGTCCGCCAACTCATCACGGATACGCTGTAACAGCGCCATACCGATTTCTTGGTGCGTGATCTCACGGCCCCGAAAGCGCAATGTGATCTTGCATTTGTCACCGTCATCCAAGAAGCGCTTGATGTTGCGCATCTTGATGTTGTAGTCACCATCATCGGTACCAGGTCGGAATTTGATTTCCTTCACCTCGATAACTTTTTGCTTGGACTTGGCTTCCGCCGCCTTCTTTTGCTCTTGGTACTTGAACTTACCGTAGTCCATCAATCGACAGACAGGCGGAACTGCTGTGGCAGCAATTTCAACCAAGTCAACATCGATCTCACCGGCCATGCGCAAGGCTTCAGCCAAGCTCACAATGCCCAGGGGCTCGTTGTCAGGACCGGAGAGACGGACTTCCGGGGCCATGATTTCCCGGTTGAGGCGGTGTTTGCGTTCCTCGCGCTGGCGGCGATCGCGAAATTCTGTAGCGATGGTGACTATCCTTAAAAATCAAAAACAAACCGACACACGTGTGCGACGCACAACTCTTGGCAATTTCTAGGTGAAATCAGCTTTTGAGAGCGATGTCTGAGGCGATCTTTTGAGAGAACGCTTGGAGAGACATCACACCGAGGTCTTGATTGCCTCGGGCGCGCACTGCGACGGCACCAGCTTCCTTCTCTTTATCGCCTACGACCAAGATGTAAGGAAGCTTTTGCATTGAATGCTCTCGTATTTTATACGTGATTTTCTCATTGCGCAGGTCTAAATCGACCCTAAGCCCTTGATTTCGCAGCGTTTTCGCAACTTCTTGGGCATATTCAGCCTGCGAATCGGTGATATTGAGCACGGAAACTTGAACTGGCGCCAGCCAGGCAGGCAGTGCGCCGGCATGTTGCTCGATCAAGATACCAATGAATCGCTCCATGCTGCCCACAATGGCGCGGTGCAAGATCACGGGGCGTTGGCGCGAGCCATCTTCAGCGACGTACTCAGCATCCAGACGCTCAGACAGGTTGAAGTCCACCTGAATCGTGCCGCATTGCCACTCACGGCCAATCGCATCTTTGAGGGTGTATTCAATTTTGGGACCGTAAAAAGCGCCATCGCCTTCAGAGATCACAAACTCACAACCTGAGTGACGTAGGCTGTCCATCAACGCCTTTTCAGCCTTGTCCCACAAGTCGTCCGACCCGATACGCGCTTCAGGACGGGTAGAGACTTTGTACAAAATGTCGGTGAACCCAAAGTCTTCATAAACTTTTTTGAGCACTTTGGTGAAGGTGTCGCATTCGGGCAAGATTTGATCTTCAGTGCAGAAGATGTGGCCATCGTCTTGTGTGAAACCACGCACGCGCATGATGCCGTGCAAACCACCCGATGGCTCGTTGCGATGACATTGACCGAACTCACCGTAACGCAGAGGCAAGTCGCGATAACTTTTGATGCCTTGCTTGAAAATCAAGATGTGCCCAGGGCAGTTCATGGGCTTTAACGCATAGTCGCGCTTTTCGCTCTCGGTGGTGAACATGTTGTCACGGTATTTATCCCAGTGACCTGTTTTTTCCCACAACGACTTATCAATGATTTGAGGGCCTTTGACCTCTAAGTACCCGTTGTCACGGTAGACCCGACGCATGTACTGCTCAATGGTCTGCCACACGGTCCAGCCTTTGGGGTGCCAAAACACCAAGCCCGGCGCGTGTTCATCGATATGGAACAAATCCAACTCGCGGCCCAGTTTGCGGTGGTCACGTTTTTCAGCCTCTTCCAACTGCTTGAGGTAGAGCTGCAAGTCGTCTTTGCTGCTCCAAGCCGTGCCATAAATGCGTTGCAGCATTTCATTGCGGTGGTCACCGCGCCAATAAGCACCGGCCACCTTCATGAGCTTGAAGTGTTTGAGCTTGCCGGTGCTGGGCACATGAGGTCCACGGCAGAGGTCTTCAAAATTGCCTTCGCGGTACAAGCTCACATCCTCGTTGGACGGAATGCTCGCAATGATCTCTGCCTTGTAGTGCTCGCCGATCCCTTTGAAATAGGCAACCGCCTCATCGCGTGGCAACACACGACGCACGACGGGCTCATCTTTGTTGGACAACTCGGTCATGCGCTTTTCAATGGCCACCAAATCTTCCGGCGTGAAACTGCGGCTGTACGAAAAGTCGTAGAAAAATCCGTTCTCGATCACTGGGCCGATGGTGACTTGGGCCTCAGGAAACAACTCCTTGACCGCATAAGCCAGCAAATGCGCTGTCGAGTGACGGATCACCTCTAAGCCTTCGGCGTCTTTGGCGGTGATGATGGCCAAGCTGGCATTGCCGTTCATGGTGTAGCTGGTATCCACCACTTTGCCATCGACCTTGCCCGCCAATGCTGCCTTGGCCAAACCAGAACCGATCGAAGCAGCCACTTCGGCCACGGTCACTGGACCTGGGAACTCACGTTGCGAACCATCGGGAAGAGTAATCTGAACCATGTGTCTGAAAAGTAAAAAAGCGCGGCACAGGCCGCGCTTGGAATTGGGTCTAAACGCTGGAGTTGGATTTTACGCCGCCCATCAGGGCGTGAACGCACGGGTATCGCCTGGGCGGCGCAACATCTTATTTACCTCATCCAAGTGCAACTCTTCTTGAACGATCATTTCACGGGCGTATTCCTCGAGCAACACCGAATGACCCTCTGCCATTTTCAACAGGTCGTAGTAGGCAGCCAGGGCTGCCTTTTCGTGTTCAAGGCTTTCCCGCAGGATATCTCCAATGTCATGCTTTTCCGTTTCCAAAAGTGTCCCGATTTTTAGAGAGGGATGCCCCCCTAGCAAGGCCACCAACTCCCCTGCTTTGTGGGCATGAGCCAAGCTTTCATCGGCATTGGCTTTGAGCCAAGAGACAATAGGAATACGGTTGTAGCCGTAAACCATGAGCGAATAATGGGTGTACTTGACCACACCGGCTAACTCCAACTCCATGATCCGATTCAGCGCATCAATTCCGGCTTTGCTTTGAGCGTTATCCATGGCGACCTCCTTAAAAACAAGCATCTAAATAGACCGTTTGCAAAAAGTACATGGCATTTTCAACCCGCTAAGACCAAATGTCATCACATCAAGTGCGCACATCAAAAAGCCACCCCGAAAGGTGGCTTTTTCTTATCGGACCAAGATGGCAGACAAACGCCATCCCGTTGATGAGCTCAATGGAACTGCTCTTCCTCTGTAGAGCCGGTCAAAGCCTTCACAGAAGATGAGCCCCCCTGGATCACCGTGGTCACGTCGTCGAAGTAGCCTGCGCCCACCTCTTGCTGATGTGACACGAAGGTGTAACCCTTGTCACGGGCTGCAAATTCAGGCTCTTGCACCATTTCCACATAGTGTTTCATGCCCTCACCTTGGGCATATGCGTTGGCAAACTTGAAGGTATTGAACCAGTTGATGTGGATACCCGCCAAAGTGATGAACTGGTATTTATAGCCCAATGCAGACAAGTCCTCTTGGAAAGAAGCGATTTGCTTGTCGTTCAAATTCTTCTTCCAATTGAACGATGGCGAGCAGTTGTATGACAACAACTTGCCAGGGCATGCTGCATGTACCGCTTGCGCAAATTCACGGGCAAAGCCAATGTCTGGCACACCTGTCTCGCACCACACCAAGTCGGCATACGGCGCATAAGCCACGCCACGGCTAATGGCTTGTTCCAGACCATTTTTGACGCGATAGAAGCCTTCTTGCGTACGCTCGCCTGTCAAGAAAGGTTTGTCGTTGGCGTCGTGGTCAGAAGTGATCAAGTTAGCAGCTTCAGCATCGGTACGGGCCAGCACGATGGTAGGTACGCCCATGACATCAGCGGCGAAACGTGCCGAAATCAACTTTTCACAAGCTTCTTGCGTTGGCACCAACACTTTGCCGCCCATGTGCCCGCATTTCTTGACCGCTGCCAACTGGTCTTCAAAGTGCACACCCGCCGCCCCCGCAGTGATCATGTTTTTCATCAGTTCAAATGCGTTTAAAACGCCACCGAAACCAGCTTCAGCGTCGGCCACGATGGGCAAGAAAAAGTCCACGAACTCTTTGCTACCGGGTTCAATGCCCCGGCCCCATTGGATTTCATCAGCGCGCTTGAATGTGTTGTTGATGCGACGCACCATGGTGGGCACGGAGTCGTAGGCATACAGCGACTGGTCGGGATACATGGTTTCCGAGGTGTTGCCATCAGCAGCCACCTGCCAACCCGACAAATACACAGCTTCCAAACCGGCTTTGGCCTGTTGCATGGCCTGGCCAGCAGAGATCGCGCCAAAAGAATTCACATAACCCTTCTTCGCTTCGCCGTTGACCAAACGCCACAATTTTTCAGCACCGCGCTTGGCCAGCGTATTTTCGATTTGAACGCTGCCACGCAAGCGCACCACATCAGTTGCGCTGTAACCACGCTTGACGCCTTTCCAGCGTGGGTTGGTCGCCCAGTCTTTTTCAAGAGCGGCAATTTGTTGTTCACGGCTGAGCTGTTCATTCAGAGATTGAGGCATGGTTCACTCCAGAGGGTTGTTAACAAATTCACGGTGAATCGGCATGTTTTGCTCGACCACCCGTGCATTGACTATAAGTCTTGTATAAGACTTGAAACACCTCTTGTGTCTTATAGAAGAATTTATTTTTATCTATTAAAAACAACAACTTGCATTTAATATTCCTCAATGCAAAAAGTGATTTCTCATATCAAGAAAAAATATTGCATTGCAGCAATTTCAAATTTCGTATTAAGAAAACATATTCCATCAAATTGAAATGTATTGAACTAACTTGCCCCATCACCAGAAATCCCAAGATCGGAAGCTCTTGATACATGAGGCTATAGATATCGGTGTGGCATGGGATTTCTCTGTGCTCTCGCCCACCTTTGTCGAAAGGAAAATGCTGTCGCAAAAAACAACAACTGAGAGTGAAAAAAGTGATTTTTCACTTGGAAAGCAGATTTTTCTCTATTAGCATCTAAGTTGCTCAGCAGAGTTTATTTTTTGATGGGCAATACAAACACTTCTAGAAGGAAATCGACCATGGCAACTGCAAAAAAAGCTCCGGCTAAAAAAGCTCCCGCAAAGAAAGTAGCTCCCGCTGCTAAGAAAGCTGCTCCCGCTAAAAAGGTAGCAGCGAAGAAGGCTGCACCAGCCAAGAAAGCACCTGCTAAAAAAGCTGCACCCGCCAAAAAAGTAGTGGCTAAAAAAGCGCCTGCTAAAAAAGTTGCTGCTAAAAAAGCACCCGCTAAAAAGCGCACGCCCAACGCAGCGTTCATGAAAGCCATGACTCCCAGCGCCGCTTTGGCTGCTGTGATTGGTCAGACCGCAGTGCCACGCACTGAGGTGGTCAGCAAGCTGTGGACATACATCAAGAAGCATGGCCTGCAAGACAAAGTAAACAAGCGCAACATCAACGCCGACGACAAGCTCAAAGCGGTGTTTGGCAAAGCCCAAGTCACGATGTTTGAATTGGCTGGCCTGATCGGCAAGCACCTGAAGTAATTCATCTCGTGTGCTACAAAAAGGGCCGCTATCGCGGCCCTTTTTCATATGTCCAGCTAGAACCTATCAGGCTGATTTGTGTTGTCGCTCAAGCGCTGCATCACGAATCGCGCTCAACGTGCCACGGGTGGTGATGACCTCTGGATCAAGCATGACCTCAATCAAGGTGCCTTCTGAACGAGCAAGCGCAGCTTTGAACTCAGCCTCGAATTCTTGCGTACGTGTGATGCGTACGCCCGCATAGCCGTATGCCCTTGCCAAGGCCGCAAAGTCTGGATTTTGCAGATGTGAACCACTGGTGTGCTGTGGGAATTCGCGCTCTTGGTGCATTCGAATAGTCCCGTACATGCCGTTGTTGAGTAACACCACAATGGTCTTGGCTCCGTGTTGACTGGCAGTTGCCAACTCCTGACCATTCATCAGAAAGTCTCCGTCGCCAGCAATCGTGAACACAGTACGTCCAGTGAGCAGATTGGCTGCAATGCCAGCAGGTACCCCGTAGCCCATAGACCCAACAGTAGGCGCCAGTTGGGTGCGTACCCCTTTGGCTAGGCCGTGGTGTTTGTGAAAGCGATGTACCCAGCTGGCAAAGTTACCCGCGCCATTGGTTAACACAGCATCTTCAGGCAAAAGCTGGCTGATGGTGCGCACGATTGCTGGCATATCGATGTCGCCAGGTAAATCTTGCGAAATGAAATTGTCTTCATAGTCGGCATGCGCTGCAGCAGTCCATGCTTCCCAAGGCAGGCTAACTGGCGCAGTCAACACTTCCAAAGAGCGCGCAGCAGCATTCATGGTTGACAACATGGCCAAATCTGCTTGGTAGACCCGGTTAAGCTCTTCAGCACTGGCGTGAATGTGCACCAGCTTTTGTTGAGGTTTGGGTGCTTTCAGCAAGGTGTACCCACTGGTCGTCATCTCACCCAAACGCGGACCAATGGCCAAGATCAAATCGCTGTCACGAATTCTTTGCGCGAGTTTGGGGTTGATGCCAATGCCCACATCACCTGCATACAGCGGATGGTGGTTATCAAAGATGTCTTGAAAACGGAAAGCGTTGCCCACAGGCAGCTTCCAGTTTTCTGCAAAGCGCTGCAAAGCTTGGGCCGACTGTGGCGTCCACCCTGCACCACCGGCAATCACAAACGGGCGCTGCGAGGCCAACAACATTTCACGCAATTGCCTGAGTGCGCCAGGATCGCTCCAAGCCTCTACAGGTTCCACCCGAGACAAAGGACGCGCATGCACTTGGCGCACCAACATATCTTCTGGCAACACCACCACCACAGGCCCCGGACGACCATTCATGGCTGTGGCAAAGGCACGGGCGATGTACTCAGGAATGCGCTCTGGGTCGTCAATGCGCTCCACACGTTTGGCCATACCGCGGGTGCTGGGGCCAAAAAAGCTGTTGTAGTCCACCTCTTGAAAGGCTTCACGGTCACGAAAGTCGCTCCCGACATCACCCACAAATAAAACCATGGGTGCGCTGTCTTGGAAAGCTGTGTGCACGCCAATCGACGCGTTGGTGGCACCAGGTCCGCGGGTGACAAAACATACACCCGGTCGGCCCGTCAAACGGCCTTGAGCATCGGCCATGTATGCCGCTCCGCCCTCTTGCCTGTTGATCACAAATTGGATCTGGTCTTTGTAAGCATGGAAGCCATCCAATACGGCCAGATAGCTCTCACCTGGCACGCCAAACGCGTGCGTCACACCTTGCTCAATCAAACACTCCACCAACAAGTGGCCTGCGATTTGTTGCCTCATCAACTTCTCCTATTTATTCAAGCATGCACTGTGCGGCGCCCCACACTTAAAGCAACCCACACACTCAGCAAAAGAACCGAAGCGGCGCCGATCAACGTGGCGCCATACCAACCTCGGTCCATGAAGACACCAAAAATCAGCGGGGAGATGGCCGATCCGACATCGATGCCCGAATACACCATGCCATAGACCCGCCCGGTTGCTCCTTTGGGCGTGGCATTTTTGATCATCATGTCTCGCGATGGCCCACCGATCCCAATGGCCAAGCCCGTCAATGCCAACACCACCATGGTGGCTGTTGCGTTTAACCAGCCGCTGCCACACAAGGCCATGAACAATGCTGCCACTGACATACAAACAGCCACCACACGTTCGCTGTGACGCGGTATGCGCGCGGCCAAAAATCCGCCAACCACAACACCCGCCGCAGCGCACAACATATACGCAGTGAGCGTCATGGTTGCCGCCTCAAAGCTCACGCCGTGCATGGCCTGCAAGATTGATACAGAAAAACTTTGGACAATCACCAAGGTCATCGCCGTCAACATGAAAAAACCAAAACACCACCAGACCACGGTATTTTTCAAAAAAGCCAAGCTGTGCGCCTTAGGCACATCGCTCGCATGCACCACGGCATGCGTGAGCAAGGTCTCTCGGTACCACACCAACAAAAGCAAAATCCCGGCAAACAGGCAAGCAGCTCCCCAATAGGCCACACGCCAATCAAACAAGCTGCTCAAACCGACCATAAACACGGGTGCAACAGCCCAACCCAAATTGCCAGTCAAGGCGTGTGCGCTGAAGGCATACCCGAGTCGCAGGCTAGACACTTTCTGATTCAAGATGGTGAAGTCTGCTGGGTGAAAAGTGCTGTTGCCTAAACCGAGCAGTACCGCCACGACCAACAAGGCCGCATAACTGTTCGCCATAGCGGCCAGCAAGCAGGCCAAGACAAAAGCTGTCATGGCAGCAAATAGCACAGGACGCGCGCCAAAGCGGTCAACCACAAACCCAGCTGTGGCCTGGCCCATGCCTGAGACCACAAAAAAGACCGACATCAACAAACCCAATTCAGCGTAACTCAAGCCAAAGGTTTGGATGAAGACGGGGAACATCAAAGGCAGCAATAAATGCGAAAAGTGCGAGCTAGCATGCGCCAAACCAACCAGGCCAATCACAGCAGCGTCATCACGCCAAGGCACGTCGTTAGGGGCAAGGGTGGTGCTCATGATGTCTCAAAAAAATAGCGCAAAGGCAGGATGGGCAGCATCCTAACCTTTGCGCTTGCGCTGAGACGTCGACTGGGGGACAAGCCCCCAAGTTTTAAGTCGCCACTTTGGTGAAAGCAAATTCACCCGGTGCGCGCACCGGATCGACACTGACGGCAATTTCATCTTTAGGACCGAACTTGCCTTCCAGCAAAAGCTTGGACAGCGGGTTCTCAATGCGTTGCTGAATCGCACGCTTGAGAGGACGCGCTCCAAACACTGGATCAAACCCAACCTTGGCCAATTCGGCCAAGGCCGCAGGAGAGACTTGCAGGCCCAAGTCCATCTTGGCCAGACGCTCGGACAGCACCTTGAGCTGGATGTCAGCAATGCGCGCAATGTGCTGCGCATCCAGCGAGTGAAACACCACGGTTTCGTCGATCCGGTTCAAAAACTCAGGACGGAAATGGCTCTTGAGCTCATCCCACACCGCATCTTTGATGTCTTGTGGATCTTGCCCCACCATGCTTTGGATGATCGGTGAGCCAATGTTGGAGGTCATCACAATCACGGTGTTTTTGAAGTCCACGGTACGGCCTTGACCGTCGGTCAAGCGGCCATCGTCGAGTACTTGCAACAAGATGTTGAACACGTCTGGATGGGCTTTTTCCACTTCGTCGAGCAACAACACGCTGTAGGGCTTGCGTCGTACAGCCTCGGTCAAATACCCGCCCTCGTCGTAGCCCACATAACCGGGGGGCGCGCCAATCAAACGACTGACTGAATGCTTCTCCATGAATTCGCTCATGTCGATGCGAATCATGTGGTCTTCGCTGTCAAACAAAAAGCCCGCCAAAGCTTTGCACAACTCGGTCTTGCCCACACCCGTAGGGCCCAGGAACAAGAACGAACCGGTTGGGCGATTGGGGTCGCCCAAACCAGCACGTGACCGGCGAATGGCGTTGGCCACTGCCGTGATGGCCTCTTCTTGGCCCACGACACGCTGGTGCAGCTTGTCCTCCATCTGCAACAGCTTGTCACGCTCACCTTGCATCAATTTAGACACCGGGATACCCGTCGCGCGTGCTACCACTTCAGCAATTTCTTCGGCCCCTACTTGCGTGCGCAGCAAACGATGCGTCCCTGGCTTGGCAGTCTTGCTGCTTTCTTTGGCATTGGCTTCTTTCAGGCGCTTTTCCAGCTCAGGCAACTTGCCGTATTGCAGCTCAGCCACCTTGTTGAAATCGCCCTTGCGGGTGAATTCTTCGATCTGAAAGCGGATGCGGTCAATCTCTTCCTTGACCTGAGCACCACCGTGGGCAGAGGCCTTTTCAGATTTCCAGATTTCTTCAAAGTCGGCGTAATCTTTGCCAAGCTTGGTGATTTCCTCCTCCAGTAAACCCAAGCGCTTTTGAGAAGCCTCGTCTTTTTCTTTGCGCACGGCTTCACGTTCAATCTTGAGTTGAATCAACCGCCGATCGAGCTTATCCATCACTTCGGGCTTGGAGTCGATTTCGATCTTGATCTTGGCGGCAGCCTCATCAATCAAATCAATCGCCTTGTCAGGCAAAAAACGGTCTGTGATATAGCGGTGCGACAACTCGGCCGCAGCAACAATGGCCGGGTCGGTGATCTCCACACCGTGGTGTACTTCGTATTTTTCTTGCAAGCCGCGCAAAATGGCGATGGTGGCCTCCACGGTGGGTTCGCCCACAATGATCTTCTGGAAACGACGCTCCAGGGCTGCATCTTTTTCGATGTACTTGCGGTATTCATCCAGCGTGGTGGCCCCCACACAATGCAGCTCGCCACGTGCCAAAGCAGGCTTGAGCATGTTGCCAGCGTCCATAGCACCTTCGGCTTTCCCCGCCCCCACCATGGTGTGGAGTTCGTCGATGAAGACGATGGTTTGGCCCTCGTCCTTCGCCAATTCTGTGAGCACGCTTTTCAAGCGTTCTTCAAACTCACCTCGGTATTTGGCCCCCGCCAGCAAAGCCGCCATGTCGAGAGACAACACGCGCTTTCCTTTGAGCGAGTCAGGAACTTCACCCGACACAATGCGCTGGGCCAGCCCTTCAACGATGGCCGTTTTGCCGACACCAGGCTCACCAATCAGCACCGGGTTGTTTTTGGTACGGCGCTGCAGCACTTGGATCGCGCGGCGAATTTCATCATCACGGCCAATCACCGGATCGAGCTTGCCGCTGCGAGCGCGCTCGGTCAAATCAACACAGTATTTCTTGAGCGACTCTCGTTGCCCCTCGCTCTCGGCGTTATCGACTTTTTGCCCTCCTCGCACTGCAGTGACTGCGGCTTCCAAGCTTTGACGTGTCAATCCGTTGTCCCGTGCCAGCTTGCCCCAGTCACCTTTGTTGTCACACAGGGCCAGCAAAAACAATTCACTGGCAATGTATTGGTCACCACGTTTGATGGATTCTTTTTCAGCAGCTTGGATAAGCGAGACCAAATCTCGTCCCACCTGCACCTGTTCTTGACCCTGCACTTTGGGCAAGCGATTCATCGCCGTTTCAGCCGCAGCAGCCAAACCTGTGACGTTGGCACCCGCACGCTGTAGCAACGACTTGGGGCCATCGTCTTGGCGCAGCATGGCCACCACCACATGCGAAGGCTCGATATAGGCGTGGTCGTTGCCCAGCGCCAAAGTTTGGGCTTCTGAGAGAGCTTCTTGGAATTTGGTTGTCAGTTTGTCAAGACGCATGAAAACTCCGGAATCGAATATTGAATTGCCTCATAGCTGAGGCTGATCCCTTACATTTCAAGTGAGCGCGACCTAACAAGTGTTGACCTGGGTCAAAGCAGCTGCGTTGAGGGTCGAAAATGACCCGGCCACGCTCAAACAGCGTTGTTGACTTGAATACCCCAGCGTGCCAAAGCTTGGTCGTCGCTAACGCGGGCGTCCACCCAACGTGCGCCTTCAGGTGTGACTTCTTTCTTCCAAAACGGCGCCTGCGTCTTGAGATAGTCCATTAAAAACTCACACGCCTGGAAGCTCATACCTCGGTGTGCTGAAGTCACGGCAACCAGAACAATTTGATCTTGAGGTTGCAACAAGCCCACGCGATGGATCACGCGTGCGGCGTATATGTCAAACCGCTGTTGGGCTTGAGCCAACATAGCCTCGATGGCTTTTTCGGTCATGCCGGGGTAATGCTCCAACTCCATGCTGGAGACTTGACTGCCCTCGTTGCGTTCGCGAACCGTGCCAACAAAACTGCACACAGCACCAACGCGGGCATCACCTTGTCGCAAAGCAGCCAACTCTTGACTGACGTCAAAGTCTTGGGTTTGGATGGAGACCGTCATCGACATCTTCAACCACCCGTCACCGGAGGAAAAAATGCCACCTCGCAGCCATCGGTCAAAGCAACCGAAGCCTCACACAAGTCTTGGTTGAGCGCCATGCGCACCGCACGGCCCGGGGCCAGCACATCGGCATACGCACCGCCTCGGGCGATCAACTCTGCACGCAAATCCGCCAGCGTAGCGGCCTGAGTTTGAACGGCTTCGCTGCCATGCCCCACAGCTTCACGGATGGATGCGAAATAGCGCACAGTCAAGTTCATGCCAACCACTCCGTAAACGAAATGAAACTCACCGTGTCTCCTGGCGCAATGGTTTGCCCGGCGGGGTTATCTACCACGCCATCCCCCCAAACAGCCGACGTGAGCACGCCTGAGCTTTGATTCGCAAACAAATCCAAACCACCTCGTGCGTTGCGTCGCACACGCAAGAATTCGCGTCGCTTGTCGGCACGGGGCCAGTCGAAATGTGCCGTCAACTCAGTGCGAGCAATCTCGGTCTGTCTGACACCTTGCAAGGCCAACACAAACGGACGAACCAATAGCAAGAATGTGACAAAACTCGACACCGGGTTACCCGGCAAACCCATGAAATGACACGCCCCTGATGCGCGATCTGTGCGGTTGACCTGGCCATAAGCGAACGGCTTACCAGGTTTGATGGCGAGTTGCCACAGGTTCAAGGTGCCCAGTGCTTGCACGGCGGGTTTGATGTGGTCTTCCTCTCCGACTGACACACCACCACTGGTCAAAATCAGGTCGTGGTGGCTGGCTGCATCACGCAGCGCCTGAAGGGTGGCTTCACGTTGGTCGGGCACGATGCCAAGGTCCGTCACGTCACAGCCCAAGCGTTGCAGCATGGCACGTAAAAAGAAACGGTTGGAGTTGTAAATTGCGCCTGGTGGCATGGCATCAGGCGCCACATCACCCGGCATGACCAACTCGTCACCCGTAGAAAATAAAGCCACGCGCGGACGGGGCGCCACCTGCAATTGGGCCAAACCAATGCTGGCGGCCAGGCCCAACGAAGCGGGTGTGAGTCGGTCCCCCGCAGCCAACACCTTGGCGCCGCGCGTGACATCCTCACCCGAGCGGCGAATCCATTGTCCGATCGGCACCCTCTTGAGCACCTTCACCTGTGATGGCTCCACCGCTTCACAGTCTTCCTGCATCACCACCGCGTCTGCACCTTCTGGAATGGGGGCACCGGTGAAGATGCGGGCAGCTTCACCTGCCCCCAAAGGCGTACCGTGAGAGCCCGCAGGGATGCGCTGTGTCACACGCAGCAACGCACCAGCCTGAACGCAGTCGGCCACTCGCACGGCATAGCCATCCATGGAGCTGTTGTCTTGCGGTGGCACTTGCAAGGCAGACGTCACATCTTGCGCCAGCACCCGACCATCGGCCTCGAAGGTCGAGACCGACTGCACACCTGGCAAAGGCTGGGCGTGCGCCAGCAATTGAGGCAGGGCTTCATCCAGAGACAACAAGGCAGGTCGGGTCATAACAGAGGTGGGTTGTAGTCGAAGCGGTCTTGGTTAGCCATCAACCAATCACAGACCGCCTCGGGGTCGTTCAAATCTAGCACAGGGCGCTGCGTGGCCTCGGGCAAAGCCTCGGGCGAATCGGTGGCAATGGCGACCACAAAATCATCTTCTGGATAGCGCACGGGTTGGCCCGACGCTTGACGCCATACCTCGACTTTTTGCACATCGCTGCGCTTGAAGCCTTCAACCAGCACCCAGTCCACGCCGTCATAGACCTCGGCCAACAAATGGTGAACAGAAAGCTGCGCCGGTTGCTCAAACTCGCGCTGTAAAACCAATCGACGGTGCGAAGCCACTACCACCTCAAAAGCACCGGCTTCGCGATGCCGCCAGCTGTCTTTTCCTGGATGGTCGATGTCAAAGTCATGGTGCGCATGCTTGACCACAGAAACTCGCAAGCCACGCAGACGCATGACGCCAATCATTTGTTCCACCAAGGTGGTTTTTCCAGACCCGGAAAAACCGGCAAAGGCCACCACTTTCATGCGTGATCGCAATGTTGGGTGATGTAGGCCTTGACTTGGGTCACATCGGCAGGCATCACCTGCACGCGACGTGGAAGGCTTTCTATGCCTTCAAACTTGGCTGGGCAATCAGGCTCGCGGTTCAAAGCCTCTACGATGGTGGCTGCAAACTTGATCGGCAATGCAGTTTCAAGCACCACCATCGGGACACCCGCTTGCATGTGCTCACGTGCTACTTTGATGCCGTCTGCCGTGTGGGTATCCACCATTTGTCCAAAGGACTGGTAGACCGAACGAATGGTCTGCAAACGATCTTCATGGGTGCTCTTGCCACTGACAAAACCGTAGCGCGTTGCGGCTTGTGCAAATTGCGGATCTGCACTTAGGTCAAATCGGCCCTGCGCGGAAAGTTCGGCACCGAACAAGCTGTTGACCCGGGTGCCATCACGCGCCAGCAAATCGAACACAAAGCGCTCGAAATTGCTGGCTTTGGAAATGTCCATCGAAGGACTCGACGTCTCATGTGTGTCGGCGCTGCCGCGTACTCGGTAGACACCAGTTCGGAAAAACTCATCGAGCACGTCGTTTTCGTTGGTCGCCACCACCAGTTGGGCGATGGGCAGGCCCATCATGCGTGCAACATGACCGGCACACACATTGCCAAAATTACCGCTCGGTACGGTGAAGCTCACGCGTTGGGCGTTGTCTGTGGTGACTTGAAAGTACCCCGCAAAGTAGTACACCACCTGCGCCAGCAAGCGGGCCCAGTTGATGGAGTTGACGGTGCCGATTTTGTATTTGCTCTTGAATTCAAGATCGTTGGACACAGCCTTGACCAAGTCTTGGCAATCGTCGAACACACCCTCAATCGCGATGTTGTGGATGTTGTCGTCGAGCAGGCTGAACATTTGCGCCTGCTGGAATGGACTCATGCGCCCATGAGGGCTGGTCATGAACACCCGCACACCGCGTTTGCCGCGCATGGCGTATTCGGCTGCGCTGCCAGTGTCACCACTGGTCGCACCAAAAATATTGAGCTCCTCGCCACGTCGTGCCAATTCGTACTCAAACAAATTACCCAGCAGCTGCATAGCCATGTCTTTGAAGGCTAACGTGGGTCCGTTGGACAAGGCCTCAACAAACAAACCAGGCTCGAGCGCGCGCACCGGCACAATCGCCGCCGTGCCAAACACCTCTTGGGTGTATGTCTTAACGCACAAGGCTTTCAGGTCATCGGCGGGAATGTCGTCGATGTAGAGCGACAGCACTTCAAAGGCAAGGCTGGCATAGCCTTGGTGTGCGTAGACGTTGCGCAGGCGTGCCAGCGCATCTGGCGTCACTTGAGGGTAATGGTCGGGCAAATACAAGCCCCCGTCTGGGGCCAAGCCTTCCAACAAGATTTCACAAAAACGCTTGCGCTCGGGATGACCGCGTGTCGACAGGTATTGCATCAGTTCAGCTCTTCTTTGCGGATGCGGGTGATCGGTGCCAACACCGTGCTGAGTTGTTGCATCTCAGCCATGGCTTGGTTCATCTTCGCCTCAGGGCAATCGTGGGTCAGGATGATCAAATCAGTGTGGCTCTCACCTTCACCGGCTTCGCGCTGAAGCACGGCATCAATGCTGATGTTGGCCGTCGCCAAAATTCCCGTGACCTTGGCCAAAACCCCTGCTTGATCGGCCACACGCAGGCGCAAGTAGTAGCTGGTCACCACCTGCTCCATCGACAGCACGGGCAAATCGCTCATCGCATCAGGTTGGAAAGCCAGGTGCGGCACACGGTTGAGTGGGTCCACGGTATGCAAACGCGTGATGTCCACCAAATCGGCAATTACGGCACTGGCGGTGGGTTCACTGCCCGCGCCTTTGCCGTAATACAAGGTGGTACCCACGGCATCGGCTTGCACCATGACGGCGTTCATCGCCCCCTCCACATTGGCAATCAAGCGTTTGGCGGGCACCAGGCAAGGGTGCACACGCAGCTCAATGCCAAGTTCTGTGCGCTTGGAAATACCCAACAGCTTGATGCGGTAGCCCAGTTGTTCGGCATAGCGAATGTCTTGTGATTCGAGTTTGGTGATGCCCTCCACGTAGGCCTTGTCAAACTGCACCGGCACGCCAAAGGCAATGGCAGACATGATGGTGGCTTTGTGCGCAGCGTCCACACCTTCAATGTCAAAGGTGGGGTCAGCCTCGGCATAGCCCAGGGCTTGAGCTTGCTTGAGCACGTCGTCAAAAGCCAAGCCTTTGTCGCGCATCTCAGACAAGATGAAGTTGGTGGTGCCGTTGATGATGCCGGCCAGCCATTGGATGCGGTTGGCCGTCAAGCCTTCACGCAAGGCCTTGATGATCGGGATGCCACCCGCCACAGCCGCTTCAAACGCCACCATCACACCTTTTTTGTGAGCAGCGGCAAAAATTTCAGTGCCATGCACAGCAAGCAAAGCTTTGTTGGCCGTGACCACGTGCTTGCCTGCATCAATGGCTTCAAGCACCAGTTGCTTGGCAATACCATAGCCACCGATCAACTCAACCACGATGTCAATCTCGGGGTTGGCAATGATCTGACGTGCATCACTGACCACCTGAACGGTGCTCCCCACGATGGATTTGGCACGCGCCACATCTAGGTCAGCCACCATGGTGATTTGGATGGGGCGCCCTGCGCGGCGCTGGATTTCCTCTTGGTTGCGTTTGAGCACTTCAAAAGTGCCACTGCCTACGGTGCCTATGCCAAAGAGGCCTACTTGGATCGGTTTCATGCGGAATTTTTATTACGGTAGTTTTCTAGGAATTTGGCGATGCGCCCGATGGCTTCGCGCAAGTCGTCTTCGTGCGGTAAGAACACAATGCGAAAGTGGTCCGTGTTGGGCCAGTTAAAACCTGTGCCTTGCACCAGCATGACTTTGGTTTCTTGGAGCAACTCTAAGAAAAAGTTCTGATCATCTTTGATCGGATAAACCTTGGGATCAAGGCGGGGGAACATGTACAAGGCTGCCTGAGGCTTGACACAGCTCACGCCAGGGATCGCGCTGATGAGCTCATACGCCAAGTCGCGTTGCTTACGCAGTCGACCGCCCTCGCCCACCAAATCATTGATGCTTTGGTACCCCCCCAAAGCTGTTTGGATGGCCCACTGACCAGGCACGTTGGCACACAAGCGCATGTTGGAGAGCATGTTCAAGCCCTCGATGTAATCGACCGCCGGCTTTTTGTCGCCCGACACCACCAACCAGCCAGCGCGATAACCACATGAACGATAGCTCTTGGACAAAGAGTTGAAGGTCAGGGTCAGCACATCTTGGCTCAAGCTGGCAATGGGCGTGTGCTTGACGCCGTCATACAAAACCTTGTCATACACCTCATCAGCAAAGATGACCAAGCCATGTTCACGGGCCAAGGCCACGATTTGCTTGAGCAAATCATCAGAATACAAAGCACCTGTCGGGTTATTGGGGTTGATCACCACAATGCCTTTGGTGTTGGGCGTGATCTTGGCGCGAATATCGTCGATGTTTGGCATCCAACCGTTAGCTTCATCACACAAGTAATGCACAGGCGTGCCGCCCGACAGGCTAACCGCAGCCGTCCACAGCGGGTAGTCGGGCGCTGGCAACAGCAATTCGTCGCCGTTGTTCAGCAAAGCGTTGGTAGCCATCACAATCAGTTCGCTGGCACCGTTGCCCAAATAAATATCGTCTAGCGTGACGCCTTTGATGCCCTGCTTCTGGGTCTCATGCATCACTGCTTTTCGGGCACCAAAAATGCCCTTGCTGTCCGAGTAGCCTGCCGAGTTGGGCAAGTTGCGGATCATGTCTTGCTGAATTTCTTCAGGCGCATCGAAGCCAAACACGGCCAAGTTGCCGATGTTGAGCTTGATGATCTTGTGGCCTTCCTCCTCCATTTGACGGGCTCGGTCCATGATGGGACCGCGAATGTCATAACAGACGTTGGACAGCTTGTTGGATTTTTGGATCTTCTTCAAAGTCCCTCCGAGGGCGCTTTTACGGGTGAAAACCTATAATTTGACCACAGAACACCCCGCCTCTCAGACCGACACATTGACAAACCGCCCATGAAACTGCAACCCGATCGCTTTGATGTGCCATCTGTCACCGGCTACGGCCCTGGATGGGTCGCCATTCAAGGGGAAAAAACTCACCACAGCGTAGTCATCGCATCCAACGGCACCCAGTTTGATTGGGGTTGTGAACACTTTCAAGACCTCGGCCCTTCACATTTCGCACAACTGGCAGAGCTTGATGTCGAGTTCGTGATATTCGGCAGCGGCAAGCTGCTGCGGTTTGCGTCACCCGCCTGGATGCAAGGCTTGATGCAAAAGCGCATTGGCGTCGAAACAATGGACACCCAAGCAGCCTGCCGCACCTACAACATCTTGGCGGGCGAAGGCCGCAAGGTGGCCGCCGCACTGTTGATTGAAGGTCAAAACAGCGACTGAGTGAGGCATTACCTACACATCGAGGCCCGATCTGTCTGCCCCTTTGATTTCAAGTTAAAATAATGGGTTGCCGCTGGGGGCGTCTAGACAGTTGCCCCACTCCATCGGCCGTCTTTACTGTCACACCTGATTGAAGCGCTATGGCAATTGTTGTCAACAAACCCCTTCCCGAATTTGAAGCCAATGCCACAGGTGGCATCAAGGTGTCTAACAACTCGCACACGGGCAACATGCTGGTGCTGTACTTTTACCCAAAAGACAACACGCCTGGCTGCACGACCGAAGCGATGCAATTTCGTGACAAATACAAAGACTTCGTCAAGGCCGGAGCTGTTGTGTTTGGCGTGTCACGAGACAACATGAAGTCACATGACGATTTCAAAACAAAGCTTGAACTGCCCTTCGAGTTGATCGCCGATACAGAAGAAAAGATGTGCCACATGTTTGGCGTGGTCAAAAATAAAATCATGTATGGTAAAAAAGTCAAAGGCATTGAACGCAGCACATTCCTGATTGGCGCCGATGGCTTGCTGAAAGAAGAATGGCGCGGATTGAAAGTCCCTGGCCATGTGGACGATGTGCTCAAAGCGGTCAAGGCACTGAAAAAGGCAGGTGGCTGAACCGAGCCGATTCACCAAATGTCATAGGGCTCAGGTATAGTGGCCCCATGATGTTGAAAGAAGCGAACACGTTTCACCCACAAAAGCCGCCTTGGCCTCCAGGCGGCTTTTGCGCTTTTTAAGCCTCATGCTTGTGTTTTAACCCTCTCTCCGATCTCCACATGCCACTGCCTCCCGCCCCCACCAAACGCGCTGCCTTACTGAACACCGAAGCACTGGACGCCTCCGCAAAGCCTCGCGCATTGCGACGTTCTGTGGCGCACTACGACGAGACAGAAAGTGCATCAACCACAACATCTTCCATCGAAGCATTCGATCGCACGACCGGTGGCGTCACGGCAGAAGATGTTTCAAGCGTAGAACCTGCAGAAACTATTCGCCACAGCAGCAAACCTCGCCAACAAGATCGTCGCCGCTATGCTGAGCGTGCAGCCTCTGAGGTCATTGCGGCCCCGAAGAAAGCCAAACGCACTGGCCCGAGCAAATTATTCGTACTTGACACCAATGTGTTGATGCACGACCCGATGTGCCTGTTCAACTTCGAAGAGCACGACATCTTTTTGCCGATGATCGTGTTGGAAGAGCTCGACAGCAACAAGAAGGGAATGACCGAGGTGGCGCGTAACGCACGCCAAACAAGCCGAACCTTGGATGCTCTGGTTGCAACCCATGGTGCCGACATTGCAACAGGTTTAAAACTCGACAGCACAGGCCATCGCCAAGTCGGTGGACGACTATTCTTCCAAACCCAGGCACTGGATTTCAACCTGCCTGCCAGCCTGCCACAAGGAAAGGCCGACAACCAAATTCTGGGAGTCGTCGACGCCTTGCGTGTGCAATACGCACCGCGCGAAGTAGTTCTGGTCTCCAAAGACATCAACATGCGTGTCAAAGCACGTGCGTTGGGTTTGGCCGCAGAAGACTATCAAAACGACAAGACGCTAGAAGACGGCGACTTGTTGTACTCTGGTGCTTTGGCCTTACCGCCTGACTTTTGGATCAAACACGCCAAATCGGTAGAGAGCTGGCAGAGCGGCAGTCAAACCTTCTACCGTCTGAGCGGCCCTATCGTGCCTGAGTTGCACATCAACCAGTTCGTGTATTTCGAAGCCCCGGGCGAACCCAGTTTGTATGCCCGCGTGACTGAAATTCGCGGAAAAACGGTGGTACTGAAAACTCTCAAAGATTTCAATCACCTCAAAAATGCAGTGTGGGGTGTCACCACACGCAACCGCGAACAAAACTTCGCCATGAACTTGCTCACCGATCACGAAATTGACTTCGTGACCCTTACCGGTACAGCAGGCACAGGAAAAACCTTGATGGCTTTGGCCGCAGGCTTAACGCAGGTATTGGATGAGCGTCGCTACACCGAAATCATCATGACCCGCGCCACAGTGAGTGTGGGAGAGGACATCGGCTTTTTACCAGGCACAGAAGAAGAGAAGATGGGCCCTTGGATGGGCGCACTCGATGACAACTTAGAAGTTTTGGCCAAGACCGAGACGAGTGCTGGCGAATGGGGCCGTGCGGCCACCAGCGAATTGATTCGTAGCCGCATCAAGATCAAAAGTCTCAACTTCATGCGCGGTCGTACTTTTCTGAACAAGTATCTGATCATTGACGAAGCGCAAAACTTGACACCCAAGCAAATGAAAACTCTCATCACACGTGCGGGACCAGGTACCAAAATTGTGTGCATGGGCAACCTGGCCCAAATCGATACGCCTTACTTGAGCGAAGGCTCTTCAGGCTTGACCTATGCTGTGGATCGATTCAAAGGTTGGCCACACGGAGGCCATATCACCCTGGCACGTGGCGAACGCTCACGACTGGCAGATTACGCCAGCGATGTACTCTAAAAATTAGAAATCGCCGTTGTTGTACCCACTGGCCAAGCTCTCGAACTTGGTCAGCGGCTTCAAGAAAGCCAGCTTCACGGTTCCTGTTGGGCCGTTACGTTGTTTGCCAATGATGACTTCTGCTACACCCGGCTCTTTGGACTCTTTGTTGTAGTAGTCGTCACGGTAAATGAACATGATCACGTCTGCATCTTGCTCAATGGCGCCTGACTCACGCAAGTCACTCATCATGGGACGCTTATCTGTACGTTGCTCCACGCTTCGGTTCAACTGAGACAAAGCAATCACGGGGCATTGCAATTCTTTGGCGAGCATTTTTAAGCCGCGTGAAATTTCACCGATTTCAGTTGCACGGTTGTCGCCACCGCTACTGTTGGAACCACTCATCAATTGCAAATAGTCCACCACGATCAAGCCTAACTTGCCACATTGACGTGCCAGGCGACGTGCATTGGCGCGCAACTCGCTAGGAGTCAAACCAGGCGTTTCGTCAATGTGCAATGAAACATTACGCAGTTTCTCAATGGCTTCTGTCAGGCGCGGCCATTCGTCATCACTCAACTTGCCCGTGCGTAAATGGCCTTGGTCGATACGACCGATGGAGCCAACAATACGCACTGCCAGCTGTGAGGCACCCATCTCCATCGAGAACACAGCCACAGGCAAACCTTCGTTCAAGGCCACATGCTCGGCAATGTTGATCGCCAAAGCCGTTTTACCCATGGACGGACGTGCAGCCAACACAATCAGATCACCAGGTTGTAAACCAGAAGTCATACGATCAAAGTCGAAGAATCCAGTGGGAACGCCAGTGATGTCATTCTGGTTGTCGGCCATTTCCTGCACACGGTCCAACAAATCAACCACCAACTGCGGCATGGCTTGAAAGCCTTGCTTCATGCGCGAGCCTTCTTCGCCAATATTGAAGATTTTTTGCTCGGCCTCATCTAGGATTTGAGCCACCGCACGACCTTGGGTATTGAACGCGTTGGTGGCGATTTCATCGCTTGCACTCACCAATTTGCGCAATATCGAACGCTCTCGCACGATCTCGGCATAACGACGGATATTGCTGGCACTAGGCACATACTGAGCCAAGGCATTCAAGTAGCCCAAGCCTCCTATTTCCTCAGCCTTGCCCAGCGCCTGTAAATGTTCGTACACCGTGATCACGTCAGCGGGCCGGCTGGCGTTGACCAATGCACCAATAGCTGCATACACCTGTCGGTGCTCGTAACGGTAGAAGTCACCATCGACCAACAAGTCCCCCACCCGGTCCCAGGCACCATTGTCGAGTAACAAGCCGCCCAACACACTGGATTCAGCCTCAATGGAGTGCGGAGGAATGCGCAGTTGAGCGATTTGTTTATCGCCAGAGAAGCCTTCTTCAAGACCAGATAAAACAGCAGACATAAGGTTCCTGTGAATACGACATCCTAAGCCCAGAGACCACCCAAGTCATCGGATAACCCTGTGGATAAGGCGTGGGTTATTTGGGGAAATCAAAAGAAAAAGCCGCTCCAAGGAGCGGCTTTTGACTGGGTAGCAGAAACTTAGGCTGTTTCGCCGTACACAGACACGGTGATATCAACCACCACATCGGTGTGCAAGGCCACGCTGACCGTGCTGTCACCGACCACTTTGATCGGGCCATTGGGCATACGCACTTGGGCTTTAACCACGGCATAACCGCTCTTATTGAGTTCTTCAGCAATGTCGAAATTGGTGACAGAACCAAACAAGCGACCATCCACACCAGCTTTTTGGCTCAGCTTGATGGTTGTACCACCCAACTTTTCGCCTTGAGCTTGTGCAGCAGCCAGCTTTTCAGCAGCCACTTTTTCGAGTTCGGCACGGCGTACTTCGAATTCTTTGATAGCGGTTTCTGTGGCGCGACGGGCGCGGCCAGAAGGAATCAAAAAGTTACGTGCGTAGCCATCTTTCACCTTGACGATTTCGCCCAGGTTGCCGAGGTTCACGACCTTGTCGAGCAGAATAATTTGCATGGTCGTTTCTCCTTAAATTTTGTGCTGGTCGCTGTAGGGCAACATGGCAAGAAAGCGTGCACGCTTGATGGCCGTGTTGAGCTGACGCTGGTAAATGGCACGGGTGCCGGTCAGACGAGCGGGGATGATTTTGCCGTTTTCGGCGATGAAGTCACGCAAAGTGTCGACATCTTTGTAGTCAATCTCTTCCACGCCAGTGACGGTGAAGCGGCAAAAGCGCTTGCGCTTGAACAGCAGAGATTGCGTGTTGCGCTTGGGGCGCTTGTCTTTGTTGAATTTCTTGAACGTAGCCATGATCTGGGCTTTCTATGAAATTTGCTGAAAATTCTGAATGTGAAGGATGACGTTTTTGCTATTGCGTGGTGAGGCTAAGAAGCCCGTGAACTGCCAAACACTGCCAAGAGGTTGCTGAGCCAACTGCGCAGCAAGATTTCCCACGGCGACGGTTTTGACACTTGCTTTGACTTGGCGCTGCTGCCCCGCTTCTTCGATATCAGACTCATGTTCGAGTCTCAAATCAAGCGCTGGCAACCCTGCTGGGGTGTACCGCAAGGCCGAAACCTCTGCGATGCAAGCGTTCAAAACAATGTGATTCACACCTTGCAATAAAACGCAAAAACTTAGGCCGAGAATTCGGCTTGTTGCGCTTTGCGAGCCTCTTCGCGCTCTACCGTTTTCATCATTGAAGAAGGCGCTGTATCAGCTTTCTTCTTCAAAACGGTCAGGTGGCGCAACACTGCGTCGTTGAACTTGAACGCATGCTCAAGTTCAGACATCACAGCTTGGTCAGCTTCAATGTTCAAACAAATATAGTGGGCTTTGGCCAACTTGTTGATCATGTAAGACAGCTGGCGACGGCCCCAGTCTTCCATGCGGTGAATAGCACCACCACCTGCGGTGATCATGCCTTTGTAACGCTCCAGCATGGCTGGGACTTGCTCGCTTTGATCCGGATGGATCAACAAAATGATTTCGTAATGACGCATGGACACTCCTTGAGGGTTAAAGCCACCCACGGCGTCAGACGTGGTGTAGCAAGGGAAAGCCCATCATTATAGTCAATTTTTCGAAGCAGAGGATTGACTGAAGACGTACCCCAAAAACAACCCCATCGGAACACCAAAAACGGCCGCACAAGTTGGATCCAAGCCCCACCAAATTGTGTCCTGAGGGCTCAGCTGCAGCCTCATCTGGACCCAGGGGTGATTAGAGACGATGTAGTAAAAAGAAACCCCCAAGCCCGACGCCATCGCTGCGATGGCCCCCACACGGTTCATTGCGGGCCAATATAGCCCTAGCAGCAAGACGGGGAAAAAGGTGGATGCCGCCAACGAAAAAGCACAGGTAATCCAAAACAAAATGTTGACAGGTCGATTGGTAGCAAACCACGCCGCCAGCAATGCCACCACCATTAGCAAAATTTTTGACAACATCACACGTCGCAATGCTGGGGCTTGTGGCGCGGCTGTTTGGAAGTACAAGTCTTGCGCCAAAGCATTAGAGATGGTTAACAAAAGACCGTCTGCGGTAGACAACGCAGCAGCCAATGCACCGGCGGCAATCAGGCCTGTAAAAACCGGGGATAAACGTGCAATCTCCGGCACTGCCAACACCACGTAGTCGTTGAACAAACGAACGTCTGAAAACTGCACAATGCCATCGTGGTTGTAGTCTTGAACAGTGAGCAAGGCCAGTTTGCGCAATTTGAGTCGATCAGCCCAATCCGGCAATTGGTCTAAATTCACCCCCACCAATTCCGTCAAGACAAACGACTTGATCAGAACCGCCAACGCCGAAGCACACAGATACACCACTACGATAAAAAACAGCGCCCAAACTACCGAACGCTGGGCTTGCGTAGGACTTGATGCCGTATAGGAACGAACCAGCACATGAGGCAGTGCCGCAGTCCCCACCATCAAACAAAACACCAGCGCAACCGTGTTCACCCATCCTTGATTCAAGCCAGACAGATCGGGCGCTTGAAAACCCACTGGACGATTGAGTGTTTGTATCAATTGCTCACGCTCGGTCCACCACGCTTGCGTCAAACGCTCGACCCCGACCTCTCGCCAAGCTGGATTGGCTTCCAAAGCTTGAATCTCGCGTAAAGGCGCGTTATCCGCTTTAGCCCGCGCAATTTGTCGAGCAATGACTTGACGCTCAATGGTGCGTGTAGCCACGGGATCGGCGATTTTTGAATCTAGATCACGAATTCGCAAAGCAATCGCCTGCCGTGTGCGCTGCTCTGCTGGATCAGCCTCAATCTCTTTGGCTCGACGCTCAATGGTTTGCAATGACTGCGCCGCCGCCACAGCCAACACAGGGTGCCCCTGCGTTTTCCACGACACAGCAACGCCCAAAGCCAGCATCGATGCCACGATGACCACGCACTGCACCACCTGGGTCCAGGTGACCGCGCGCATGCCCCCCAGAAAAGAACACAGCAAAATCCCACCCAATGCCAAGAAAACGCCTAATTCAAACGTCAGCCCAGACAGCATGGAAGCCACCAAACCGATGCCATAAATCTGTGCAATCAGATAAATACTGGAGCACAAAATGGCACCCCATGCAGCCAACCACCGAACGGACGGACTCTGGAACCGTTGGCCTAAAAAGTCAGGAATAGTGATGGCAGATGAGGCATTCAGTTTCGCAGCAAACAAAAACCCCAAAAGACAAAAACCCCCGGTCCACCCCAAGACATAGGCCAAGCCCCCCGCATGGTGTCCATCCCCTACAAAACCATCAGAAAGCAACAGCCCAGTCAACCCGATAAACGAGGCAGCAGACATCCAATCTGCTGCGGTGGCCATACCATTGAACGGCGCACTGACGCGACGTCCAGCCACGTAATACTCTTCTGGGTTACCGGTACGACAAAACATGCCAATCACGGCATAACCAATGATCGACACCACCAAAAAGAATCCATTGATCAGGGATTTAGAGACCCCCAGCAAGTCCGCCAGCCAAAGACCTAGCGACAAGACGGTCACCCCCATCAATCCCGCCAAGACCAGACGCCACCGCCAAGGTCTAAAGCCCATGCTCAGCCTCCACAGGTTCACGCGCCCACCACCATGCCAAGACTGCATAAAAAACCGGCAATGCTTGCGCGACCAGCCAGAAGTGCAGCGCTGTGCGCTCAGGCCAACACCACGCCACAGCGAGCGCAACGACGGTGATCAAAACCAACAAGCACAGGCCAACTCGCGTGCGATGACGTAAGCCCTCAGGTGCAGCCACTTCATGGGTTGGCACATCGAGGTCGTCGGCAGAGGCTTGGATTTGCTGATGCATCACAGTTGATTTGTAACAGTTAAAAAGCAAGACGCACCTCAGGATTGCCCTGAGGTGCGTCTCGTCTAGGTCACAGGCAGGCCTACTTAGCCAACGACTTCCAAGTCTCAATCACGCTGTCAGGGTTGAGTGAAATCGAGCTGATGCCCTGATCTGCCAACCAATGTGCGAAATCGGGGTGATCGCTGGGGCCCTGGCCGCAAATCCCCACGTACTTGCCATGTGCCAGACAGGCACTGATGGCGCGAGTGAGCAAAGCCTTCACTGCTGGATCGCGCTCATCAAAGTCTGCCGCCAACAACTCCAAGCCTGAATCGCGATCCAGGCCTAACGTGAGCTGGGTCAAATCGTTAGAACCAATGGAAAAGCCATCGAAATACTGCAAGAACTCATCAGCCAAGATGGCATTGCTCGGCACCTCGCACATCATGATGACTTTGAGCTCGTTCTCTCCGCGCTTCAAGCCGTGATCTGCCAACAACTGGGTGACTCGCTCGGCTTGCTTGAGCGTGCGCACAAAAGGCACCATCACCTGCACGTTGCTCAAGCCCATATCTTGGCGCACACGTTTCATGGCCTCGCACTCCATTGCAAACGCCTCACCAAAATCTTCGCTGATGTAACGTGCTGCGCCACGGAAACCCAACATGGGGTTCTCCTCTTCGGGCTCGTAGCGGCTACCGCCAATCAGCTTGCGGTACTCGTTGGATTTGAAATCAGACAAACGCACGATCACGGGCTTGGGCCAAAAAGCCGCAGCGATGGTCGCCACACCTTCGGCCACCTTGTCGACATAAAAAGCGCGGGGAGAGGCGTGTCCGCGTGCCACAGATTCAACAGCTTTTTTCAAATCTGCATCCACATTGGGGTAATCCAAAATCGCTTTGGGGTGCACACCGATATTGTTGTTGATGATGAACTCCAGACGTGCCAGGCCCACACCTTCGTTAGGCAACTGACAGAAATCAAAGGCCAACTGCGGATTACCGACGTTCATCATGATCTTGGTCTTGATGTCAGGCATGGTGCCGCGCTGAACTTCGGTCACTTCGGTTTCTAGCAAACCGTCATAGATAAAGCCAGTATCCCCCTCCGCACAACTGACCGTGACCAACGTGCCATCCTTGAGGCGCTCGGTGGCATCGCCACAGCCCACCACCGCAGGAATACCCAACTCACGCGCAATGATGGCTGCATGGCACGTACGACCACCACGGTTGGTCACGATAGCGCTGGCACGCTTCATCACGGGCTCCCAGTTGGGGTCTGTCATATCCGTCACCAAGATATCGCCTGCTTGAACTTTGTCCATCTCGCTGATGTTGTATACCAAGCGCACGGGGCCCGTGCCAATTTTTTGACCAATCGCACGCCCTTCGGCCAGCACCGTGCCATGACCTTTGAGTTTGTAGCGAAATTCGGACTGGCCCTTTTGCTGGCTCTTCACCGTTTCTGGGCGGGCCTGCAAGATATAGAGCTGGCCATCGGTGCCATCTTTGCCCCATTCGATGTCCATCGGACAGCCATAGTGCTGTTCAATCACCAAAGCATAGTGCGCGAGCTGCTCGACGTCCGCATCTGTTAAGGAATAACGGTTGCGTAATTCCGTGGGCACATCGGTGGTTTTGACAAGTTTGCCAGAAGCTTTTTTCTCTTCCGGCGTGGTGAATTCCATCTGGATCAACTTAGAGCCCAAATTGCGACGAATCACCGCACGCTTGCCCGCCTTGAGCATAGGCTTGTGAACATAAAACTCATCAGGATTGACGGCTCCCTGGACCACGGTTTCACCCAAGCCATAGCTTGACGTGATGAACACCACATCTTCAAAACCAGACTCGGTGTCAATGGTGAACATCACGCCTGCTGCACCCAGGTCTGAGCGCACCATGCGTTGCACCCCTGCCGACAAAGCCACATCCGCATGGGCAAAACCTTTGTGCACGCGATAGCTGATGGCGCGGTCGTTGTAGAGCGAGGCAAACACCTCTTTCATCTTGTGCAGCACATCCTCAATGCCATGCACGTTCAAGAAGGTTTCTTGCTGCCCTGCAAAAGAGGCATCAGGCAAATCTTCGGCTGTGGCTGATGAGCGCACCGCAAAAGTTGCGTCTGCGTTACCTGCAGACAGGGTGGCAAAAGCGTCGCGAATGGCTTTTTCCAAATCTGCGGGAAAAGGTTGTGCTTCCACCATCGCGCGAATTTCTGCCCCGGCTTCGGCCAAAGCGCGCACATCATCGGTATCTAAGGCATCCAACCGGGCATTGATCCGCTCAGTCAACCCGTCGTATTGCAAAAACTCACGGAAGGCGTGCGCCGTGGTGGCAAAGCCTGTAGGCACACGAACCCCTGAGGGGAGTTGCGAGATCATCTCGCCGAGACTGGCGTTTTTACCGCCTACCGACTCGACGTCGGTCATTCTCAGGTTTTCAAACGGTACGACCAGGGCGGTCGGGCTGAAAAGTGCAGACATGGGAAAGCTCCAGAAGTTAAAACCGACGAGGCCATGCAGCGGCTGCAACCTTGTAATTCTTGGAAGGGGTTGGCTTGGCACATGGCTAAATTTGGATAATGGCTCATTGTAGGTCGCCAACACAGAAAGTTTTCATGCCAAACCCCACCGTTTTTTTCGTCTCAGATGGCACCGGCATCACCGCCGAAACATTTGGAAATGCCATCTTGGCGCAGTTTGAACTGAAATTTCGCCATGTCCGTCTGCCTTTTGTGGACTCGGTCGATAAAGCCCACCAAGCAGTGCGTCAAATCAACCACACAGCCGAGGTGGAGGGGCGCAAGCCAATAGTCTTTACCACGCTGGTGAATATGGAAGTCCTCAACGTCATCACCGAAGGCTGCAAAGGCATGTTGCTCGATATGTTTGGCACCTTCGTGAATCCTTTGGAACAAGAACTTGGCATCACCTCCAACCACCGCATTGGTCGGTTTTCAGATGTCAGCAAAAGTAAGGAATACCACGACCGCATTGAGGCGATCAACTTCAGTCTGTCACATGACGATGGGCAGCTCAATCGGGATTTGGAGTCATCCGATGTGATCTTGGTAGGCGTGAGCCGCAGCGGGAAAACGCCTACCAGCCTGTACTTGGCCATGCAATACGGACTCAAGGCTGCCAATTACCCGTTGATCCCCGAAGACTTTGAACGCCGTCAGCTGCCACCGGCGTTGATGCCACACAAGAAAAAAATCTTCGGCTTGACGATTCAACCCGAGCGCCTGAGCGAAATTCGTAATGAACGACGTCCTCACTCCAAGTACGCCAGTTTGGTCAATTGCCGCGCCGAAGTGTCCGAGGCCGAAGCCATGATGCGCAGAGCAGGCATTCGGTGGCTCTCCACGACCCATAAAAGCATCGAAGAGATCGCCACCACCATCCTGCAAGAAATCAGTCCTGAACGGCTGATTTATTGAAACGCCGTGTTACAAGCCAATGGCGGCAATACCCGCCTTGGCGATTTGTGCGTCTTCGTTAGATTTGACGCCACTCACACCCACCGCACCGATGCATTGGCCGTCTTTCATGATCGGCACACCGCCTTCGAGCATGCCATTCAAATCTGGTGCGCTCAAAAATGCCACGCGCCCACCATTGATCACATCTTCGTAAATCTTGCTTTCACGACGGCCCAACGCCGCCGTATTGGCTTTGGCTGGGGCCATGTGGGCAGAAAAAGGAGGGGCGCCATCCAAGCGCTGCAAAGCCAGCAAATGACCGCCATCGTCCACGATGGCAATGGTCACGGCCCAGTTATTTTTAAGCGCTTCTGCTTCTGCAGCAGCGGCAATGGCTTTGATATCGACAGATTCGAGAACGTGTTTGATTTTCATGGGTCTAAGTATCAAGGTTGAATGACAGGCGCAGAGCATACTTGCTCGTTGCTTATTGCTTACCTGCACACAACACAAAAGAACCCTGCAAAAAAGTAGGGAGTCCTTGATTTCTGCCACACAGCCCTAAAATGCAGCCCATCTGCATGTGCAGGTGTTTCAGGAGACCGTGACATGAACGATCAAATCCACGCGTTTGACTACAGCGTGCTACCCACCCAAGAACGCAACCGGGTGATGCGCAATACCTACTGGCTGCTCGCACTGAGCATGCTGCCCACCGTCCTGGGGGCTTGGGTTGGCGTTGCCACAGGCATCAGTTACGCGCTGTCGGGTGTGATGGGCATGATTTTGATGTTGGCAGGTGCTTTTGGCTTCATCTACGCCATTGAACGCACCAAAGAAAGCGCCACAGGCGTCTATGTGCTGCTGGGCTTCACCTTTTTCATGGGCTTGATGCTCTCGCGCATGATCGCCATGGTGTTGGGCTTCAAAAACGGTGCTGAGTTGGTGATGACCGCATTTGGCGGCACTGCGGGTGTGTTCTTTTTGATGGCCAGCTTGGCCACCGTGATCAAACGCGACCTGTCTGGCATGGCCAAATGGCTCACGGTCGGTGTGGTGGTACTCATGGTTGGCAGCATCATCAACATCTTTGTGGGCTCCTCGGCCGGCATGATGGCGATCTCCATGTTGTCCATGCTGATCTTCAGCGCTTTCATGCTGTATGACCTCAAACAAATCGTTGATGGTGGCGAAACCAACTACATCAGCGCCACGTTGACCTTGTATCTGGATGTCATCAATGTGTTCCAAAGCCTGCTGGCCCTGCTGGGCATTTTTGGTGGCGAACGCGAATAAGTGCACTTGATTGACCATAAAAAAAGAGACCCTCGGGTCTCTTTTTTTATGCGTCATTGAGACATGGCGGCTAAGTCCTCAAGACAGCTCAAAGACCGCCATGCTCTCCACATGGGCTGTGTGCGGAAACATATTGACCGCACCTGCATGCGTACAACGGTAGCCCGCCACATTCACCAACAAGCCAGCGTCGCGCGCCAAAGTGGCTGGGTTGCAGCTCACATACACAATCCGCTTCGGGGGAACCCACCCTTGACGTAACTCCGGTTGTTCTTTCAACGTGGCCAAGGTTTGTGCCAACGCGAAGGCACCTTCACGCGGCGGGTCCACCAGCCACTTGTCTGCCACACCGTCTTGCGTGAGTAACTCAGGCGTCATCTCAAACAAGTTACGCGCGACAAATTGTGTGGGTGCCAACGGTGTGCTGCGCAAGCTTTGGTTATAGGCCAAGTTCTCGCGTGAGCGCGCCACCAACGCCTCGCTACCTTCGATGCCCAAGACCTCACGCGCTTGCGTGGCCAAAGGCAAGGTGAAGTTACCCAAACCGCAAAACCAGTCAATCACACGCTCATGAGGTTGAACATCCAACAAGCGCAATGCACGGGTCACCAACACGCGGTTGATATGAGGGTTGACCTGCGTGAAGTCGGTCGGTTTGAACGGCATGGTGACGTCAAACTCAGGCAAGGCATACGAGAGTTGCTCGACCTGACGGTCGTCTAGCAAGCGCACTGTGTCTGGCCCTTTGGGTTGCAACCACCACTGCACACCGTGCTGCGCCGCAAAATCACGCAAACATGTCAAGTCAGCATCACTCAACGGCTCCAGATGCCGCAGCACCAGCGCCGTCACGTTGTCACCGCAGGCCAATTCAATTTGCGGGCAGGTATCGCGCGCTTGCATGCGACCGATCATGTCGCGCAAAGGCATCAACAAAGCCTCGACATGTGCGGGCAAGATAGGGCAATGCTGGGTATCGGCCACATAGCGACTTTTTCGCTCATGGAACCCGATCAAAACCACCCCTTTTTTCACCACATAACGCACCGAAAAACGCGCGCGGTAACGGTATCCCCAGGTCGGACCTTGGATGGGCCGCAACAAAGTTTCTGCTTTGACTTTGCCCAAATGCCAAAGGTTGTCTTCCACGGCACGTTGCTTGATGGCGACTTGGGCCGTTGCGTCCAGATGCTGCATCTTGCAGCCACCGCAAGCGCCCGCATGCAAGCCAAAGTGCGGACAACCGGGTGTCACGCGTTGAGAAGACTCACGGAACACCTCGATCAGCGAGCCCTGCTCCCAATTGTTTTTTTTGCGATGGATATTGGCACTGACCACTTCAAAAGGCAGCGCCCCATCGACAAACACCACTTTGCCATCGGCGCGGTGGGCCACGCCTTGGGCGTCCAGATCCATAGATTCAATGTGCAAGGCGTGTTCAGGCCACACCGTATCGGCCGTGTTCAACATATCAGACTCAGTTGGCAGGCAAGTACTTGGCAGGATCTACCGGCTTGCCTTGGCGGCGGATTTCAAAGTGCAGCTTCACCTGATCGGCGTCGCTGTTGCCCATTTCGGCAATTTTTTGACCTTGTTTGATGGCTTGGTCTTCCTTGACCAGCAAGGTTTGGTTGTGGGCATACGCCGTCAAATAGGTATTGTTGTGTTTGAGGATGATCAAGTTGCCATACCCGCGCAAACCCGAGCCTGCATAGACCACGCGTCCATCCGCAGCTGCCAGCACTGGGTCGCCTGCCTTGCCAGCAATGTCTAAGCCTTTGTTTTTGACCTCGTCGAAGCCAGCCAGCAAATTGCCACGTGTGGGCCACTTGAAAAGTAAGGCCTCTTCGGCGCTGTCTGGCGCAGCAGGTGCGGCAGCGTTTGTAGCTTTAGACGCTGTTGGCACCGTCGGAGCAGAAGCCACCGCACTGGCAGGCGTTGCTTGCACAGGCGCGGACGACAAGACTGGGCGCACCACCACGCCCGTGTCCTGGTTTGGCGGTATGACGCGCAACACTTGTCCGGTTTCAATCAAATTGGGGTTGCCCAGGCTGTTCCAGCGCACCAGATCACGCCAAGACTGACCGTGGTCCATGCCAATGCGAATCAACGTGTCCCCTGGCTTGACCGTGTAATACCCAGGTTTGCCCATATTCTCAGCACCGGGCAAAGCTTGAACCACGGCAGCGGAGGCACCAGAAGTACGGTCTTCCACGGGCGCGGGGCGCCCTTTGGTGGCGCAACCAGACATGGCAACAACAGCCATGGAAGCTAGCAACACCCATATTCCAGCACGCAACATCCGTGGTTCTCCCATGTCAAGCAATGCCAGATTTTAGAGGCACGAAGTGCACTGCTTCGAGCAAACTCTGTTGCAAACCCTGGGGCGTTTTATCAATCACCACCAGCGCTTGCTGGCCTTTGGTGGTTTGCATGGGAGCAACGATGCGTCCGCCCACCGCCAACTGGTCAATCCAAGCTTGTGGCACCGCCTCACCCCCCGCCGCCGCAATGATGGCACTGTAGGGAGCGCCCTTGGCATAACCCAACATGCCATCGCCAAAGATCACATGAACATTGGGCAAACGCAAAGGCCTGAGATTTTCACGTGCCTTGTCATGCAAGCCGCGCAGACGCTCAATGCTGTACACCTCACGTGCCACGTGCGACAACACTGCCGCCTGGTAACCACAACCTGTTCCGATCTCCAGCACACGGCCCATGCTTGGTTGACCTTGCAAGCCTGGCGCCTCGCGCAACAGCGCAATCATGCGAGCCACCACATTGGGTTTGGAGATGGTTTGCCCCAGACCAATCGGCAAGCTGGTGTCTTCGTAGGCTTGATTCACCAAGGCACTGTCCACAAAACGGTGCCGCTCGGTTCGCCCCATGGCATCCAACACGACCGTGTCTGTCACGCCTTGTTCAGCCAGTTTTTGCACCATGCGAGCGCGCACCGCTGACGAATCCAAACCAACCCCCGTCGGGCTGGCGATAGGACTTGGCTTAGCACGTAAAGGCGATTGGGGGGTCAGCACACGTGTCGCGCCCAGCAAGGTTTTGGGCGTGGCCGATGACTTGCCCACGTCATCCAAACGCGCAGGAAAACTGGGGCGTTGCTTCATTCGACAGCCTTGGTCAAGCGCTGGTCCCACGCCGACAATTCGGCATGCTCAGTCAGATCCACATGCAAAGGCGTTACCGAGAGATGCCCTTGAAATGTGGCATGAAAGTCTGTGCCATCGCTGTCGTCTTTGGCTCGCCCTGCGCTACCGATCCAATACATGGTTTGCCCGCGTGGATTGACCTGCGTGATCACACGCTCAGCCGCATGACGGCGCCCCAGACGGGTCACGCGCACATCTTTGATTTGATCCAGAGGGCGACTGGGAATGTTCACGTTCAACAACCAAGGGGAGGCACCAGTCAAACCATCATGACTCAATTGTTGAATCAAGGTGCGTGCTGTGACAGCCGCTGCATCCAAATGGGCCCAGCCCTTCTCAACTTGCGAAAACGCAATGGCAGGAATACCAAATAAGTAGCCCTCCATGGCCGCCCCTACGGTGCCCGAATAAATGGTGTCATCTCCCATGTTCGCGCCATCGTTGATGCCAGAAACCACCAAATCAGGCTTGTAGCCCAACAAGCCCGTGAGCGCGATGTGCACGCAATCAGCCGGCGTGCCGTTGACGTAGCGAAAACCGTTGAGCCCCTGGTACACATACAACGGCGAATGCAGCGTCAACGCATTTGACTTGGCGCTGTTGTTTTGTTCGGGGGCCACCACCTCAACATGACCCAAATCTTTGAGCGCCTCATACAGGGCCACGAGCCCTGGCGCTTGGTAACCGTCGTCGTTGCAAATCAGAATATTCATGGAAACCTTGAGGATTGACACGAATTGTAGGGTTGCACGCCATACACCTATCATGCGCACACCCATTCATAGGAGAACTGTGTGCACGCCTGGCTTTGTAGCAACCCCATTGGTGTCGATGCCTTGAATTGGCAAGAACTCCCCACGCCCACGCCTGGACCTGGACAAGCGCTGATTCACATCGAGGCAGCGAGCTTGAACTTTCCCGACTTGCTGATCGTGCAAAACAAATACCAAATGAAACCGCCCCTGCCCTTTGTCCCTGGGTCTGAATATGCAGGCGTTGTACTAGCCCTGGGCGAAGGCGTCACCCACTTGCGCATCGGTCAATCGGTGGCCTGTTTGAGTGGCACGGGGGGTTTTGGCACCCATACCTTGGCCCCAGCCAAGCTGTGCATGCCGCTGCCCGAGGGGTTTCCTGCGGTCGACGCAGCCGCCTTCATCATGACCTACGCCACATCGCACCATGCGTTGATAGATCGCGGTCAACTCAAAGCAGGAGAAACCGTCTTGGTGCTCGGTGCTGCGGGAGGCGTAGGAACCGCCGCCATTCAAATTGCCAAGGCCGCAGGTGCACGTGTCATTGCAGCCGCATCCACCGACACCAAATGCGCGCTGTGCCTGTCGCAAGGGGCCGATGCCACCATCAACTACAGCACACAAAACCTGCGTGAAGCCTTGAAGTCGCTGACCGATGGCAAAGGCCCTGATGTGGTGTATGACCCGGTTGGTGGAGAAATGGCGGAACCCGCCTTCAGGTCTATCGCGTGGCGTGGCCGTTACTTGGTGGTGGGCTTTGCCGCAGGGCCCATACCGGCCCTGCCCTGGAATTTGGCGCTGCTCAAAGGCGCCTCCATCGTTGGCGTGTTTTGGGGTGACTTTTCAAGACGCGAACCGCAAGCCAATGCAGCCATGATGCAAACCTTGCTGCAGTGGTATGAGCAAGGCAAGATCAAGCCCGTGATCGACCACACATTGCCTATGTCAGAACTCAAACAGGCTTACGCCGAGATGGGATCGCGTGGGGTGATGGGCAAGCTGGTGATGGTGAACTGACCGCAGAAAGCGGTCAGTCAGCGCAAGGCTCAGCCGTGGGCCTTGTTGTAGTTGGCAATGCCATCCAAAATTTCTTGCTTGGCCGACTCAGGACCTTCCCAGCCCTTGACCTTGACCCACTTGCCCTTTTCAAGGTCTTTGTAATGCTCAAAGAAATGCGCGATGGTGCGCAAGCGCAGCTCGTTCATATCTTCGGGCTTTTTCCAATGGCTATAGATTGGCAAAATTTTGTCCACTGGCACAGCCAGCACTTTGCCGTCTTGGCCGCCTTCATCTTCCATCAACAAGATCCCGATCGGGCGGCATGACACCACGACACCAGGGATCAACGGGAATGGGGTAATCACCAGCACATCCACCGGGTCACCATCGCCAGCAATGGTCTTGGGTACATAACCGTAGTTGGTGGGGTAGTGCATGGCGGTACCCATGAAACGGTCCACAAAAATGGCACCGGTTTCTTTGTCCACTTCGTACTTCACAGGATCCGCGTTCATCGGGATTTCGATGATCACGTTGAAAGCTTCGGGGACATTTTTACCGGGAGTGACGTTATCTAAGGACATGGTGTCTCGTTGTGAAGGTTGAAAGAAACGCTAAGGATTAACCCCGATTTTACTTTCACAGGCCTTTCGCCCCTCCAGCTTTGCTTTAAAGTGGCCGAGTTGGCCAATCACAGCGGCAGGGTTTGACTCGGTGGCTGGAGGAAGCAACGCAGCGGTGGCGCCTATGCAACCCAAGCGTTGGCACCTCCTTCCTGGGAAACAACACTGAGGAGAACTTCTCTTATGTCTGCCAACACTGCGCTTCTTTTTGCGCTTGGTTGTGGTCTGCTTGCCGTGGTTTACGGTTTCTGGGCCCGATCTTCCATTCTCGCCATGGACGCCGGCAATGCCCGCATGCAAGAAATTGCTGCGGCCATTCAACAAGGCGCCGCAGCTTATCTGGCCCGCCAGTACCGAACCATCGCTTTTGTCGGCGTGGTCTTGGCCATCTTGATTGCTTTCTTTCTGGGTATGCAAACCGCCGTCGGCTTTGTGGTCGGTGCCGTCCTCTCTGGTGCGTGTGGCTTTATTGGCATGAATGTGTCCGTCAAAGCCAACGTGCGCACGGCGCAAGCGGCCACCCATGGCATTGGTCCAGCCCTGGATGTCGCGTTCAAAGGCGGGGCCATCACTGGCATGCTGGTGGTAGGACTCGGACTGCTGGGGGTCGGCGGCTTCTATTGGTTCTTGGTCGGCAATGGCAACCTCACCCCAGACAAAAATTTGGCTGAAATGCTCAACCCGTTGATCGGATTGGCCTTTGGCTCGTCACTCATCTCCATCTTTGCCCGTTTAGGAGGAGGCATCTTCACCAAAGGCGCCGACGTGGGTGCAGACCTGGTGGGCAAGGTTGAAGCGGGTATTCCAGAAGATGACCCACGCAACCCAGCGGTGATTGCCGACAACGTGGGCGACAACGTAGGCGACTGTGCGGGCATGGCGGCCGACTTGTTTGAGACCTATGCCGTCACACTGATTGCCACCATGGTGCTGGGCGCTTTGGTGGTCGCCAGCGCCCCAGTCCAAGCCGTGCTCTATCCCTTGGTACTGGGTGGGGTGTCCATCATTGCTTCGATCATTGGCTGCTTCTTCGTCAAGGCCAGCCCCGGCATGAAAAACGTCATGCCAGCGCTCTACAAAGGCTTGATCGTGGCGGGCTTGCTCAGCTTGATCGCTTTCTACTTTGTCACAAAATCCATGATGCCCGATGACGCCTTGGGCGCTGGCACCCAAATGCGTTTGTTCGGTGCCTGTGCCGTGGGCTTGTTGCTGACGGCTGCGTTGGTGTGGATCACCGAGTACTACACCGGCACCGACTACGCACCGGTCAAACATGTGGCGCAAGCGTCCACCACGGGACACGCCACCAACATCATTGCCGGCATTGGCGTCTCGATGAAGTCCACCGCCTGGCCCGTGCTGTCGGTGTGTGCCGCCATCGTGGCAGCCTACAGTTTGGCGGGCCTGTACGGCGTTGCCACCGCAGCCACCGCCATGCTCAGCATGGCGGGCATTGTGGTGGCCTTGGACGCTTATGGCCCCATCACCGACAACGCAGGTGGCATTGCTGAAATGGCCGAATTGCCCAGCAGCGTGCGTGACGTGACCGACCCATTGGACGCCGTGGGCAACACCACCAAAGCCGTGACCAAAGGCTATGCCATTGGCTCTGCCGGTTTGGCCGCGTTGGTGCTGTTTGCCGACTACACCCACAAGCTTGAGAGCGCGGGCAAAGCCGTCACCTTTGATTTGTCCGACCCGATGGTCATCGTCGGCCTGTTCATCGGGGGCTTGATCCCTTACCTCTTTGGTGCCATGGCCATGGAGGCTGTGGGTCGCTCTGCCAGCGCGGTGGTCGAGGAAGTGCGGCGCCAGTTCCGCGAGATACCCGGCATCATGGAAGGTACCGCCAAGCCCGAATACGGTCGTGCTGTGGACATGCTGACCACAGCCGCCATCAAAGAGATGATGATCCCCTCTTTGCTGCCCGTGGTCGCCCCCATCTTGGTCGGGGTGGTGCTTGGCCCCAAAGCCTTGGGCGGTTTGTTGATGGGCACCATCGTGACAGGGCTGTTTGTCGCCATCTCCATGTGCACAGGCGGCGGCGCTTGGGACAACGCCAAGAAGTACATCGAAGACGGCCACCACGGCGGCAAGGGCAGCGATGCGCACAAAGCGGCTGTCACAGGAGACACCGTGGGCGACCCCTACAAAGACACGGCAGGCCCAGCGGTCAACCCTTTGATCAAGATCATCAACATCGTGGCCTTGTTGATCGTGCCCCTGCTATGACTTAGCGCAAACGCTCTAACCCGGCAAAGCCACTGACGCAAGTCAGTGGCTTTTTGCTTGGCGAATACACGTCACACCCCATTGATCCGGTGGTACACCCTCATGCACAGTGACCGTGAGGGCGGTGTCCAACCAAGACCATTGAACGGCACACATCTGCCCATTCTTCAACGCCACAATGCCCTTCAAGCGCACCAGATCGCCCGACAGCAACGACGTCAACTGGGCATGCAACGCAGCCAGGTCCTCAAACGCCTGGGTGGACACAAAGTCAGCATGCAAGGCATGCGAATGCACGGCTGGGCCAACCGATGACGACAACGCATCATCTGACTGTGCAGGCAACGGATGACTGGCTTTGCACACATCACGCCAACCTAACCCGGCATGCGCCGATCGCAGCACATGGGCTTGTGAATGCATGAACATCAATTGCGCGATCAGCTCGTTGGGATCAGCCGCATCGGTTTTGGTCACGATCAAGACATCCGCAGCACGAACTTGCGCCACAGCTTCTTGAGACGAGCCTAGCAGCGCACAGCCATGGGTGGCACTCACCGTCGATAACGTGGACTGCAAGGCATAACGCTCGCGCAAGAATGGATGGCGACGCAAGGCATCTTGTATCGGTCGCGGATCAGCCACGCCTGTGGTCTCAATCACCACGGCATCAAAGCGGGGTCGGCGACGATACAACCGGTCCCACCACAGCTCAGACAAAGTGTCTTCAAGCCCTTCTAAACCGGCACAACACACACAAGCCCCAGTCAGAACAGAAGCACTGTCCACCACAGAGGCGACCAAGGTGTTGTCCATTCCGACCTCACCGATTTCATTGATCACCAAGGCCGCATGGGCAAGTGCCGGATCGCGCAACCAATTCAGCAACAAGCTTGTTTTGCCAGACCCCAAAAAACCTGTCAGCAACCAAACCGGGATCGGCTTGCTTTTCATGGCACGCGCTTGTCGTACCCAAGTTGGGCTGAAATCGTCTGTGCCGTGCGGGTCACCTGCGGGGCCAACTTGCGCAACTGAGTCTTGCCTAATCGGTGTATTGGCCCCACCACGCCAACAGCCGCCACGACTTCACCATTCGCACCAAAGATCGGGGCAGCGACACCACACATCGCGTGTTCGCTTTCTTCTTGATCCACGGCATAGCCTTGCGCAAGAACCTCTGCCAACTTGGCCATCAAGACTTTCTTGTGGGTGATCGTGAACGGCGTCCTGTTGACTAACTTTTCAGAAAGAACACGAGTGACCACGGCAGCTGGGCTGTGAGCCAGAATTGCACGCCCTTCAGAGGTACAAAAAGCTGGCATCCTGACCCCTAAATAAGACCTTGGTCGAATGGCATGCGGGCTTTCAATATTGCGCAGGTACAAAATTTCGTCGTCATTGAGCACTGCCAAATGCACGGTCTCTTGGGATTGCTGCGCCAAATGGCGCAAGTGCACCGCAGCCTGCTCCGCCACATCCATGCGCCGTCGCACCATCGTCCCCATCGAAAAGAGCAGCAAGCCCAAACGGTAACGACCGTTGTCCTGGTTTTGCTCCAGAAATCCCTCCAGCACCAAACTGCTCACCAAGCGGTGAACTGTGCTTTTGGCCACACCCAGATGCCTTGCCAAATCGGTGATGCCCCACTCTGGCTCTTCGGCGGTGAACACCTTTAACAAGCGCAAGGCATTGGTCACCGACGACAGCGCAGCAGCAGGAAGGGGGCTGGACATGCGCATCACGCCCAAGGATCAATCGTCATATGAATAGCGCCCTCGACGCCCTGCCCCACCAAAGAACGCAAGGCCAAATCGGTTTGGCCAAGGTCAAACACATGCGTGCTCATGGCACACACGTTGTGTCTGTTCGAAGCAATCAGTTGCAAGGCCAACTCCACCGACTGGTAAGAGTGGCCGCGCATGCCCTTGACCGTCAAGAAATTGGCAATGATGCGATCGCTTTCAAACTCGGGAATCACTTGACGCTTCTGGCCAGCCAGGATGACGCGGCCTTTTTTACGTGCTAGCCGAATCGCACTCACCACCGATTGCGGTCCACCCGATGCACAGTCAATCACCAAATCAACCATGCGTCCATGGGTGAGCTCGGCCACGGTTTCCAACACATCATGGGTCTCAATGTCGATGGTGTGGTGTGCGCCCAACCGTTTGGCCATGGCCAAGCGTTGCGTGTCCGTCGGATTTGACAGTCCGGTCACGATGATCTGCTCGGCCCCAGCTTCACGCGCAGCCACCACGCACGCCAGCCCTTGCTGACCCGGCCCCTGGATCAACACCGTTTGTCCAGGGCCTGCACCGCCTTGCAAGTAAGTCCACTCAATGCCGTTCGACAGCGGCAAAGCCAGTGCCGCATGACGGGCCGACACACCGCTTGGCACACGATGGAACACGGTGTTGAGATGCAAGTACTGATGACGTGCAAAACCACCCCACAAGCCGGGGGACACTGACAAAGCCGTCGCGCCGTAACGCAGGCCTCCCAGCCGCCAATCGGTGGCATCGCACAAGCGGAAATCACCACTGCGGCAATGCTCGCAATGGCCACAAGGCAAATACTCCTCCAGCGCCACCAAGTCGCCCTCTTTCACGCCCCATCGGCCAGCCGCGATCGATCCGATCGCGCGCACATGCCCCACCGTTTCATGGCCCAAAATCAACGGCCCACGCGAGACTGGCAAATTGCTGTAGTAACCCCAATCACTGCCGCAGACCCCAGTGGTCACGACTTCCAAAATACCCGCGCTCGCGTCTGGCGCCGGCACATCGAACTCGCGCAGCTCTGTGCACGTCGCTGCGTGGGCAACGGCTGCCAGTGTTTTCATACCGTCGTGTGCGGTTTACCGGGCTCGGCACGAAAAGAATCGCGCGCAGCCTCATGAAAAATTGCCGTTTCCGGGAGAACCGTGGCAACCGATCTGATTTTCTGTTGTTCGGGCAAATTACCAGGGGGTGGCGTGCCGTTTTCAGCCAGCGCTTTGGCTGCGGCCATCAAACGTCGGCGGGTTTGCACAATCCCTCGGTCGGTGAAGGTCAGGTGCTCGCGGGTGCGGTCTTGGATCGGTC
Source organism: Limnohabitans sp. JirII-29 (assembly GCF_003063395.1). Lineage (NCBI taxonomy): Bacteria > Pseudomonadati > Pseudomonadota > Betaproteobacteria > Burkholderiales > Comamonadaceae > Limnohabitans > Limnohabitans sp. JirII-29. The sequence goes on from NZ_NESB01000005.1 coordinate 214,273, forward strand.
CCATGCTCTCTTGCAATGAGGCATCCTGAATCGCAATGCCCTCCACGCCGCTGTACAGCTCGCCACTGCGCTGCTTTTGTCGGTCCATGAGGTAATCGTTGGTTTTGTTGGCCAAGGGAATGAACGTGCCTGGCACATACTTGCAATGGATACCAGCGCCGTTGCGCATGGCATCCACCTCCTCTTGGTGAAGTGGTCGAGTCGGGTGGTAGTCAAAGCTCCAAGCCCAGCAGTTTTCGTCGTCAATCGGCACCCAAAAATGCCCATGAATCGGATGGTCTGCGCGCGGCGGAACCATGGTGAAGCAAGGCATGATCCAAGGTGTGACACGCCAGTACGAATGGCCTGGTTCAGCCTTGCGACGCACGCCAATCAACAAACCGCCGTCGGTGTCGACCACTTCAAACTGCGGACGCAAGTCGTTCATGTTGTAGTCGTTGCCTTTGGATCCTTTGAACAACGGGTCGTTCTTGAGCCCGCCGCGATGCAAGAACGACACATGACTAGAGTCGATCCCGCCCTCTAAGGCCTGCAACCAATTGCATTCTTGCAAACGCTTGGTGGTGAAGCTGTGGCTGCGTGGCACCGTTGCGAACTCCCACTCTGGCAGAGCGGGCTGCAACTCGGGAGGGCCCATGTAAATCCAGATCACCCCGCCACGCTCAACCAAGGGATAAGACTTGAGCTTGATGCGCTTGCACAACTGGCTATCTTCAGGCTCAGACGGAACGTCCACACACTGACCATGAATATCGAACTTCCAGCCATGGTAGGGACAACGCAAACCGTTTTCCTCATTGCGACCAAACCACAAGGACACACCTCGGTGGGCACAAAACTCGTCCATCACGCCCAGTTGCCCATCGGTATTTCGAAACGTGATCAGACGCTCGCCAAGCAGTTGCAATCTGACAGGTTCGCAATCTGGCTCAGGCAGCTCTTCAGACAACAAGGCGGGCAACCAGTAACGCCGAAAAAGCTCCCCCATCGGTGTGCCTGCGTTGGTGCGTGTGACGAGCTCGTTTTGTTCAGCGTTCAGCATAGAAGTCTCCTTGTTCCTTATAGAGGAACATCATTCCTCTTTCTGGAACGATGATAGCATTTCAGTTAATTTTTAATAGCCATCCAAAAAGGATCGTTGTGTTGAAAAAAATACTGTGCGTCTCCATTTTGTGGCTCGTTTGCAGTGGTCTACAAGCCCAGCCAAGCGTCACCGACTGGCCCAACAAACCCGTGCGTATCGTGGTCCCCTACGCCCCGGGTGGCACATCCGACACGCTGGGTCGCTTGATCGCACAACACCTGCAAACAGTGTTCAAGCAACCCTTCGTGGTGGACAACAAAGGCGGTGGCGGTGGTGTGATCGGCTCCCAAATGGTGGCCAAGTCTGCCCCCGATGGCTACACCTTGGTGGTGTCTGGCATTGGCTCGCACGTGATCGCTCCGGCGTCCAACAAAAGCATGGACCCGCTCAACGACTTCACACACATCGCTTACATGGGTGGCCCACCGCTGGTGTTGGTGGTTCATCCGAGCTTGCCGGTGAACTCTGTCAAAGAACTGATTGCTTACAGCCAAACCCTCAAAGAAGGGTTGAGCTGGGGCTCACCAGGCATCGGGACACACGGGCATTTGGTAGGTGAGCTGTTTGCCAAGCGCACCAACATCAACCAAACACACATCAATTACAAAGGAGCTGCGCCCGCCATTGCCGACTTGATTGGCAATCAGATTCCAGTCACCTTCACGACCTACACATCTGCCAGCGCATTCATCAAATCAGGCAAGGCGCGCGCACTGGCCATCAGCGCAAGCAAACGTCTGCCCGATCAACCCAATGTGCCAACTTTTGCAGAACTAGGCTACCCAGAACTTAGTTCGACCACATGGTTTTCTTTGTCGGGGCCAGCGGGCATGTCTCCCGCACTGGCTGAAAAAATCAATGCGGAAGTTCGCCGTGGCCTCAAAACAGAGGCGGCGCTCAAACAACTGGCCAAAGAAAATATCGAAACCCAAGACTGGGACATGGCTACCTTCACCCGCTACATGCGCAGCGAAATCGACCGCTGGTCGCCACTGGCAAAAAGTGTCGAGGGGTTGCGCTGAAAGCGCCCTCTATTTAACTATTTCAGAACTTTGAGAAGTTGACTTTAGAAATACTGATTTCCAAGATCGTGTTTCCGGCAAAACATAAACCACACCCGGCCTATGAGCAAACTGCGGTTTGACGATCTCGTCAAAGAATGCAGGCAGCACATTGATGCAGCCATATGAAATTCGGTTATCTAGAGGTGTCAGACTGATCAATCGTTCATAACGATGTTCCTTCGCGCTCACACTGCGCAAGGGATGCAAAGAAACTGCTGACGCATAGTCAACCCAAAGCACGAGGTCACCTGCCAAGTTGTAGTCCAGAGCAGCCTCAAAACGTCCTGCTGGCGTGGTCTTTTCAAACGGACGTATTTTTCGCAGTGCGCGATCTCCGATATCCGCAGCAGACGCATCGCCAAGCGCAGCCCCTAACAATGCGGGCGCAGAGCCAACCCAATTCGCATGCTCATTGAACACATGCACGGTGGCATGAACTTTATCGACCACTAAAAACGGCAAGGCGTGATGATCCCCTGTATCCACAACCCATTGGTGAATTTGCTGTACCGGTGCACTGGCTTGGGCTAGGCCTGAAGACGTCCTCAACGCATCCGCATGCGATGCCGCCGCACCTGTCAAGCCCATGCAGGCATACAGCCACCAACAAGGCCATCGACTTGTCATGAACAGCGCTAAAGACACCATGTGATGCTCAATTTCGATCTTGACGACGTGGTCGTACAGGCAACGCAACAATCGGAGCCGTCACCGTCTGAGGCATGTCAGCAGGTTGAACGGTCTTCACCACAGGGATCGCTTCAAGCGTGAATAACACAGGGTCTGACACGAATGGCGGATTCATGTGAGCCTGTGTGATCAGCAACGGAGCGTTTTGCTTTGGGGCCAACGGAAACAACAAGTTCTCAACAAGTTGTGCGTCGTTGGTGGGTTTTGGTTCAGAACCTGTGCTGTCAGCCAGAGGCACGCCTAGCTCTGGCAGTTCCAAAACAGGTGGCATAGGCGTTGGCAGCAAGGGCGGTTCTGCCGGGGGTGTCACAGGTATCGTTGGCGGGGTGATGGACGTCACAGTCAACACGCCGTTGACGTACGTGATGGTGTAGTTGGACGCCGCAAACGAACTGCCTGTGGCCGCAGAGGGTGTCACGCCATAAGGGCTGTTGGCCACGGGGGCAGTGGCCGCCAAGCCAGTGCTGGCAAGCGACACGCTGCTGATGGCGTCGGTGTTTTGCAATCCCACCGCCGTGAACTCGCTGCCATCCAAGCTCAAGGTCGTGCCATAGCCTTTGCTCTGGTTGTTCGCTGTCACGCTCAGCAAAGCGGGTGTGATGGTCAACGCACCGTTGACGTACGTGATGGTGTAGTTGGACGCCGCAAACGAACTGCCTGTGGCCGCAGAGGGTGTCACGCCATAAGGGCTGTTGGCCACGGGTGCAGTGGCCGCCAGGCCAGCACTGGCGAGCGACACGCTGCTGATGGCGTCGGTGTTTTGCAGGCCCACCGCCGTGAACTCGCTGCCATCCAAGCTCAAGGTCGTGCCATAGCCTTTGCTCTGGTTGTTGGCGGTCACGCTCAGCAGCGCGGGCGTCACCGTCAACACGCCGTTGACGTACGTGATGGTGTAGTTCGATGCAGCAAACGAACTGCCTGTGGCCGCTGAGGGTGTCACGCCATAAGGGCTGTTGGCCACGGGTGCAGTGGCCGCCAGGCCAGCACTGGCGAGCGACACGCTGCTGATGGCGTCGGTGTTTTGCAGGCCCACCGCCGTGAACTCGCTGCCATCCAAGCTCAAGGTGGTGCCATAGCCTTTGCTCTGGTTGTTGGCGGTCACGCTCAGCAAAGCGGGTGTGATGGTCAACGCACCGTTGACGTACGTGATGGTGTAGTTCGATGCAGCAAACGAACTGCCTGTGGCCGCTGAGGGTGTCACGCCATAAGGGCTGTTGGCCACGGGTGCAGTGGCCGCCAGGCCAGCACTGGCGAGCGACACGCTGCTGATGGCATCGGTGTTTTGCAATCCCACCGCCGTGAACTCGCTGCCATCCAAGCTCAAGGTCGTGCCATAGCCTTTGCTCTGGTTGTTGGCGGTCACGCTCAGCAAAGCGGGTGTGATGTTGGCCAGCACGCTGCCTGTGCCTGCATCGAACAACTCAAACCGATTGACGTTGGCACCTTGAATGCTGTAGCCGGTGTAACTGACGGTTTTCCCAACACCAGCATTCGGTGTGCCAAAGCTTGCGCCAGAGCCAACCAGTGCCACGGCACCTGCAGAGTCTGTATTCGGATCGCCATTGAAAGACAAGGCTGCGTCGCTCAACCCGTCGTAGCTTTTATTCGCGGCCTGTTCAAACACCCAGGCGCGCGCATCCAAAACGCCCGTGACTTTGCTGGCATAACTGGCAATTTCGCTGCTGGTGTTGGCATACCCATCGGGGTTGAATCGAATGACGGTGTTGGGTGCACTCACGGCACCCACCCCCACAAACTGCACGGTGCCAGCTGCCACGCCAGGGCCCGACCCGTCTTGGTCGGCACGCAGCGTCACCGTTCCGCCATCGGCGCTGATCGCCCCATTGATCACCACATCCTGATTCGCCTTCATCGAAATAGAGCCCCCCGCATTGGCCGTGATCACGCCCGTGCTGATAGTGCCCAATGCGGTCAACGAAATTTGCGTATTGGACTCACTGGCTGTCAAAGCTGCCGTGCTGGTGATGTTGCGGCCCGCGTTCATGGTCAGAACAGATCCTGCGCCACTGGCCGTGATTGCAGAGGTCACGCTGACATCGTTGCCTGCAATCAGCACCAGCCCGGAACCCGCTGTGCTGGCGGTCACGGCACCATGGATCAACACGTCATGGCCAGCATCCAAGGTGAGCGTTCTGGCAGTGGTCCAAGTCAAAGCATCTGACAGGGTGATGTCGTGGGTGGCCGTGATGGTGCGGTTGGTCGATGCCAAACTGGTGGTCACTTGTGCAGGCGTTTCATCACCCAGCGACGCGGCAATGGTGTAGTCGATCGGGTCAAGCCACCACAAACCGGTTTTGCCCAGAGGGGCGCGGGTGTCAATGTAGGCCCCGTCAACCACGGTCACGCGTTGCGCAGAGGTTTCCACATGGCCCCCGTCACCGCCGTTGGGGGCACTGGCGTCCAAGGTACCACCCACTCGAACCAAGCCATGGCTCATCCCGGCGAGCAGTTGGATGCTGCCGTTCACGTTGGACAAGGTTTGGGCTTGAATCAGACCTGTGTTGTTCACCGCGTTGGCCAGGCCATCTAACGCGGTTTGCGTGGTCAGCAGTACGCGCCCACCAGGAGCTTGCAGCAAGCCTGAATTGGACACCTGGGCATTGGCTTGGCCCTGCTGTACCACCACGTGCAGCAAGGCGTTGCCGAACACGTCCAGCATCACGGCCTGACCTGCCGCCAAACTCACCCGCCCGTGTGGGGCGACGATGCTCCCCTCGTTGCTGACGCGCGCGCCAAGCAATGCCACCGAGCCCCCATCGGGGGTTTGAATGGTGCCCTGGTTGAGCACCTCCCCCGTTTGGGAGCCTGCGAACCGATAGTCTTGACGCATGAACTGCGCATCCGATATACCGAGCGTAGACGCCACCAACCCCCCGACATTCACAGAGGAACTGGGCGCAAACACAATGCCCAGCGGATTGATCAAGAACACCTGGCCGTTGGCCGTCAACTGCCCGGCAATGTAGCTGGGTTCAGCACCCAACACGCGGTTCAAGGCCACAGAGCTTCGGCTGGGCTGAACAAACTGAACCACCTCGCCTTTGGGAATGTTGAAGCTTTGCCATTGCAGCGCTGCATTGGGTGTGGTTTGCGTCACGGTCGTGAGACCCGGTGCGCGGCTGATGGTGGCCTGCCCTGCCGTCACCACGCCCGCACTGGGTTGTGCATAGACGGCCTGTCCCACCCAGTACAAGCAGGCCAGCGCGACGGGTTTGAGCGCAGGCAATGTCCTGTTGCGCATTGGTTTGTCAAAGTGGGGCATGGTGTGTGTCCTGTGGCGTACAGCATCAAAAGAATTTGACGGTTTGAATCCAAAAGCGGCCCGAACGATCGGGCGCGGACTGCGCAGTGTCTGAACCGAGCTTGACGGCATAGAACGCCTTGACCAAATAGTCATTGGCTTTGTCCCAGTTCACACCCACACCAATGCCGCTGAGCTGGCGTTGGTTGCGGCCATCGCTCCAAGGTTGATGGTTGAGATTGACCTGGCCTGTGTCGATGAAACCTACCCAATGCAAGACCGACGAAGGCGTGGGTGCTGTGCGCGCGCGCTTTCTCAACTCCAAGCTGAGCAGATAGCCTTGGTCGGCATAGGCCTCGCCCTCGGGGTAGGCACGCACACCGTACATGCCGCCTAACTCCATTTTTTCGGAGGCATTCAAATTTTGGGAAGCCCATTGGCCACTGGCCGACGCCACCAGCGACAGCGTGGGCGTCAGCGCTTGGTGCCGCGTCAAACTAAAGCTGAGCTTCTTGAAGGCACCTTGTGTACGCGCTGTGCTGTCGTCCGCGCTCAAGGCTTCAGGCGTGCGAATGTCCAAGGTACCCAGCGATGTGCCCACCGAGTAGCGTGTCAGGCCACCACCGCCCCAAGTGTCACGTTGATCACCATGCAAGGTGGCGGTCCATAGATCGACACTTTTTTCCGTGTTGGACCCCACACTGTCTTGGTGATCTGACAGCAGTTTGTGGTCTAAGCCCAAGGTGACATATTGGTTGTACGCCCTGGAGCGAACCATGGCGTAAGTGCCCCAGAGCGACACCATGCGGGCAGAGCCATGTGCCTGGAGTGACTCAAACTCTTGCCCCAAGGCATAACGCAACTCGCTGTAAGCAACCCCAACGCGCCAACCCGCAACGGGCCTGAGGTAGGCACCACGAAAGTAATTCAAGCCAGTGCCTGAGGTGAGTGCGCGCAAGGAAATTTGATCTGCCGCACCCGTGGGGTTGTTGACATTCAGCGTGCCACCCAAGCGGTAGGTACCGGTGTAGCGGTTGCCCGCATTGTCAAAATCGACGCTACCGGAAACCGGTGCTGTGGGGGCCACATCCACCCACAAATCAGAGGTGCCCAGCGTGGAACCAGGCATCAACCGAGACTGGACTTGCACCCCCGGCAAATCAGACAGCAAGAGCAACCGATTCTCCAGGGGTTGTTGAAGAATTGGAGCCCCGCTGTTCAAGCCCAGCAACACATCCGCCAACACCGCGTCGTGCATCGGGGCGGTGTTGCGCAAGACCACTTGTCCGTAGGCGCCCTCCAAGATGATGATCTTGACCTCACCCTCACTCACGTCTTGCGTGGGTATGTAGGCTTGAGCTACCAAGTAGCCATCACGCCGATAACGCTGCGTGATTTGGTCGGCCATGCCATACAAGGTTTGTAAATTCATGGGCTGCTCTGGCGTGAACCCGGTCATCTGGAGCAGCTCATCGGACGAATAGACCTTGGCCCCCACAAACACCAAGCGCTTGGCAACAAACGTTGTCACGTCGCGACGCATCACAGCGGAAGATGATTCGCGCGTGACGTCGAGTTGAGGCGGCACGATAGGCGACACCGGTGCAGGTGGAATCTGTTGAATTTGCCCGCCAGCAGTGGGCGCTGTTTGTGCGGCAACGAGCGAATTCATCAAACAGGCCAGCACCACGATCGACGATTTATTGAACATCTTTTCTTTCAAGCCACCCAGACATCGAGTGGCACATCTCGCAGCATGTTCTCTACTGAGCAACGCGTCCGTTCTGCAACGTACGCAACAGGGCACGGCATACCCGAGGCGGGTTACCACTCAAAGTTTTTTTCCATGAAAACTCGCAAGCAAGACTCCACCACCGCGGTGTCGTACAGCACGCCTTTGTTGCGCGAAATTTCTTGCAGGGCGAGGAACACACCCAAACCCGCACGGTAAGGACGCAGGGAACTCATGGCCTCCACCACGTCGGCCACAGTCAAGATACGCGCTTCGATGCAGATCGCATCTCCTTGAAGTCCACGTGGGTAGCCCGAACCATTGAGTTTTTCGTGGTGCTGGTACACGATCTCGGCCACAGGCCACATGAAATCAATTCCTTTCAGAATTTCCCACCCTGCCTTAGGGTGGGTTTTGATGATTTCAAACTCAGCATCCGTGAGCTTGCCTGGATTGACCAAAATCTCAGCAGGCACATGGATCTTGCCAATGTCATGCACCACACACGCCATGTGCAGACCTTGTATTTGATCGGTCGGCAAGTCCAAATCAAGGGCAATGGCAGAAGCCAGTTTGGCCACGCGACGCTGATGCCCCGCGATGTAAGGATCACGCATTTCAACTGTGGCCGCAATCGCGGTGATGGCGTGGTCCAAGCTTTGTTCGAGTTTCTCCAAAATAAAAAATCGGTCTGAGCGTGACCTCAGGTTGCTGATGCCAAAGGCCAAGTCGTCCGCCAACTCAGCCAGCAACTCCAACATATCGGGTGCGAACACATCGGCCTCTGCACCATAAATATCCAAGGCACCCAGCACCCGGTCGTTGGCCTTGAGTGGAAACGATGCAGCGGCGGCATAGCCACGTTCAAGGGCCAAGTCTCGCCAAGGCAGCCACAAAGGGTCATTCAAAATGTCTTGCGACACCGTGATCTTTCCGCTGCGCACGGCCACGCCTGTGGGTTCATGAATGCTCTGGTTGTCTTCCCACGTCAGATTCATGCCTGCAATCACCATTTCATCGGTGCCAACTGCCGCAACAGGCAGGATGCGCTTGGTGTCTGGTTCAGCAAAGCCCACCCAAGCGGCCAAGAATCCACCGTCTTTGACCAAGACTTGGCACATGGTGCGTACCAAGTCGATTTCGTTTTTCGCATACACCAGTGCTTTGTTGCCATGGCTGATGGTTCGGTACATGTGGTTGAAGCGAAGCAGTTGGCGCTCTGCCTTTTTTTGCTCGGTGATATCGGTGAACACATGCAAGGAATACAAGGCCGTGTCTTGTTCGTTGCGCACGGTGTAGCCTTTGGAGAGATAGCAACGTCCATTGACAGTGACCTCTTCTTGACTCCCCGTATGTCCGTGTCCTGCGGCTGCAAGTTGACAACCTGGCATAGGCCCCGGTCCCTTAGGAAATACCTGCCAATAGACCTGCCCAATGGCGTCTTTTTCGTTGAATTCAGCAATCTTGCAATACGCCTTGTTGGCCAGCATGACCCGAAATTCCAGGTCGTGCAGGAACACTGGGTTGTCCAGCGCATCAAACACATAACGCCAGATTTCCGGAGACGTGATGAAAGACTCAGCGTGAAGGGGTAGTGGTGGAGCAATAAGGTTGGGCACCTTGACATCAGACCTCAAGTCAACCTTGTCAACCGTGCGATAGCGCACTGAATGTTCATCTGGTCGACTGCAAGATGACCCTATTCATTTGCTTGTGAGTGCGTCGATGTCCAAGATCAATGGCTATGCAGTTTTTGCGAAGAAGACCTCCCGCATTTGTGGGCGTCCATTTGTATTTGCCACAGCAGTGGCCATCATTTGCTTTTGGCTGCTGAGTGGCCCGCTCTTTGGCTTCAGCGACACCTGGCAATTGGTGATCAATACGGGCACCACCATCATCACCTTCTTGATGGTTTTTCTCATTCAGAACACGCAAAACCGTGACACCGAAGCCATTCAACTCAAGCTCGATGAGTTGATACGCGCCACCCAAGGTGCGCACAACGCCTTGCTGGATTTGGAGGAACTAGAGCAAGAGAGTTTGCAAATTTTCAAGCAAAAGTATTTGGCCTTGGGTCAGGCTGCACGCATGCAGCTGAGTGAAGGCATGGTGGACACCGGCACGCCGGAAACGAAGTAACGACAGCGACCAAGCTGGACCTTGGTACGTCAACAGACAGACGAAGCCAGCATGGTCCCGCAGACTGCGCCCTTGAGATGAAACGCTAAATACACCGAATCCTCCATTTTTGAAAGTGCCCACGATGACCGAATTAATTCAACGCAATGCGACCAAAATTTTGGCCATTTCCTTATTGCTCATGACAGGCGCAGCCGCAGCACAACCCAGTGCCCAAGTCGTGCAGGACGAAAAACAGCTGCAATCGGACCGCTCAGCCCTCAAGGCAGATCAAAGCAAACTCAAACAGGATGAGAAAAAGCTCAAGGCGAACACCTCATCCGGTCGCGCATCTGCGCAATCCAAAGATTCCGCACAGGTAGAACAAGACAAGCTCGACATCAAGAGCGAGAAAACCGTCATCGCAAAAGACAAGGCCAAGGTCAAGTCAGATGGCAAGAAGTAACCCAGCAGCAGATATTCAACGCCCTCAGTGAAATTTTTATGAAAACCAGCATTCAACTTCAACAAGACGTCATGGCCGAATTAGCCTGTGACCCCGCGCTAGAAGCGTCCCACATTGGCGTCACCGTTGACCAAGGCATCGTGACCTTGAGTGGGCATGTCAGCAGCTTTTTAGAAAAATGGGATGCTGAGCGTGCCGCACAGCGCGTGCACGGTATGAAAGCCCTGGTGGTGGAGTTGGATGTGAAGCTTCCTGCTCTGAGTCAACGCGATGACCAAGACATCGTTCGTGCAGCCAACAACGCCCTTCAGTGCATGACCTCTGGCATTTGCGACGCCGTCAAGGTGTTGATCGATAACGGATGGATCACGCTCTCTGGCAACGTCGATTGGCAATACCAAAAGTTGGCTGCAGCAGAAGCCATACGTCATGTGACAGGGGTGCGAGGCGTGAGCAATCTGATTGGTATCAAACCCCATGTGATTGCAGCCAATGTCCGACACGATATCGAAGCTGCCTTGGCGCGTCATGCCAGCCTGAACGCCAAACGGATTCAGGTGCAAGTCAACGGAGGCGATGTGGTTCTCAGTGGCTTTGCCGACAACTGGGGGGAACGCCAAGCAGCCTTGCACGCGGCTTGGGCAGTGCCCGGTGTTCACAGCGTGGTGGACAAAACTTTGCTCACCTTGTGAGAAAGTCAGAAGCACAACAAGGGATGCACAGGCCATTGAGTCAACAAAAACTGCAAGAGATGATGGGCCTGGGAGTTTTTGTTGTTTTTCATCAATTTTCTACAAATGTTCGTCATCGAACATATAAAAGTGTATTTAGAAACTACATTTACTCTATTGATAGGAGTAAATATGGTCATTGCAATTGATAAATCTGGCAACCATCTGTTGTCCGCATTGCCAAAGAGCGAATGGCAGCGCTGGCAGCCACACCTCGAATTGATTGACTTGAAACTGGGTCAGGTGCTGTATGAGTCTGGTGGGAAGATGCAATACGTTTACTTCCCAGTCAATGCCATCGTCTCTTTGTTGTTTGTTCTTGAGAATGGTGCTTCCGCTGAAATTGCTGTGGTCGGCAATGAGGGCCTGGTTGGGGTTTCCCTCTTCATGGGCGGGGAAACAACGCCAAGCCGAGCCGTGGTGCAAAGTGCTGGCAAGAGCTATCGATTGAGCGCTCACATCCTCAAAGATGAGTTCAAGCAATCCCTGCCGGTGATGCACCTGTTGTTGCGTTATACGCAAGCTTTGATCACACAAATGACACAAACTGCGGTGTGTAACCGCCACCACTCGCTCGACCAACAACTCTGTCGCTGGCTTTTGCTGAGCATGGACAGGCTGACAGGCAGCCATTTGGTGATGACGCAAGAGCTGATTGCCAACATGCTAGGGGTGCGACGTGAAGGTGTGACAGAGGCTGCAGGACGCTTGCAAAAAGCAGGACTGATCAGCTACGCACGTGGCAACATTGAGGTGCTAGATCGCCCAGGATTAGAGGCACGTACCTGCGAGTGCTACGCCGTGGTCAAGACGGAGTATGACCGTCTGTTGCCTGATTTGATTGCGCATTAACCTGCAACTGCTCACGACCCGCCAATTTTCGCTGTGCATGACGCGCACCGCGATTGGCCCACCATTGCACAACAGACAGCCACACAGGTTCTTCCAAGGCAACCACCAACAAATGACGGCTGACCGCCAAGCGCTGCTTGGCGGTCAGTACGTTTTTGACGCGTGGTGGCTTTTTCATTTGGGAGAGGTCTGACAAATAGCCTGCATGTCTAATTTCAGTTGCTCCTGAATGTCTTCAAAGAGTGGCTCAACTTTGTAGCGACTGGCAGCAAGATAAAAACAGACACTCAGTCCTACCAAAAAAAATGGCAAAACAACCAGCACCCAAGCGTTTTGTGGGTTGAGCAGAGGTAGCGCCCCCCACAACAGCAAAGACGCTGTGCTGGACACAATGCCAAGCCCCAGTAATGCGCCACTCAACGCATACAGCAACAGGCGCAGCTTCCAGGTGAGTACAGCACGTTGGACTTCTTCGACCAACAAGTCTGCATAGTTTTGAGCGTGGGTCAGCAGCAAGTTAGGCTGCTTGACAATAAGTTTGAGCAGCATATGCGCCATCAATGAGAATGCACACGCGAATGTGGATGCGGGCGTGACATCAAGCCCACCAACGCAACAGCCGCTGCGCCAATACCCGCCGCGATCAACATGGCTTTGAATGGCTCGTGACGAATCATGTGCGCCGCATGGTCCGTCAGGTCGTGGGCTTTACTTTCCATGTGGTGTTCTCCCTCGCAGGCAGCATTCATGCCTTGATGGGCCAATTCGCTCACGCGGTCGGTCATGCGGTCCGTGACGCGGTGCAGCATGGGCTTGGCCTCATGCATGAGATCTTGCACCGTCTCAGCGATATCAGCGCTCAGCGTCTCAACTTTGTCGTGAACAGATTTACGGTCAGTCATACGGGACTTCTTTCTCAGTGGTGGATGAATACAGCCCGAGATTAAGACCGATTGATCTTGCGGTCTGTCTGATGTCGCACAAAGTGACTCGCCGTACAGACACATTGGTTGAAACGCTCTACCTTGTGTAGGGTTCGCACCGTGCGAACGTCATTGACACTCACATGAAAGAGGCACTCTATGTATACCTTTGAACGAAGCTTATCTGCGGGCATTACCGCATTGATTTTTACAACAATCACCGGTTGTGCCGGCATGTCAGCACAAGATAAATCTACCGCTGTTGGCGCAGGAGCGGGCGCTATTGGTGGCTCTATTTTGACTGGCGGTAGCACCGCAGGGACTTTGGGTGGCGCGGCTGTTGGAGGCTACCTTGGACACGAAATCAACAAATCTAAATAACGCAAAAAAACCCCGATGCATTTGACTGCATCGGGGCAACCTTGAAAAAAACCAGGTCTGCTTACGGGCGAACCAACAAGTCGTTTTTCACGCTTTTAACGCCTTTGACTTTGTAGGCAATGCTTTCTGCCATTCTTTTTTCGTTCGGATTTTTTGCAAAGCCCGACAACATCACCGTACCGTTGAGCGTTTCGACGCTGATAGAAGATCCATCGACGCTTTTGTCATCAAAAAATCGGCTCTTCACCGTGGTGGTGATGACGCTGTCGTCTACATAAGCACCGACAGTTTCTTGGTCACGCGTGACGGCACAACCGGCGGTTGTGACGATGACCAATGCAATGATGGAAGTCATCAAAGTGTTGCGAATTTTCATAGAAATATCCTTTAGGGTTAGAGGGTTGCGGAAATAGATGAACTGCTTGAATCTTTGAATTTAAAGTGCAGCGCAACATACGTCTGTACGCTAAGACACGCTGTTTGAATAAATAAATTAAAAAGTAAGTTCGTTATCGAACAGACGATCTGATTGAACTCTTCTCAAATAAGTTCCATGGAATGTATTCAAACGGATACGCCAAACGAAAGAACTTATGAGCCCCTTCCTCCAACTCAAAAGAGTCCGTCAACTCGCTTTGAGCGTGTCCGTGATCATGTATTTGGTGGGTTGCGGCGGCAGTGGCGGACAAGACCCGATCTTAGGCACCCCTGGTGCTGGAATGACTCCGTCTGTACAAGCAACCAGTCCTACAAGTGGTGCTTCAAGTGTAGCGACCAACGCAGAAGTAACAGTGACGTTCAACAAGGCGATGAGCGAGAGCAGCGTCAGCAGCAGCTTTAGCGTGGCGTGCCCGATTTCGGGAGTCGGCAGTGAACTCACTGATGTGTCTTCAAGCGTGAGTTACGACGCTACCAACCATATCGCGACTTTGCAGCCTTCTGCAGTGTTGCCTGCCGGGAAAATTTGTCAGGGCACGGTCACCACGTCCGCTAAATCCAGTGACGGATACTCACTGCCTGAGAACTACGTATGGCTTTTCACCGTATCACTGTCAACGGACACAACGCGTCCCACAATCACAGTGATTACCCCAGTTGAGGCCGCTACTTCGGTTGCTACCAACACAAAAGTCACGGCAACGTTCAGCGAGAGCATGAATGCCACGCTCGTCAGCAGTAGCTTTTCTCTGGCCAATGTCACAGCGGGCACGCCCGGCGTCACTGTGGCTGGCACCGTCACCTATGCCGATTCCAGCAAGACCGCGACATTCAGCCCTACCGCTGCATTGAGCTCGAATGCCACTTATACAGCCACTGTCAGCACTTCAGCCCAAGACTTGGCAGGCAACGCGCTCTTAGTTGACCGTGCGTGGACGTTCACGACAGGCAGTTCAGGGGACACCACACCACCCACAGTGACCACGGTGAGCCCAACGGATGCTGCAACCGATGTATGCCTGACCAAGACCGTCAGTGCCACATTCAGTGAGGCCATGGATGCGGCGACGATCAACGATACCAACGTGACCGTCACGAACGCAGGGGTTGCGGTGGCAGGCACCGTCACATATGACGCATCCAACAAAGTAGGCACGTTCACAGCATCCGCAACAGCAGGTTTTGCGCCCAGCACGGCGTTTGTAGCGACCGTCAAAGTAGGTGCAACCGACTTGGCAGGTAATGGCTTGGCGACCGCTAAAACTTGGGGGTTCACCACCGGCACACAAGCATGTTTGAGTGCGGTGAATCTTCGTACCGTTGCGTCATACGGCAGCTTTGGTGGCGGCGCTGGCGCGACCAATCAAGGCGTCAACACCATCGTCAATGGTGACTTGGGCACGACGGCGGTTTGCACGGCCATCACCGGCTTTCACGACGCCAGCAATGTGTACACCGAAACCACGTTGAACATCGGCGCAGTGAATGGCAGCATTTACTGCAACGCGCCACTGCCAGGCACAACGGCCACGATGGCCATTGCCACACAGGCTGCAGCAGATGCGCAGCTGGCCTACGACAACATGGCGGGCATGACGGCCAATTTGTACTCCAGCAGCTCACTGGCTGGTGCCACCTTGACACCGGGGATATACACCGCGCCTGGAGGCTCTTTTGACATCACGACAGGCAATTTGACGCTCGATGCGCAAGGCGACCCCGATGCCGTGTGGATTTTTCAAGTTCCATCGTCTTTGACGATTGGTTTGACGGCTACGCCACGTTCCGTTCTTTTGCTGAACGGCGCACAAGCGAAGAATGTATTTTGGCAAGTAGGCAGTGCAGCTCGCATTGAAAACGGCAGCACCATGCTGGGCACCATCATTGCCAGCGCTGGCGTCACTATCTCTACCTCTGGGCAAACCGCACTGACTTACTTGACGGGCCGCGCCATTGGCCTCAATGCCTCGGTGACGATGGTCAACACCATCATCACAACCCCTTAATTCCTCCGATTTTTTAACCCTCGAAAGAAACACATGAAAAAACTCCATGCAATATGCCTTGCCAGTCTGGCAGGACTTAGCCTGCTCAGCACCAACTCGGCGCTGGCACAACAAGCGGGCCAGTACTACGGTGGTCTAGGTATTGGTCAAGCGCAATCCAAGATTGACGACGACCGCATCAATGCGAGCTTGCTCAATTCAGGATTCACAACCACCACGATGACCCACGACACACATGACGGTGCCTACAAAGCGTTTGGTGGCTATCAGTTCAACCCCTACTGGGGCGTGGAAGCCGGCTACTTCAATCTAGGGGAGTTTGGCTTCAAATCCACCACCACACCCACGGGTAGCTTGGATGGACGCATCAAGATTGATGGCATCAACTTGGATTTGGTGGGAACCATGCCCATCAACAATCAGCTATCACTGTTGGGTCGTGTTGGCGTGCACAATGCCCGCGCGCGCGACACCTTCACCACCACGGGTGGGGTCAGCGTGATCGATGCCACGCCTCACAAAACTGAAACCAATTACAAAGCTGGCTTTGGATTTTCATATCAGTTCAGCACTTCCATGACCTTGCGCGGAGAATTGGAACGTTATCGCGTCAACGATGCAGTTGGCAACAAAGGCGATATCAACGTCGCCTCCCTGAGCTTGGTCTTCCCGTTTGGTCGTACCGCAGAGCCCGCGCCCAAAGTGGTCGAACGTGTGATTTATGAACAAGCACCGACGCCTGCACCAGTGATCATCGTGTCACAACCTGCCCCTGTCGAGCCACCAGCCACCGCTCCTGTTGTCGTTCCAGAGCGCTTACGTGTAAGCTTCAATGCTGACGTTCTTTTTGGATTTGACCGCGCGGCAATCAGTCCTTCAGGCAAACACGCACTAGACAAGTTCACCAATGAATTGCAGGGCGTTGAGTTTGATCACATCACCATCGAAGGTCACACCGACCGAATTGGCACACAAATCTACAACGAGAAGTTATCGCTGCAACGGGCAGATGCGGTCAAAGCCTACTTGGTCAGCAACAGTGGACTGAATGCTGCCAAGATCACAACCATTGGGAAAGGTAGCGCATCACCTGTGACATCGGCGGGCGATTGCAAAAACATCAAAACCTCGGCTGCAGTGATTGCCTGCTTGGAACCTGACCGTCGCGTCGATGTCGACGTCACGGGTTCACGACCAGCCAAGAAGTAATTGCCATCTGCCAAGACGGCACGGTAGAAATATCGTGCCGTTTTTTTTAGTTTTTCGGGAAATCATCATGTCTTATAAAAGTTTATATATTGATTTTTTGATGCAAGCGGAAAAAAAATCGGTGCATGGCTTGTCGGAGAAAATAAAAGCCGAATACCAAAATCTTTTAGAACGAATTGTGATTGCGGACTCCATGGGCATGGCCCTGACCGTGTCGCAGGCTATGCGACTCGCCCACATTGCGAGTCCATCCACATTGCATAGACGTCTTGATTTTTTACAGTCAGAGAAGTTGATTGACTTGGTATTTCATGGCATCAACCGTCGAACTAAATACCTCGTGCCATTACCAAGAACAGATCGATACCTCGCGTATATGGGCCAACTGATTCAAGAGGCCGTAGATCGGGATCAAATGAAATAGCCATAAAAAAGCCGTCAGATTTTGAAGTCTGACGGCTTTGAGCTGATGCAAGTTCTTTACTTATTCACGGTTGACGTGGCCAAACTTTTTCTATTCGCTTCCACCACATGGTCTGCAGCATGAGCTGTATGAGTCTTTGCCATTTCTACATGAGATGCAACGTCTTTGTGATCTCCTGAGCTGATCAGCTTCGCGACTTCTTTGTGCGATTTCGCAGCCAATTCAAGATGCTCTGCCGCCTGCACATGATGTTGTTGCACAGTATGGGCACTGGATGTGTCGTGTTTTTTCGTATCGATCAATGTCATGGTGTTACTTTCAAAAATTAATAGAAACTTCAACTTGCACGCCAGTATTTAGCGCGCAGGCCATTTTTGAAGAATCGATTAATTTCGTCTGTCTGCCAACCCACTTCATATTTGAAGCATATGTTCAAAATTCAAAGAACCCAATGCGCTTCTGCTTTCAAAGCCTTATCGTTGAGGATGTTCAAATACCCTCGCGAGTAACTGATGATGCCTTGCTGCTTTAATTCAAGCGCCGCCAACGTCACGCTGCTTCTTCTCACACCCAACATATCGGCAAGATATGTCTGAGTGAGCTTGAGCTGAAGTGAGTCGCTGCGTATCGAACTTAATAAAAGCCATCCAGCCAACCTTGATTTGATATCTTGCATTTGCATCAATGCCGCTAAGAATGCCACCTCTTGGTACACCGACCATAGATACCGCGAAAATAACATGAGGATTTCTGGTTTCTTTTTCAACACACGTTGTATCGTCAGACCGTCGATACGTAAAGCAAGACCTGATGCTTGAACAATCAAAGTCACATTGCCGGCACCTAGCCCGAAAGCATGTTGCAGGCCGACTGCACCTTCAGAGCCAACAAGTCCTACGGCCAACCCCATCGTTCCGCCTGTAGGACGAACAACCATGGCAACGCATGCACTCAAAAGAAAATAGACATAACTCTTTTCGCTTGTCGGACTACCGATCACATCACCGACCTTCAACGTGGTGAACTCACACAGCTTCGCCATCATGGCTTGATCTGATAGTGCAAGTTTTTCCAGCAAACTATTTTGTGAAATATTCAAACAGGCTTTCGTATTCTGTATAGCAAAGGCTATCTTCACGCACTCTCAGTGTATGTGCGTAACTGAGCAGACTGTTAAAAAATTTAAAGCTGCTTTATATGTGCGGTATCAAACATAATTTTTCTTTTAATTGCGTACGGCACCACACAGACTTAGAAACAACTGAGTGCAAAGATGCATTTCTTTATCAAAGGACTTCTTATGCATATCTCTCGCTTCATCACAGTTTCCCTTTTAACAACTCTTGCAGTATTCAGCGCACATGGCCAGAGTCGGCAGTCGTCAGATCTTGGCTTCTATGGTGAAGTTGGCTATGCCCCCATTGATCTCAAGAGTGACGCAGGTGGCACATCGACACCTAAAACTGTACGCTTTATTTTGGGAAAAGACATCAACCAGAATTTAGCCGTGGAAGGTATGTACATGACCACCCTGTCTAAAGACAGTCGCGTAGGATTTGAAGGCACGACATCGAATTACGGTATTGCCCTTAAACCCAAAATGGCTCTGACTGAAAATACAGATTTATTTGCCCGTGTGGGTTGGTCGCATGCGAATATCACTGCGTCAGCAGCAGGTGCACACACAGGAACAGACTTTATCTACGGTCTTGGTGTACAGACCAACATCACCAAGTCTGTGTATGGTCAATTGGACTATATGAGTTACTTTGACAAAGATGGAATCAGTGCCAAAGGCTACTCTTTATCTATCGGGACACGGTTCTAAATCGTTCACCCCAGACCCCAAAGGCGCATTGCTTGGTAGTGCGCCTTTTTTATTGTGAGCGTCCAGTTATCCCATATTGAAGTTAAATCTATTTGGCCAGACGATGGTGTCCACTTAAATTTGGTGGACACCTATGCATCCCAAAACTCTCATTCGCCGCACTCACTCACTTGAATTCAA
>NZ_NESB01000006.1:0-233491 GCF_003063395.1 Limnohabitans sp. JirII-29
GTGTTGGCTCGCATCCACAGCCACCCAAATGCCCGCATCGAAGAGTTACTTCCGCACTGCTGGAAGCCCGCAAGTCCGACCGTGTGAACACTCGCCCACAAAATAGGTGGGAAGACCGGACGCTCACTTTTTATTTACAGTGTTTTTGAAATACTTTCGCTTGCACCACCATGCATGGATGTCAAATGCAAAAGCCGTTACTGCATCAATCAGTAACGGCTTTTATTTGGAGGCGCGACCCAGAGTCGAACTGGGCTAAACGGATTTGCAATCCGGTGCATAACCGCTTTGCTATCGCGCCATGTCTTTGACGAAAAAGGGAAGCGGTTGCTTCCCTTGTCAATTTGGAGCGGGAAACGAGGCTCGAACTCGCGACCTCAACCTTGGCAAGGTTGCGCTCTACCAACTGAGCTATTCCCGCAGAACCGCTATTGTAACGCGTTTTTAAAGCGAAATACAAGCGCTTACAAAAATCAATGCTTGACCGCTTCGTTTTTGGGCGTTTCCGTGGCCGCTGTTGCCGCCAAAGCAGGCGCTTCGTCAGGCAACGGCGTGGGCATACGCTCAAGAGCGATCTCTAGCACTTTGTCGATCCACTTGACAGGCACGATTTCCAAGCCGTTCTTCACGTTCTCAGGAATTTCTTGCAAGTCTTTGATGTTTTCTTCTGGGATCAACACCGTCTTAATCCCACCGCGTAGAGCAGCCAAGAGTTTTTCCTTGAGACCGCCAATCGCTGTCACCTCACCGCGCAGCGTGATCTCACCGGTCATTGCAACATCAGCCCGCACAGGAATACCTGTCAAGGCAGAAACCAAAGCAGTGGTCATCGCAGCACCTGCGCTAGGACCATCTTTCGGGGTCGCACCATCTGGAACGTGGATATGAATATCGCGTTTTTCAAGCAAGTCATCAGAAATACCCAAACGACGTGCTCGGCTACGCACGACGGTACGAGCGGCTTCAACGGATTCTTTCATCACATCGCCCAAAGAACCTGTGCGTGTGATGGTGCCCTTGCCCGTCATGATGGCAGCCTCGATGGTGAGCAAGTCGCCCCCAACCTCCGTCCATGCCAGCCCCACCACTTGCCCCACTTGGTTTTGCTGTTCTGCACGACCGTAGGTGTATTTACGCACCCCTAAGAAGTCGGGCAAATTGTCAGCATCCACTTTGACCTGTGGTTTCATTTGCTTGAGCAGCAAGGCCTTGACCACTTTGCGACAAATCTTGGACAACTCGCGTTCGAGCGAACGAACGCCTGCTTCTCTTGTGTAGTAGCGCACGATGTCGCGCACGGCAGACTCGTCCACCACCAACTCTTCGTCTTTCACACCGTTGTTTTTCATCTGCTTAGGCAGCAGATATTTCATGGCGATGTGCGTTTTTTCGTCTTCGGTGTAGCCCGACAGTCGAATGACTTCCATGCGGTCCAACAGCGCAGGGGGAATGTTCATTGAGTTGGATGTAGCAACAAACATCACGTCGCTGAGGTCGTAGTCGACTTCAACATAGTGATCCCCAAACTTGTTGTTTTGCTCCGGATCCAATACCTCGAGCAACGCGCTGGATGGATCGCCACGGAAGTCTGTTCCGAGTTTGTCCACTTCGTCCAACAAGAACAGGGGGTTGCGTGTGCCCACTTTGGTCAAGCTTTGCAAGACCTTGCCAGGCATCGCACCAATGTAGGTGCGGCGATGGCCACGAATTTCTGCTTCATCGCGCATGCCACCCAACGCCATGCGCACATACTTGCGCCCAGTCGCCTTGGCAATGGATTGACCAAGCGAGGTTTTACCCACGCCAGGAGGCCCCACCAAGCACAGGATAGGGGCTTTGACTTTGTCAACACGTTGCTGGACTGCGAGGTATTCCAAGATGCGGTCTTTGACCTTGTCGAGCCCGTAGTGGTCCTCGTTGAGCACGTCTTCGGCATTGCCCAAGTCGTGTTTGATTTTTGTTTTTTTGCTCCAAGGCAGGCCCACCAAGACATCGATGTAGTTACGCACCACACTGGCTTCAGCCGACATAGGAGACATGAGCTTGAGTTTCTTCAGCTCTGCATCAGCCTTCTTGCGGGCCTCAACAGGCATGCGTGCAGCTTTGATCTTTTTTTCGATCTCTTCAATGTCTGCACCCTCCTCGCCTTCGCCCAATTCTTTTTGGATGGCTTTGACTTGCTCGTTAAGGTAGAAATCGCGTTGGTTTTTTTCCATCTGGCGTTTCACACGGCCACGGATTTTTTTATCAACGTTGAGGATGTCCACTTCCCGTTCGAGCTGCTCGAACAGATTTTCCAAGCGGTCTCGTACCAGCGCTAAATCAAGCACCACTTGCTTGTTTTCTAACTTAAGCGGCAAGTGCGCCGCGATGGTGTCGGCCAAACGACCTGGATCGTCAATGCTGGCAATGGAGGTCAAGATTTCTGGAGGAATCTTTTTGTTCAGTTTGACGTACTGGTCAAACTGCTGCATCACAGCGCGGCGCAGAGCTTCAACCTCGCTGTCTGTCTCAGCGGCGAGCACCTCCACAGGTGTCAAATTGGCAGTGAAATGCGATTCGCCATCTTCGATACCGTTTACGCGTGCGCGTTGCTGCCCCTCGACCAACACTTTGACAGTGCCGTCTGGCAGTTTGAGCATTTGCAAAATGGTGGAAACGCACCCGACCTCGAACATATCAGCGACGGATGGCTCATCTTTGGCGGCAGCTTTTTGAGCCACCAGCATGATGCATCGATCTGCGGACATGGCAGATTCGAGCGCTTTGATGCTCTTGGGGCGTCCGACAAACAACGGAATCACCATGTGCGGGAACACCACCACATCGCGCAAGGGCAACAGTGGCAGATCAATCGGGGTAGCAGGCAGCGGGGGTTGTCCAGACATGGTCAGCCTTCCAATAAAAAGGGGACCAGCACTTTCGCCGTCCCCGAGGTGAATCTTTTAGGCCTTTTTGGCGGCCTCTCGGTACACCAACAAAGGGGGTTTATTTTCGTCGATGGTGGCTTCTTCAACCACCACTTTCTCGACATTCGTTGTGTTGGGTAATTCGAACATGGTGTCGATCAGCGATTGTTCAAGGATGGAACGCAAACCTCGGGCACCAGTTTTACGCGCCAAGGCTTTTTTAGCAATTGCTCGCAGGGCACTGGGGCGGACTTCGAGCTCAGCGCCTTCCATCGCAAACAGCTTGCCGTATTGCTTGATCAAGGCATTCTTGGGTTCAGTCAAGATTTGCACCAAGGCGTCCTCTGTCAACTCGGCCAAGGTCGCCACCACAGGCATACGACCCACAAGTTCTGGAATCAACCCAAACTTGATGATGTCTTGCGGTTCCACCTCACCGAACACTTCGGTCAAGCTGCGGCTTTCTTTGCTCTTGACCGTGGCACCGAAACCAATGCCGGAAGCTTCGGTACGGCTTTCGATCACTTTCTCAAGACCGGCAAATGCACCGCCACAAATGAACAAGATGTTGGTCGTGTCAATTTGCAAAAAGTCTTGGTTGGGGTGCTTGCGCCCACCCTGCGGTGGAATGCTGGCCATGGTGCCCTCAATCAACTTGAGTAAGGCTTGCTGCACCCCCTCACCTGATACGTCGCGGGTGATGGATGGGTTGTCAGATTTGCGCGAAATCTTGTCGATTTCGTCGATGTACACAATGCCACGCTGCGCGCGCTCAACGTCGTAGTTGCAGCTTTGCAGCAATTTTTGAATGATGTTTTCAACGTCTTCACCGACGTAACCGGCTTCGGTCAAGGTGGTGGCATCGGCCATGACGAACGGCACGTCCAACATGCGTGCCATGGTTTGGGCCAGCAAGGTCTTGCCAGACCCGGTAGGGCCGATCAACAAGATGTTGCTTTTGGAGAGCTCGACATCTTCTTTTTTAGCGCCTTCTTTGTGCTTCAAGCGCTTGTAGTGGTTGTACACCGCCACAGCCAAGGTGCGTTTGGCAGGCTCTTGTCCAATGACGTAGTTGTCAAGGTTCGCTTTGATTTCTGCCGGGGTAGGTAAATCACCGCGTGTCTCTGCCGCCACATCGCCAGCAGGCAGCTCGTCTCGAATGATCTCGTTGCACAAATCGATGCACTCATCGCAAATAAAGACCGAAGGTCCTGCAATGAGCTTTTTCACCTCGTGCTGGCTCTTACCGCAGAAAGAACAGTAGAGGTTTTTTTCGCCAGAAGCGCCTTTTTTGTCGGCCATGAATTTGCTTTGAGAAGGTGCTAAAAAATGTTGAGTCGATGATACCCAAATCAAAAGCGGCGCTTCTGGGTACGATGACCCAAAAAAGACGCCGCCTTAGAAACCAAACGCTGCGTACTAAGCGCGTTTGTTGATCACTTGGTCGACCAAGCCGTAGTCCTTGGCTTCGTCTGCACTCAGGTAATAGTCACGTTCGGTGTCTCGCTCGATTTTTTCAAGCGGCTGCCCTGTGCGCTCAGCCAAGATTCGGTTGAGTTGCTCACGTGTTTTCAAAATTTCACGGGCGTGAATTTCGATCTCGGTAGCTTGGCCTTGGGTACCGCCCAGGGGCTGGTGAATCATGACCTTCGAATTAGGCAACGAGAAGCGTTTGCCCTTCTCGCCTGCGGCCAACAAGAACGCACCCATGCTGGCGGCCATGCCGATACACAGGGTGGAGACTTGAGGCTTGACGAAGTTCATCGTGTCGAAAATCGCCATACCTGCACTCACAGAGCCGCCTGGTGAGTTGATGTAGAGCGAAATGTCTTTGTCAGGGTTTTCGCTTTCCAAAAACAACAACTGCGCCACCACCAGATTAGCGGTTTGGTCGTTGACTGGACCGACCAAAAAGATCACGCGCTCTTTGAGCAGGCGTGAATAAATGTCGTAAGACCGCTCGCCGCGGCCCGACTGCTCGATCACCATGGGGATCATTCCCAAGGCTTGTGTGTCCAGTGCGCTCATAGTGTTTCCTTGTTGACGAAGACAGATCAGGATTGGCCCATCAATTCGTCGAATGACACGGCTTTGGCCGTGACCTTCGCCTTAGACAAGATGAAGTCGGTCACGTTGTTTTCAATGACGATGGCTTCAACTTCGCCCAAACGGCTCATGTCGCTGTAATACCACTTGACCACATCGGCAGGTTTTTCGTAGCTTGAGGCCAACTCTTCGATGTGCGCTTTGATCTGCTCAGCTGTGGCGTGCAACTCATGATTGCGCACCAACTCAGCCACCACCAAGCCCATGCGCACGCGCTTTTCAGCTTGTGGGCGGAACACGTCGTCAGGGATAGGGGCTTTGTCAGCATCTTTGATGCCACGTGCTTTCAAATCCGCACGGGCGCCTTCGATCATACGGTCCAGCTCAGCTTGCACGCTAGCCTTGGGTAAATCGAGTTCAGCGACCGTCACCAAAGCGTCCAAAGCGGCTTGCTTGTTGCGACCCAGCAAGCGGAACTTCACTTCGCGCTCCAGGTTGTTTTTGATGTCAGCACGCAAGCCTGCCACGGTCGCATCCGCCACGCCCAAAGACTTGGCCAACTCGTCAGTCACTTCAGGCATGTGGGCGGCTTCGACCTTTTTCAAAGTCACCAAGAAGTCGGCTTGTTTGCCCGCTACGTCTTTGCCGTGGTAGTCGGCGGGGAAATTCAGCGGAAAGGTTTTGCTTTCGCCCGACTTCATACCGCGCACCGCATCTTCAAATTCCTTGAGCATTTGGCCTTCGCCAAGCAAGAACTGAAAGTCTTCGGCTTTGCCGCCTTGAAAAGGCTCTCCGTCAATCTTGCCTTCAAAGTCAATGGTCACGCGGTCGCTGTCTTCAGCGGCACCCGTCAACCCACGCTGCGCGAAGGTACGACGCTGTTTGCGCAAGATTTCAATGGTTTTGTCGATGGCGGCGTCGGTCACTTCAGCAGAAGCTTTTTCAACTTCAATGCTGGCCAAGTCGCCCATCTTGACTTCGGGGTACACCTCGAAAATCGCCTCGAAAGCCATTTGGCCTTCTGGAGAGGCTTCTTTTTCAGAGATACGGGGCTGACCAGCGACACGCAGCTTGGCTTCATTGGTGGCAGCTGCAAAAGCCTCGCCCACCTTGTCGTTCATGACTTCGTAGTGGGTGGAATAGCCATAGCGCTGTGCCACGATGTTCATTGGCACCTTGCCTGGGCGAAAGCCGTCGATCTTGACTTGACGGGCAACGCGCTTGAGGCGGGCATCCACTTCCTTGGCAATGACATCCACCGGCAACGTGAGGGTGATCTTGCGTTCCAGTTTTTCCAAAGTTTCAACGGTCACAGCCATGCGGTTTCTCCTAAATTGGCATTGTCAGCAACAGCCCTCAATGGGTCAGTTGCCATGAATCATGTGGTGCGCGGGGCGGGACTCGAACCCGCACATCCTTGCGGACGTCAGGACCTAAACCTGGTGCGTCTACCAATTTCGCCACCCGCGCGGGTTTTTTCAAAGAACAACGGGCGGTCTTTGTGAAAGACCACCCGCCTGAAATCGGTCAACCTGTTATTTTATCCGTTTACGCCGCTGGTTTTGGCCGCTCGACTCGGAACCAGGCAGCGTACATGGCAGGCAAAGACAACAAGGTCAACACCGTTGCCAGCGCCAGCCCCCCCATGATGGCCACGGCCATAGGACCCCAAAACACGCTGCGGGTGAGAGGAATCATGGCCAATACGGCGGCTGCAGCAGTCAACACAATCGGGCGCAAACGCCGCACAGCGGCTTCCACAATGGCCTCCCAAGCCGCCACCCCGTTGGCGCGATCTTGTTCAATTTGATCAATCAAAATCACCGAATTGCGCTGAATCATGCCCATCAACGCGATCACGCCCAGCAATGCGACAAAGCCAAAGGGGCGATCCAGCGCAAGCAAGGCTGCGGCCACTCCGGCCAATCCCAGCGGCCCAGTCAAAAACACCAGCAGCGCACGACTGAAGCTTTGCAACTGCAGCATCAACAAGGTGAAGGTGATGAACAACATCATGGGCATCCCTGCCGAGATGGAGCTTGAGCCTTTGGCACTCTCCTCCACCGCACCCGCGACCTGAATGCGATAGCCTGAATCTTGGGTTTGTGACCATTGCGCTTCCAACTTTCGAAGATCTGGTAACAACTGATCAGTCACCGTCGCACCTTGCAAACCTTCAATGATGTCGCATTGCACCGTGATCGCGTATTCACGCCCTTCACGCCACATCACCCCAGGCTCCCAAGAAAACACGGGTTTGGCGATTTGCGTCAGCGCCACCATGCGACCACTGGCCGTCGGGACATATGCATTGGTCAGGTCACTGATGGCGTCACGCTCATCGACGGGTTGACGCAAGACGATGTCAATCAGTTTGTTGTCTTCACGGAATTGCTCAACCGTGGAGCCGACCAACAACGTACGGGCAGCTTGGGCCAACGATTGGCTAGTCACGCCCAAGGTACGCGCCTTGGCCTGATCAACCTCCAAGCGAATCACTTTCACCGATTCATTCCAGTTGTCGTTCACGCCACGCGCTGCGCTGTTAGCACGCATCACTGCCTTGACCTCGTCAGCATGTTCACGCAAAACCTTGGGATCAGGTCCCACTACCCTAAATTGCACGGGGTATGCAACGGGTGGCCCGCTGGGCAACAGCTTTACACGGGCACGCGCCTCAGGAAATTCTTGCGCCAACATGGTAGGCAGCGCCAAGCGCAAGGACTCTCGACGCTTCAAATCTTCTGGCACCACGATCAACTGCGACACATTGGTCTGCGGAAATACTTGGTCGAGTGGCAAATAAAAACGTGGAACACCTGAGCCAATCCAAGAACTGACTGTTTGCACGCCGGCTTCTTTGAGTAAGCGCTGTTCCACCGCTTGCGTCACGCTCTCGTTGAGTTTGAAAGAGGTGCCTTCAGGAAACCACAGATCCACCAAAATTTCGGGGCGACTCGAATCGGGGAAGAACTGCTGTTGCACACGCCCCATCCCCACCAGCCCCAAGACAAACAACAACACAGTGATGCCAATGGCCTTCCAGCGATGCACCACACACCACATCACCGCCCGGCGAAAGTGCGTGTAGAACGGGCCATCGAACAACTCGTGCTCAGCATGGGGCTTCACATTCAGCAACAAGGTCCCCAAGTAAGGCACAAAGTAGACCGACACCCACCAGCTCAGCACCAACGCAGCCACGGTCACCGCAAAAATGGCATAGGTGTACTCACCCACCGTTGAATTGGCCATGCCAATGGGCAAAAAACCAGCGGCGGTGATCAACGTGCCTGTCAACATCGGCATGGCGGTGACTTCATAGGCAAAGGTGGCCGCACGCACACGGTCATAGCCCTCTTCCATTTTGCGCACCATCATCTCCACGGCGATGATGGCGTCGTCCACCAGTAAGCCCAAAGCGATGATCAAAGATCCGAGAGAGATTTTGTGTAGACCAATGCCTAAATAATGCATCGCCAAAAAAGTCATGGCTAACACCAAAGGAATCGTGATGGCCACAACCAAACCCGGGCGAATGTCTACATGCCAGCCGAACCGTCCACCTTTGTGCAGGCCGAGCGACACGAAACTCACCAACAGCACAATCAAGACAGCCTCAATGAGCACTTGAACAAACTCCCCCACGGAGCTCATCACGGCCTTGGGCTGGTCTTGTACCTGCACAAGTCGCACCCCTGCAGGCAAAGTTTGTTCTATTTTTTGAGTCGCGACCTTGAGCGATTTACCCAAAGCGATGATGTCGCCCTTCTTGGCCATTGAAACACCCAAGGCAATCACAGGTTGGCCCTGGTGATGCACTTTGACAGAGGGCGGATCAATGTAGCCACGCTGCACAGTGGCAATATCCCCCAAGCGCAACTGTTGGCCCGAGCTGCCGCGAATCGGCATGGCTCGCAATTGCTCCGCCGTCTCGAACTGGCCTTCAATACGCACTTGCAACACATCCAGAGGCGCTTGCACCGACCCCGCGTTCTCGACAGCGTTTTCTTGTCCCAACTGTGCCAGCACCGCATTCAAGTCGAGGCCAAGCTGCACCAAGCGCTTTTGTGGAATTTCGATGAATATCTTTTCGTCCTGCACGCCAAACTGTTCCACCTTGGCCACATCAGGCACGCGCAGCAGCTGTTGCCGCACATCGTCGGCAAAGCGTTTCACTTCGGCAGGCGTGAAACCTGGCGCATCCAGTGCATAAATCACACCAAATACATCACCAAACTCGTCATTGAAAAAAGGGCCTTGCACACCCGCTGGCAAGGTGTAACGAATGTCGCCAATCTTTTTTCGTACGGTGTACCAGGCATTGGGCACATCGCTGGGTTTTGTTGAGTCTTTGAGTTGAAAAATGATTTGTGACTCACCTGGCTTGGAGTAACTGCGGATCTTGTCCGCATAAGGAACCTCTTGCAGCGTTCGCTCCAATTTATCAGTCACTTGTTCTGCCACTTGCTGCGCCGTGGCACCAGGCCAATAGGCACGAACCACCATGGCACGAAAGGTGAAAGGCGGGTCTTCGTCTTGACCCAACTGGAAATAGGCTGCGATGCCCAACACCATCAACACCACCATCAGGTAGCGAGTCAGCGCAGGATGTTCCAGGGCCCATTGAGATAAGTTGAATTTATTCATGCTCAATCTCACTTGCGGGCCTGGTAAAGCGAGACCTTTTGTCCCGGGTTCAGCACATGCACGCCCGACACCACCACTTGGTCGCCATTCTTCAGCCCGGCGCTGACCACAGCATCGTTGCCATCAGCAGTATGGACATCGACCGCTTGTGGTTTCACCGTCATGGTTTGCGGGTCAAGCAACCAGACCGATGTCGCACCGCCCTCTTCACGCAAGGCGCTGGTGGGCAACTTCACCACGGCAACACCAGACGCAGCCGCCATAGAAGGCAAAGTCACCGTCACGGTAGCACCCAGCACCACATCGGCCTCATCGCGCCCTAAGCCAGACGGCAACATCGCTTTGACTACGAAAGAGCGGGTCACAGGATCGGCACTGGCAGATACATCACGCACTTTGGCTTGCAAGGTTTTGCCGCTATTCCACAGCCGAACCGCCACAACGCTTCCTGGTTTGAGGGCCGGCAGTTTGTCTTCTGGCACCGAGAACACCACATCCCGTGGACCGTCCAGCGCCAGCCTTACCACCGACTGGCCGGCGGCCAAGACTTGACCTGCACTGGCGTCCACCGCAGTGATCACGCCTGCGCCATCCGCCAGCAAGCGGGTGTAGCTTGACTGGTTGCCTTGCACTGCGTTTTGGGCTTGCGCCTGTTGCCATTGGGCCTGAGCAGATTTGTACGCGGCCTCACGACGCTCCAACTCGGCCGAACTGATGAAGCCTTGTTTGTATAGATCTTGATAACGCTTCAAATCAGCCCCAGCCAAATCACGGTTGGTCTGCGCCACCAACACTTGTGCGGCTGTGGCATCGGATGCCAAACGGTAGTCTTGTGCATCAATGTGCGCCAGCTCTTGGCCTGCTTTGATACGTTGTCCCAATTCGACTGAACGGCTGAGTAATTTTCCAGCGATGCGAAAACCCAAACCTGTCTCCACGCGCGCACGAATCTCACCCGAAAATTCCAAACCCAAATCTGAACTCACCGCCCCCACGGTCATGACCTTCACAGCGCGCACAGGTTCTTGCAAAGGTTCAGCCTTATGACAAGCCGACAGCATCAGCGCACACAGGGCAGACACCACAAAGTAAATCAAAGTAGAGAATTTGTACGGCATAAAGTATTCAAAAATTTAATGACTGACTGGTTATTAATTCTAGCAAGTGAAAAAAAACTGTCAAGCGACAATCCCTCTTCACATGGCAAGCATTGATCATTACGAAAATTTCCCTGTTGCGTCCTGGCTGTGTCCGGCCCATCTACGCCCCGCCGTGGCGGCGCTGTATCACTTCGCCCGTACGGCTGACGACATCGCTGACGAAGGTGACGCCCCGGCACACCACCGCCTCAACGACTTGGCCGAATACCGCGCAGATTTAAACCTCTGCTTAGCAGGCTCAACGACACCAAGCCAACGCTGGCCCGTGTTATTTGCGGCCCTCGCACATGCCGTCCAACAGCATCAGTTGCCAGCCCAACCTCTGCACGATTTATTGGATGCCTTCGAACAAGACGTGGTCTATACCAGCGTCGGTCAAGGCTACCGCAACCGCGCCGAACTGCTGGATTACTGCCGTCGCTCAGCCAACCCCGTAGGGCGGCTGATGCTGCATTTGTACGGGGTGAGTGACAACACCTCGCTGCATCAAAGCGATGCCATTTGCACCGCGTTGCAACTGATCAATTTTTGGCAAGACCGCCCACTTGATTTAGCACGTGGGCGCAACTATTTGCCACAAGCTCACGCCCTTGAAGAAGAACTCCAGTTTGCTCGCGCGCTGATGAACCAGGGCGCGCCTTTGGCCAAGCGTGTCCAAGGGCGCGCAGGATGGGAGCTGCGTGCAGTTGTCCAAGGCGGACTGCGAATTTTGGACAAACTGGAGGCTGAGCAAAATCGCCCTCGCCTCAACCGTACAGATCTGCTGTGCATTGCCTGGCGTTGCTTGCGCATGTAGCCGTCTTCAACAACCCAGATAATGGGTCCTTCATGACACCTCAACAATACGTTCAACAAAAAGCTGCGGCTTCAGGCAGCAGCTTTTATTACGCTTTCTTGTTTTTGCCACCTCAGCGACGTGCAGCGATCACAGCGTTCTATGCGTTTTGCCGCGAGGTCGACGATGTGGTGGATGAAGTCAGCGATCCAGGCGTCGCGCAGACCAAACTGGCTTGGTGGCGCAACGAAGTACACCAAGCCTTCGCGGGTCATCCACAGCACCCAGTGATGCAAGCTCTGCAACCACTGTGTGCAGAATTCGGCATTGAAGAGACCATGTTGCAGTCAGTGATCGAGGGGTGCGAAATGGACCTCACACAAACCCGTTACCTCGACTACCCCAACCTCACCCGATACTGCCATTTGGTCGCCGGCGTTGTTGGCGAGGTATCGGCACGAATCTTTGGCCAGACGGATCCCGCCACCACCGATTACGCACACACGCTGGGGCAGGCATTTCAACTCACCAACATCATCCGTGATGTGGGCGAAGACGCCTTGCGTGGACGCATTTACCTGCCGGTGTCTGAATTACAGCAATTCGATGTGAAAGCACACGAGGTGCTCAACCGTCTTGACTCAGAGCGCTTTCAAGCGCTGATGCAGTTCCAAGCCCAACGTGCCCATGCCTTGTACGACCAGGCTTTGGGCCAACTGCCCACTGCAGATTGGCAAACCCAAAAACCGGGGTTGATGATGGCCAGCATCTACCGCACATTGTTGCGGGAAATCGAAGCCCAGAAATTTCCCGTGCTGCAACAGCGTGTGGCACTGACACCTCTGCGCAAGCTCTGGCTGGCCTGGAAGATGCAAGCTCTCGGGCGCTTCTAAACCAGGGTGTCCATGAAACAAGTCCGCATCGTGGGCGCCGGCTGGGCTGGACTGGCTGCTGCAGTCGCTGCCGTGCAGCATGGCATGCAGGTCCACCTTTACGAAACAGCCCATATCAGCGGAGGACGCGCCCGCAAACTGCCACAGACCTTTGCTGGTCATCCACTCGACAACGGTCAACACGTGTTGATTGGCGCCTACCGAGACACACTGGCCTTGATGCGCACAGTGGGCTTAGAACCCGAAGCCTTGCTCAAGCGCATGCCACTGAACCTGCAATTTGCCAACGGTCAAGGGCTCGCATTGCCCGATGGCCCCGCGCCTTGGAACGTGCTGGCAGGCATCGCACGAGCACGTGGATGGACCTGGCATGACAAAACTCATCTGCTCTACGCCTGTTGGCAATGGCAACGCAATGGCTTCATATGCCCCAGTGACTGGACAGTGACCCAGTTGTGTACTCACAGCAAATTGTCACCCAGCGTATGTGAACAACTGATTGAGCCGTTGTGCCTGTCGGCACTCAACACATCTTTGCACGAAGCCAGTGCCCTGGTTTTTTTACGCGTTCTGCACGACGCACTATTGAGTGGCCCGGGCAGTGCTGATCTGCTAATACCCACGTGCGACCTTGGCGCTTTGTTCCCCGAAACCTGCCTGCGCTGGTTACAAAGCCAAGGTGCGCACATTCACCTGGGCCATCGCATCACCGCTGAAGACTTGATACGCCCAGAGTTTCAACCCCAGCCCAGACAAGCCCTGGTACTGGCGTGCACCGCACGGGAGGCTGCGCGTTTGACCGCGACACACCATCCGCAGTGGTCACAACAAGCAGCAGCCCTCACGCACACCGCCATCACCACCGTCTACCTGCATTGCACAGACAAAGCATTTGCAGGTTTGAGTCAACCCATGGTGGCGCTGCACAGCAGCGCTCAGCAGCCGGCTCAGTTTGTGTTTGATCGCGGCGTGCTGACACAGCAAGCCGGCTTGTTAGCCTGCGTGGTCAGCGCCAGCCAGGGAGAACGCCACGACATCGCTGAACGTGTACAACAACAAGTCTCTCAGCAATTGGGCTTGCAGGATCTTAGCGTCGTGCAAACTGTGGTCGAAAAACAAGCCACCCTGGCCTGCCTGCCCGATCTCGTGCGGCCTGAAACCTGCATTGCACCTCACCTCTTTGCCTGCGGCGACTACGTTCGGGGGCCCTACCCGTCGACCCTGGAAGGCGCAGTACGTTCAGGGCAACAGGTAATCGCACAGTTGCGTCACCTCTGACAAGGTCAAGGGCTGGGGCGAGTCGTGTGTCCAATCACGGGCATGGGTATTGACCCAGACCGTCTGCATGCCCACCCCACGTGCACCCACCGCATCAGCCAAGGCATCGTCACCTACGTGCAGTACCGCCTGTGGGGGCAGACCGAGTTGGCGTGCCGCAGCTTCAAAAATGCGCGGATCGGGCTTGGCCACACCGCAGTCACGTGCGCTCACCGAGGCTTGAAAATAAGGCCCCACTGGCGTGCGAAACACATCTGCATTGCCGTTAGACACCGCCACCAAGGGATAGCGTGCTGCCAAACGCGACAAGGCCTGCACCACCCCGTCGAACACAAATACCTGGTTGCGTGCGGCAAAAAAGGCATCAAACGCAGCCTCAGCCAAATGCTCAGCCTCACCTGCACGGCGCAGGCTCTCCCGAATCGATGCCAAACGCAAAAAACTCAAGTCATGGCTGCGCTCGGGATGACGGGCATCAATCAAAGCACGAATCTCGCGTCGCACCTCCAAATTGGCAGATAAGCGCGCTGTTTGCGGCGCATGGGTGGCCAGCCACTCGGCAAGCACTTGGTCTGCATGGGCGATGGTGGGCGCAATGGGCCACAAGGTGTCGTCGAGGTCGAACGTGATGGCGTGTATTTGGGTGGGGTCAATCATGGCTGGGCGAGAATACCGCATGCTGTTTAAACCTGCTTTCTCCCCCGAACCCTCGTTCCGCCATGGACAAGCCCCGCGCACCGCCGTCTTGCTGTGCAACCTGGGGACCCCTGACGCCCCAACGGCCAAGGCCCTGCGCACCTACTTGGCTGAATTTTTAGGTGACCGACGCGTGGTAGAAATTCCACGCCTGATCTGGCTGGCTATCCTGCACGGCATCATCTTGCGTATTCGTCCTGCCAAGTCGGCTCAGAAATACGCGAGCATTTGGACCGCTGAAGGCTCCCCCCTCAAGGTCTGGACTGAACGTCAGGCCCAAGCCTTGCAACAAGCGTTCCATGCACATGGCCAAGATGTGATCGTCGATTACGCCATGCGCTATGGCAGCCACGACATCCCTACTCAACTCAACGCACTCAAAGCCCAGGGTGCCACGCGCGTTCTGCTGCTGCCTGCCTACCCGCAATACTCTGGCACCACCACCGCCAGCGTGTTCGATGCGGTCTACAGCTGGGGCTTACAGACTCGCCTGCTCCCTGAGTTTCGCTTCATCAACCACTACCATGACGATCCAGGCTACATCACCGCGTTGGCCGAGCGCGTGCGCCACCACTGGGCTGAACACGGTCAAGCTGAACGGTTGGTGATGAGCTTTCATGGCGTGCCTGAGCGCACCCTGCAGTTGGGCGACCCTTACCATTGCGAGTGTTACAAAACGGCGCGTCTTTTGGGCGAGGCTTTGGGGCTGCGCAAAGACCAATACCAAGTCACCTTTCAATCGCGCTTTGGCAAAGCCAAGTGGCTGGAGCCCTACACAGAACCCACCCTCATCGCCATGGCACAACAAGGTGTGAAACGGGTAGATTTGATTTGTCCCGGCTTTACCAGTGACTGCCTGGAAACCTTGGAAGAAATTGCGCAAGAAGCCCAAGAAGCGTTTCATGCCGCAGGCGGAGACACCTTCCACTACATCCCGTGCCTCAACGACAGCCCGCAGTGGGTAGATGCCATGCGCAGCTTATGCCTGCAACACATGGCAGGATGGCCTATGCCGGCAGCTCCAGCAGCAGCACTGGAGATCAGTCGTCAAGAGGCTTTGGCGTTAGGGGCTCAGCAATAAACGGGTGATACATGCGCCCTGCGGGACGCGCAGCTTTGCTGCACCCCGCGCAAGCAATCAAAGAGATTTGGCTGACGCCGCTGTAACCGGTGCGGAAGCCGCAGAGGCAGACGCAGGCGCTACAGCATTTGACGCCGCGGGCCGCGCTGCACTGGCAGATGCCGTCACACCTGAAGTCCACACCTTTGCAGCGGCAGACGTCACGGCGGCGCTGGCCGCCTCGACAACAGGTGCGACATCAGAAGCAGTGGCGAGCTTGTCCACCGCCTCTTGCTCACCATTTGGCACCATCAGCACCGGAGGCGGCGCGGATTCTGTGGCAACAGACTCAGGCGCGGGTCGCATCACGGCGGCCACGCCCAGGGCCGCTGCAAACAGGCCCAGAATCGCCCACAAGGAAACTTTGGCTTTGGGTGCTGACACCGAGGCTTCGTTTGGCGACGCAACAA
Source organism: Limnohabitans sp. JirII-29 (assembly GCF_003063395.1). NCBI lineage: Bacteria > Pseudomonadati > Pseudomonadota > Betaproteobacteria > Burkholderiales > Comamonadaceae > Limnohabitans > Limnohabitans sp. JirII-29. The sequence continues at coordinate 15,938 of NZ_NESB01000006.1, forward strand.
TGGGCTGCGGGGTGTCTGATCCAGTTTCAAGCTCTGTCGGCTGCGACTCAGAGAAAGACGATACGTGGGTCAATGCATCGGTTTCAGCTTGCGACACCATAGCCACCGCCGTCTCCGTCGACAAGGCCACGGCAGGTGCAATGAACCATTGCTCTTGCGTCAGCCCTAATAAACTGCCAACTTTTTTAACGGCTGTGAGTTTGACGCTGACACTGTAAAAAGAACTGGAACCGCCCTCTTCCAGCTGGCGAATCTGACGGATCGACATGCAAGAGCGCGTCGCCATGTCACTCAAGGTCCAGCCACGCGCCTCACGGGCCAAACGCAGGGCCACACCATTGATGGTGGATTCTTGTTCAACAGGTGTCATGGCAATCTAACAGTCAAAAAGTGACAGGTAAATATGATCACTTCACCAACAGCAGCTCACCTTTGATTGATGCGCCCTTCTGGACTGACAGCGTTTGGTACACCACGTGGCCATCGACAGAGGCAGACGACGTCACGATCAATTCGTTGCAAGTGGCTGTCCCTGAAAACTTGCCCTTGATGTGCAAACTGCTGCACGTCACAACCCCGTCAACCTGACCGCGTGCACCAATGGTGAGCTCATCCACCTGGATTTGGCCATTCAATGAACCTTCCACGTGAATCGCACCTTTGGCAGAAATCTCACCACGGAAGGAGAAGCCTTCACTCAGGATAGACGGCTTGGAAGCGGTGGTTGAAATCATGTCCATCATGGTGTTTCTCTGTGGAATAACAGGTGCTGACGCCGAGGCCTGCTGAGCCGCCTCTTGCACATCGTTCTCAACGCTAAGCTCTGAGGCGCTGTCGCTAGGGAGATTAGTGTTGTTGGTTTTGGATTTGTTGAACATATTGTGCCGTCCGTATGACTTTTTGAGGATTGACGGGATAGCCGCCAATCAAGATTTCCAAATGCAAATGCTTGCCCGTTGACGAAGACCCTGTGCTGCCAATGTTGCCCAACACCGAGTCGGTGGTGACTTTGTCACCCAATTTCACATCGATGTTGGCCAAATGCCCATACAAAGACTCCACGCCGTTGGTGTGGCGAATCACCACCGTGTTGCCATACTGCTGGTGGTATTGGGCCAACACCACAATGCCAGGCTTGACGGGATGCACCTTTTCATCACCTGTTTGGCTCAACATATCCAAGCCTGTGTGGAAATGCGTCTGACCCGTGATCGGGTGGCGACGAATGCCGAAATCTGAGGTGACGCTGTAATTGGGCACAGGCATCAAACTAGGCAAGGCATACAACACCTCGCGCAAAGAACGGTTGGTGGCCAACTGGTCTGCCACTTTGCCACGCAACAACGGGTTACCCTTCACATCGTCATCGATGTTGAAACCACCATTGGCTGCGTTTTGCTGAATGATCTTGACAATCTTCTCGGTCAATCCGGAAGACTCCAGTTGCGACTTCATCGTCACGTTCTCTTGTGACACAGCAACCATCGACGTGTCTACAAAACGGCGGATGCTCATGTCTCGATCACGGATGGTTTGAGCCAACGCGACCATTTGCTCATCGTTCATCGACAGCACTTCACCCTGCTCTGAATCTGCGGCACTGCTCAACAAAGCACGGTACACCTCTTCATGTGAGCGCTCCAATTTGGCACGACTCATCATCAGGCTGACGCTGGTGAACAACAACACCAAAATTGCAATCAGCATGGCTCCTGTGACCACGATGCCAGAACGCACCAAAGCACGTTGCACCCGCGCGGTCACATTCAAATAATGGACATCTCCGTTTTGCTCCAGGATGATGCGAGCGTCTTCGTATTGACGCGTCCATCCATCGGACACCAGTCCGGGCAGCATGCGGGCACCCCTAATGAGTCGACGAATCAACATGAGAGAAAGCGCGTCAGACGGCTGGTGCCGTACCGCCGATGCTCACCGCAGAACCGTCTGCCCCTTGGCTCAAAGTTCCTTCGATTTCGCCGCCCTTTTCGATCTCAATTTCCATGTACTGGACTTTGCCGGCAATCTTGCCAGTGGAGCGAACGATCAAGCTTTTCTCACTGATGATGGTGTTGTGCAACTGACCGCGCACATCAATCACTTTGGCCGACACACGCCCAGTGATCTTGCCTGTTGGGCCGATCAACACCTCTTCTGCAGTCAAATCGCCCTCAATCACACCATTGATGATGGCTTTTGAAGGCACAGTGAACGTGCCTTTGACGACCACGCCGTCACCAATAACAACACTTTCAAGCGAATCAGACTGATTGGACATAAAAACTCCTTCTTTTGATTTTAGCAAATAAACTGCCAAAAACTACATAAGAAGGAGGTTTATATTCTTCAATATGGCAAAAAAAAGTGATTCACAACAATAACTTAGAGCACTTTTTGAAAGTATTTCTTAAAATTTTAGAAACAAAGACTTACAAATCTAAAACCAACACAGCTGTTTTGGAACGCGAACAGCAAGGGGTGAATTGATCGTTGGCTGCTTGCTCCTCAGGGGTCAGGTACAGGTCTTTGTGGTCAGGAATACCCTCCAACACCCGAACCAGACAAGTGCCGCAGACACCTTGCTCACAGGCAATTGGCACATCGACGCCTGCTTTGTGCAGTGCGTCAACCACGGTTTGGTCTGCCCCCACCTGAATTTCTTGGCCTGAACTGGCAATCTTGACGGTGAATGCGGCATCCGTTGCGTCATGCACCACCTGACCGCCAAAAAATTCAAAGTGCAATTGGTCTTCAGGCCAAGACTGCGCGCGCGCTGTGGCCAACACCGCATCCATGAAGCCCTTGGGTCCACACACATACAAGTGCTGCCCGGCTTGCGGCACCCCAATCAAGGTAGCCAAACTGACTGGCGGATCCTGCGGGACATCGTCCCAATGGGTGTGCACGCGAGACGCAAACGCTGACGAGGCAAAGCGGTCGACAAATGCAGCCTTGCTGGCTGAACGCGCAAAGTAATGCAAGGCAAAGTCAGCACCGTCGTTCGAGAGCTGTTCGGCCATCGCCATCAGCGGCGTCACGCCAATGCCACCCGCCAACAACAGGTGCTTCTTGGCATCGGTCGCCAACGGAAAATGGTTCTTGGGTGCACTGATCTCGAGCAGCTGACCTTCTTTCACCTGTGCATGCACCGCTTCTGACCCACCGCGAGAGGCAGGGTCGCGCAGCACGGCAATTTGGTAACGCTGCGTCTCGCTGGGTGGGTTGCACAAAGAATACTGACGCACCAAGCCTGAACCTAAGTGCACATCAATGTGCGCGCCCGCCGTGAAGGCAGGTAACACGCCTCCTTCCACAGGCAGCAATTCCAAAGAACAAATACCGTCCGCCTCGTCGCGCTTGCGTGCCACGCGCACTGTCAAAGTTTCAACGGTCATACGGAACCTTCGGCAGCCACACCTTGTTCTTGTGCAATCAAACGGTCCAACACGCGGCGCGATTGCACACCACCCGCGTCAATGTTGAGTTTGAGCAATTCACGTGTCGGATAGGCCAACAGATTTTTTTGTTGCAACTGCAACATCTCCAAGTCTTCGCCAAAAATTTTGCCTTGGCCTTCGCGAATGGTTGCGGTCAGCTCCGCATCGTTGGGCTTGAATTTGCGTGCCATGCCCCAGTGGTACCAAATAGACGTTTCGGTTTCAGGCGTGATGAAGTCCACCACCACACTCGAAGCTTTGACATCATCCGGCGCGTTGTAGCCACCTTTGCCGGCCAAGGCCACGCCCACTTCAATCATCACGTGACTCGGCGGCGAGAAGCGGCAAATCTGCCAACGGTCCACCGGCTGGTCATCGGGCAGGTCGTTGCCGCGCAAAGCCATCTTCCAAAAAGGGGGCGCAGAAATGCCGTCCATGAAACGGCTGGTCACCACCAAGTCACCCTCGGTTTTGGTGGTGCAAGGCACTTCGTCAATCTCTTTTTGCCCGATGCTGTTGGCGTGCACATAGGTCTCGTGCGTCAAGTCCATCAGGTTGTCGATCATCAAGCGGTAGTCGCAGCCAATGTGATACAACCCGCCGCCATAGGCCCAAGCCGGGTTGTCGAAAAACTCGAACACTGGCATCTGACTTTCGTCGGCCAAACTCGCCTCACCAGGCCAGACCCAGACAAAACCATAACGCTCCACCACGGGAAAGCTGCGAATGGCTGGGAAGCCCCGCACACGTTGCCCAGGCATGGAGACCGTTTTGCCATCACAGCCCATTTGCAGGCCGTGGTAGCCGCACACCAGCTTGCCTTCACACACAAACCCCAGAGACAAAGGTGCGCCGCGATGCGGGCAAAAATCTTCCAGCGCGGTAGCTTTTCCGCCATCACCACGGTAGAACACCATGCTCTCGCCACAAATTTTTCGGCCCAAAGGCTTGTCCGTGATCTCTGCAGCCGAACAGGCCACGTACCAAGTATTTTTCAAAAACATCGCCAACTCCTTGTGTCTTGTTTCAGTGATCAGGCAACCTGCGCTGTATCCACGCGGGCTACACCCAGCAATTGGTCCAGCAACTCAGGTGCGTCCAGCAAACTCTCGGCGCTGCCGGTGTGCACCACACTGCCGTGGTCTAGCACCACTGCGCGGTGACTGATGGCCAAGATGGCCTGCGGATGCTGCTCCACAATGATGGCCGACAGGCCTTCTTCGCGGGTGATACGCGCAATTGCACGCAGCAACTCTTCCACGATGATCGGTGCCAAACCCTCCAGGGGTTCGTCCAGCAACAGCAAGCGCGGGTTGAGCACCAAGGCGCGGCCCACAGCCAACATTTGCTGCTCACCGCCCGACAACTGCGTGCCCAAATTGGTCTTGCGTTCAGCCAAGCGCGGAAACATCTCATACACCCGCTCAGGTGTCCACGGTTTGGCACTGTGGCCCGCACGTCCAGGACGCACCACCGCGGTCAAGTTTTCGTGCACCGTGAGCGATTTGAAAATACAACGCTCTTGGGGCACCCAGCCAATGCCGGCAGCTGCGCGCTGGTGCGATGGCATCCCACTCAAGGTTTCGCCGCCCAACACAATGCGTCCGCCGTGCTGACGCGTGGCCCCTGCCAAAGTGTCCATCAAAGTGGTTTTGCCCGTGCCGTTGCGCCCCAGCAAAGCCAAGGTTTCACCCTCGGCCAAAGAAAAGCTCACACCGTTCAACACCACCGCTTCGCCATACCCGGCGCTCAGGTTTTCGACTTGCAGCAAATCAGACATGCGCGCTCTCCCCATGGCCCAAATACACCGCCTTGACTTGCGGATCGTTGGCAATTTCTTGCGGTGTCCCCTCGGTCAACACCGCACCATTCACCAACACTGTGATGCGGTTGGCAAAGCCAAACACCAGGTCCATGTCGTGCTCAATCAACAGCACCGACACATCGCTGGGCAAAGCCGCCACCGTTTGCAGCAGTTCTTCGCGCTCGCCTGCGGGCACACCCGCCACGGGCTCGTCGAGCAACAACACACGCGGCTCACAAGCCAAGGCAATGGCCATCTCCAACAAACGGCGCTTGCCGTAGGCCAAATGCTCGGTGCGTTGGTTCATCACCTCACTCAAGCGGAACATGGCCAGCAATTCCTCACAGCGCGCCACCACCGTCTCGTTGCTGCCCAACACTTGCCACCAGCGGTTGCCCAAACCACGCTGCTGCGACACCACCATGGCCAAAGTCTCCAGCGGCGTCATGCTGTTGAAGAGCTGGTTGATTTGAAACGTCCGCACCATGCCGCGTCGCACACGTTGGTGCGGTGCCAAATGCGTGATGTCTTGACCTTCCAGAGTGATACGCCCTTCCGTAGCGGGTAACACCCCGGTCATCAGGTTGATCAAGGTGGTTTTGCCTGCCCCGTTCGGCCCGATCAAGGCGTGGCGTGCACCACGGGTCACACTCAGATTCACATGGTCGGTGGCCGTGATCCCGCCAAAGCGTTTGACCAAGCCCTCCGTCTTCAAGACGATCTCTTGCGTGCTCATGCCGCACCGCCTTTCTTTGAGAACCAAGTCCAAGGCCGAATCAGACGCTCACGCCCCACCAGCACCAAGACCACCAGGAACAGGCCGATCCAAAACGTCCAATACTGCGGCGTGATGCTGGAGATCACGTCGTGCATGAGCTTGAACACCACCGCACCCACCACACCTCCGTACAACCAACCCACACCGCCAATCACCAACATCAGCATCACGTCAGCAGAGCGCTCCAAAGAGAACACATCCAGCGAGGCAAAGCCCGTGGTCTGTGCCATCAACGCCCCCGCTGCACCCGCAATGCCCGCTGCCACGGTGTAGACCACCGCCAAACGTGCATGCACGTGGATACCAATCGCCATGGCACGCAAACGGTTGTCGCGCACCGCCATCAAGGTGGCACCCCAAGGCGAATGAATCAAACGACGCGCCAACACAAACAACAACAACAGCACCGTCAGCGAATACCAAGCGGCGGTTTGGCCCATCAAATCGAACTCAAAACGTCCCAGCACAGGCCCGAGCACCACGCCCTGCAAGCCATCGGCGCCGCCCGTCAACCAGTCCAGCTTGTTGGCCAGCTCCAACAAGATCAAGGCCATGCCCAAGGTGACCATCAAACGCGTCAAATCGCTGCCACGCAAAATCGTCATCGAGCACAAAGCGCCCAAGCCCGTCGCAGCCACAGTGCCTACCAGCAAGCCCACCAAAGGATCAGGCATCACCAACTTGGCAAACAGTGCAGCGGTGTATGCGCCAAAACCCAAAAAGGCTGCATGCCCTAACGACACGATGCCGGCATAACCCAACACCAAATCCAGGGACACACCGAACAAGGCCACGATGGCAATCTCGTTCACGATCAAGGCGTGCTGCGACACAGCCCACGGTGCCGCAAAGGCCAGCGCCCAAAACAACGGCTCCCACGCCTTGAAGCGTGCGGTGTTCAACAAAGAGTCACGTGCAGTCATCACTTGCCTCCTTGGCGAACAAACAAACCTTGGGGACGCCAAATCAGAATCACCAACATCAGCGAATACACAATGAATGCGCCCAACTTGGGCACGTAATATTTACCCGCCACATCGGCAATGCCCAACAGCAGCGCGGCCAGCAACGGCCCCGTGATCGACGACGTGCCACCCACGGCCACCACGATCAAGAAATACACCATGAACTTGAGTGGGAACGTGGGGTCCAGACCCAACACCTCAGCGCCAAGTGCACCACCCAACCCGGCAAGTCCCGAGCCCACCGCAAAGGTGGCAGCAAATACCACGTTGACGTTGATGCCCAAACCTGCAGCCACCCGCGAGTCGTCCACACTGGCGCGCAAGCGACTGCCAAAACGCGTAGCCGACAACACATACTGCAAAGCCAGCGTCAGCGCCGCGCACACCGCAATGATGAACAGGCGGTAATGCCCCATGCCCAAAGCGCCGTCCCACAGCTCGGTGCGGCCTTTGAGCCACTCGGGCAGTTGCATGATTTGTTGCTGTGAACCGATGAAGTAGTCCACCAAGGACACGGCCATGAAGGCCAGGCCGATCGAGAACAACACTTGGTCCAAGTGCGGCTTGCTGTACATAGGGCGGTACAGCGTGCGCTCCAACACCGCGCCCAACAAGGCCGTGCCCACAAAAGCCACCGGCAGACACACCAAAAATGGCACGTCGTAGTGCTGCATCAGCACCACCGTCAGGTACCCCCCTGCCATGGCAAAAGCACCATGCGCGAGGTTGATGAAATTCATCAAGCCCATCGTCACCGACAGGCCCACCGCCAGAATAAAAAGAAGCATGCCGTAGGCGATGCCGTCAAACAGAATGGTCACTTGGTTTTTCCTGGGTCTTTGACGTCTTTGAGGGTCGAGAACTCTTGGTTGTAGAGCTGACCGTTGACCTTCTCCACCTTGCGGATGTAGATGTTGTGCACCGCGTCGCGGGTCTGCGCGTCGATGAACATGGGGCCACGTGGACTCTCAAAAATTTGCCCCTTCATGGCGTTGAGCAAGGCCTCGCCCGAACCCGCCTTGGTAGCTTTCGCAGCTTCGTAAATCACGCGCATGCCGTCGTAGCCGCCCACGGCCATGAAGTTGGGACGCAGGCCGTTGTTGGCCTTTTCAAATGCAGCCACAAACTTCTTGTTCAACGGCGAGTTGTGGGATGCCGAATAGTGGTGTGATGTCACCACGCCCAAAGCCACGTCGCCCATGCTGTTCAAGATGTCGTCGTCGGTGATGTCGCCGGTGCCAATCATCTTGATGCCCGCTTTGTCCATGCCGCGCTCGGCGAACTGTTTCATCAAAGCAGAACCCGCGCCGGACGGCACAAAAGCAAACAAGGCATCGGGCTTGAGGTCACGCACTTTTTGCAAGAAGGGTGCAAAGTCAGGGTTGCGCAACGGCACGCGCAAGGTCTCGATCACTTGGCCACCGTTGAAGGTGAGACGGTCTTTGAAAAACTTCTCGGCGTCAATGCCCGGGCCGAAATCCGACACCAAGGTCACCACCTTTTTGATGTTGTTGCTTGGGGCCCAATCGGCCAAAGCCACGGCCGCCTGCGGCACGGTGAAGCTGGTGCGCACGATGTAAGGCGACGCTTCGGTGATGCTGGAGGTGGCAGCAGCCATCACCACCAGCGGTGTTTTCGATTGGGTGGCAATCGGCGCTGTGGCCAAGGCCAAGGGCGTCAGGCCAAAACCAGCCAACACATTCACCTTGTCGTTGACCACCATCTCTTGCGCAATGCGACGGGTCACGTCCGGTGCGCTGGTGTCGTCTTTGACAATCAACTCCACCTTCTTGCCAGCCACCATGTCACCGTTTTGCGCCATGTACAAGCGGGCTGCCGCTTCAATTTGCTTACCGGTCGAAGCAAACGGCCCGGTCATAGGCAAGATCAAGCCAATCTTGAACTTGTCTTGTGCCATGGCGCTGCCGACACAAGCCACCATGGCGGCGGCCGTCACGGCGCTCAAGAAAAAACGTTTGTGCATGGGGCTCTCCTGTTAAATATCAAAAAAGGGACGCTCAATGCGGGCGTCGAATCAATCGACCACCGGGCACCGAATCAGGACTGTGCATGGCATCGCGCAAATTGCGCTGTGCCAAGCGGGAATGCTCACGCATGATGGCCTCAGCCCGCGCGCCTTCGCGGCACGCAATGGCGTCGAGCACCTGGCGGTGCTGGTCCTGGGCCACGATCAACATGTCACGTGCTTGGGGTGAGTTGGCCTGCGCCAGCACAAAGCCGGAGGGCGAAGCGAATGGCATGCTCGCCACCCGCTCAAGCTCGGGCCGTAAAAACTCGCTGCCACACAAGTCGGCCAAGATTTGGTGAAACCGACCATTGAGCAGCACGTAATTTGAAAAACCTTCGTCGGTCAGTTGAGACGGTGCCAGCACGACATCGATCTGGTCCAAGCACGCTTGGGCCTGAGACATCGCCACAGGATCGGCCCCGCGCTGCGCCGCCCACTGCGCGGCCAAGCCTTCGATGGCGCCACGCAACTCAATGGCATCCGCCGCATCGCGCTCAGAGAACGTGCGTACCGCATAACCACCACTGGGCCATGCCTGCAACAAACCCTCTTGTTCCAGCCGCATCAGGGCCGCTCGGATGGGTGTGCGCGACACCCCCAAGCGTTCGGCCACCGCCAATTCGGTGATGCGTGCACCGGCGTCTAATTCGCCCGCCAAAATCATGTCGCGCAACTTGAGTTGCACTTTGACAGCCTGTGACCCACCCTCTTCTTGAGGGGCCAACACGGAGGCTGAATTTGACATAGACAAACCGTTCATGCGGCGGCATTGTATACATCAAGGGCATTTTTGAATGCTGAAACAGGCTTATTGAGGGTAACCCCCTGATTTTTGTATCCAATTTTTCAATGACGCGCCTCTCCTGATGTCACCTTCGCAACTGCCGCTACTGCGTGAATCCTGGCGTTGACGCACACTCCATGCATCGCTCAAAAAACAAGACGGAGACAGTTATGAAACGACGCGAACTCATCACAGCACTGCCCCTGGGCATAGCTTTGGCCAGCACAGGCTACGCCCAAAGCGCCTACCCCAACAAGCCCATCCGTTACATCGTGCCAGTGGCTGCGGGGGGTGGCTCCGACATGATTGGGCGCGCTGTCTGCGAACGACTCGGCAAAGTTTTGGGACAACCCATGTTGGTCGACAACCATGGTGGCGGCGGCGGTGTGATTGCCTCACAAATGACGGCCAAATCACCCGCCGACGGGTACACCCTGATGCAGGGCTATGTCGGCACCCACGGCACAGCACCGGCCACGCGCAAGCTGCCCTATGACGCGGTGAAAGACTTCACCCCCATCGGCATGATTGGCAGCACACCCAATGTGCTGTGCATCAACGCGGCGTTGCCCATCACCGATGTCAAAAGCTTTCTCGACTACGTGCGTCAAAACCCTGGCCGTGTCTCCTACGGTTCAGCCGGCGCAGGTTCGCTCACCCACATGACCGCCGAGTTGTTCAAACTGCAAACTGGCGCGTTCATGGTGCACATTCCCTACCGAGGCATTGCACCCGCCACCACCGACTTGATTGCAGGCCAAACCCAGGCCATGTTCCCGGGACTCGCAGCTGCCCTGCCCCATATTCGCGGCGGACGCATCCGAGCCCTGGCGGTCACAGGCAGCCAACGCCACCCACAACTCAAAGACGTGCCCACCATGGAAGAAGCGGGGCTCAAAGGCTTTGACGCGCAGCAGTGGTACGGCATCGTCGGCCCAGCAGGTATGCCTGCGCCCATTGTCAAACAACTCAACGAAGCCTTGGCCAAAGTACTGGCCCAACCAGACTTCAAAGAAAAGCTGTCTGGCGAAGCGGTGGAACTCATCCCCATGTCGCCCGAGGCTTTTGGTACCTATATGAAAGCCGACATCGCGCGCTGGAGCGCATTGGCCAAAGCACGCGGCATCATGCTCGACGCTTGACTCACGCGCGCTCTTACACTCACCCGATTTTTTAACCTTTCCACCCACCACTGACTCAGACTTGTATGGCCATCAACACCACCGTCGCAGCCGACCACAACGCCCCTCCCGTCACCCAAATTTTGGCCAACTACGTTGCCACCCATCCCTCCAAAGGCTGGAGCGATGCGGTTGACCACGAAGCCCATCGCACTTTTCTGAACTGGCTCGGTTGCGCCGTCGGTGCCGCCGACCACGCCGCCGCACGCGCTGCACTGGCCGCCGTGCAAATGCTCGAACCCGCACCCCAAGCCTGCATTGCTGGCCGCAAAGAACGGGTCGACATTGGCAGCGCAGCCTTGATCAACGGCATCACCTCGCACACCTTTGACTTTGACGACACCCACCTCAAAACCATCATCCACCCCGCTGGCCCCGTGGCCTCGGCGCTGCTGCCTCTGGCCGAACACCTGGGCTCTAGCGGCCGTGAGGTGATTGACGCCTTGGTGCTCGGCATCGACGTGGCCTGCCGCATGGGCAACACCGTCTACCCCGAACACTACGACCGTGGCTGGCACATCACCGGCACCACCGGCATGCTGGGTTCAGCCGCAGCCTGCGCACGCTTGCTCAAACTCAACACCGAGCAAACCGCCATGGCGCTGGGCATTGCGGCTTCGCAGCCCGTGGGCTTGCGCGAACAGTTTGGCACCATGACCAAACCCTTCCACCCTGGTGCCGCCGCACGCGCGGGTTTGATGTCGGCCCTGCTGGCCAAACAAGGTTTCACCGCCAGCCCCAAAGCCCTGGAAGCCCCACGTGGCTGGGCCCAAGTGGTCTCCACCAAGTACGACTGGAACGAAGTCACCCACGAACTCGGTAAGCGCTTTGAAATCAGCTTCAACACCTACAAGCCCTTTGCCTGCGGCATCGTCATCCACCCCAGCATCGACGCCTGCGTGCAACTGCGCGAACAAGGCGTCAACGCCGACGACGTGGAACGCATCGAGTTGCGCGTGCATTCGCTGGTGCTCGAACTCACGGGCAAGAAAGAACCCAAAGACGGCCTGCAAGGCAAGTTCAGCGTCTACCACGGCTGTGCCGCCGGTTTGATCTTTGGTCGTGCGGCCGAAGAAGAGTTTGACGACCACATCGTCACCCGCGCCGACGTGGTGGCCTTGCGCAACAAAGTGCAAGCCACCGTGGACAACAGCATCCGCGAAGAAAGCGCCGACGTCACCGCCTTCCTCAAAGACGGCCGCAAAGTCCATGTGTTTGTCGAACACGCCATCGGCTCGGTGCAACGCCCCATGAGCGACCAAGCCCTGGAAGCCAAATTCCATGGCATGAGCGACGCCGTGATTGGCACCGAGAAAACCCATGCGCTGATCCAAGCGTGCTGGAACCTCGGCCAAGCCTCTGACCTGCGTGGTTTGGCTGCGTTGGCCGCACGCTGAAGCGTGTGACGGCTGTGTTCAAACCCATCGCCTCTGCCGACCGTCTGTCTGTGCAAGTCGCAGAACGGTTGGCTGCGGCGATTCAGCAAGGACACCTGAAACCCGGTGACAAACTGCCCACCGAAGCCAAATTGGTGGAGCAGTTTCAGGTCAGCCGCACCGTGGTGCGCGAAGCCTTGTCACGGCTCAAATCGATTGGCCTCATCGAGTCGCTCCAAGGCAGCGGTATTTATGTCAACGCACACCCGGTGTTTCAACCCCTGAACTTCGATGCCAAGCACGCGGCCTCGCGTGAGGCCGTGATTCAAATCGTGGAGGTACGCCGAGCCTTGGAAGCCGAATGCGCTGCATTGGCTGCTGCCAAGAGAACCGACAAAGACGTGCGCGAGATTCAAAAAGCCCTCGACTCACTCGACAAAGCGGTCGCCCGTGGCCACGACGGTGCCGAAGAGGACGTGAAGTTTCACCGCGCCATTGCCAAAGCAGCGGGCAACCCGTTTCTCATCAGCACGCTCGACTACCTGTCGCAGTTTTTGCGCGAAGGCACTCGCGTGACGCGCGCCAACGAAGCACGCCGCAGTGACTTTGCCAACGCCGTGCGCAACGAGCACCACGCCATTGTGCAGGCCATCCAAAACGGTGACAGCAAACAAGCGCAGCGTGCGGCCACGCTGCACATGAAAAATGCAGCCAAACGCATTCAGCAAGCTGACCCCAGTTTTTGGACACAAGAAGGCGGCGTACTGGCCCTGCCATTGGTGAAAAAAGCCTCAGGGTAAACCCCTCTTTTGAGTCCTCCGGGTCGCTTGAAATTTGTATGACAATCACACGAATTTTTTAAAAATACACCATGCAAACCACAGCTCTCACAGTCGGTCTTGTTGGCCTAGGCGCCATGGGCAGTGGCATGGCCGCGTCCTTGCGTCGTGCCGGTCACCCCTTGTATGTGTTCGACGTGCGCCCTGATGTGGCCCAGGCCTTTGTGCGCGAAGGCGGCGTGGCCTGCGAATCGCTGGCCGAGTTGGGTGCCGCTTGCGATGTGGTGATCTCGGTGGTGGTCAATGCCGCACAAACCGAAGAAGTGCTGTTTGGCAAAGACGCCAACGGCATGGGGTGTGCGCACGCCATGAAGCCGGGCAGCGTGTTTGTGATGTGCTCCACCGTCGACCCCAATTGGTCGGTGGCCATGGAAGTGCGCTTGGAACAACTTGGCCTGATGTATGTCGACGCGCCCATCTCCGGCGGTGCGGCCAAAGCTGCCAGCGGCGAGATGACCATGATGACCGCCGCAAAACCTGAGGCCTATGCCAAATGCGAGGTCTTACTGCACGCCATGGCGGCCAAGGTCTACAAGCTCGGCGACAGCGCGGGCGCGGGCAGCAAAGTCAAAATCATCAACCAGTTGTTGGCCGGCGTGCACATAGCCGCCGCCGCCGAAGCCATGGCACTGGGCTTACGCGAGGGCGTAGCCCCCGACGCCTTGTACGAGGTGATCACCCACAGCGCGGGCAATAGCTGGATGTTTGAAAACCGCATGGCCCATGTGCTGGCGGGCGACTACACCCCCTTGTCTGCGGTGGACATCTTCGTCAAAGACTTAGGCCTGGTGCTCGACATGGCGCGTGCCAGCAAATTCCCGCTGCCGCTCTCTAGCACCGCACACCAGATGTTCATGCAGGCCTCGACGGCTGGCTTTGCACGCGAAGACGACAGTGCCGTGATCAAAATTTTTCCTGGCATTGAGTTGCCTCAAAAATCATGAAAACCGTCGACACCTCTGTGCTGCGCGTCGCCTACGAGGAGTGGAACCCACAGGCTGAACACGCCATCGTCTTGCTGCACGGCTGGCCCGACAGCACCCGTTGCTGGGCCCAGGTGGCGCCCGAGCTGGCCGCCGCAGGCTACCGCGTCATCGTGCCTGCGCTGCGCGGTTTTTCGCCCACCACATTTCTCAAACCCGACACCCCACGCACCGGCCAACTCGCCGCCTTGGGCCGTGACTTGGTGGAACTGGTGCAAGCCTTGGATTTGCAACAACCCGTGCTGGCCGGACACGATTGGGGGGCACGTGCTGCGGCCAATGCCTGCGGCCTAGAACCCGGCATCGCCAGCCATTTGGTGATGATGTCGGTGGGCTATGGCACCAACAGCCCAGACCAAACGATCAACCTGGAGCAAGCCCGCAACTACTGGTACCACTGGTACATGGCCACCCCACGCGGCGCAGACAGCGTGCACCATGAGCGCCGTCGTTTCACCCAAATGATGTGGGACACCTGGGCCCCCGAGGGCTGGTACAAGGCGGCAGAGTTTGAAGCCACCGCCGATGCGTTTGACAACGCCGACTGGCCCGAGATCGTGCTGCACTCCTACCGCCACCGCTGGGGCCATGCCCCGGGCGACCCCGAGTACGCAGCCGACGACGCCGCCCTCAACCCCGCCCCGGTGCTGTCACTGCCCACCTTGGTGTTGCACGGCGGCGCCGACAGTTGCAACATCCCTGCGGGTTCGGCGGGCAAAGAACATTTCTTCAGCGGCCCCTACCAACGTCAGGTGATCGATGGTGTGGGTCACTTCCCGCAACGTGAAGCCCCTTATGCCGTGGCACGCGCCATTCTTGACTTTTTGCAAGCGCACGCGAAAACCACTAGCCATGCCATGTGAGTGCTTGGCGATAATTCCAACAATTTCTACAGGAGACCTTTGAATGACCACTCGACTCAAAACAACTGCCTTGAGCACCCTGCTCGTGGGCCTGCTGGCCGCCACCGGCGTCCAAGCACAAACCGTGCTGAAAATCGGTTACCCCACCACGCAAGCCTCGCACTATGGCGTGGGCAGCACCGTGTTTTGCGACGAAATTGAAAAAGGCACGCAAGGCCGCTACAAATGCCAACAGTTCCCCAGCAGTGCCTTGGGCGGTGAGCGCGAAATGATCGAAGCCGTGCAACTGGGCACGCTCGATTTTGTGAACACATCCACCGGCCCCGTTGGTAACTTTGTGCCCGAAGTCAAGATCGTCGACATCCCCTTTCTGTTTCGTGACTACGACCACGCCCGCCACACCTTGGACGGTCCCATTGGCCAAGAAATCCTCACCAAGTTCCCCGCCAAAGGCCTGATTGCCCTGTCGTGGACCGAGAACGGTTTCCGTCACATGACCAACAACAAGCGCGCCATCGTCAAGCCCGAAGATGCCTCGGGCCTGAAGATGCGCACCATGGAAAACAAGGTCCATATGGACGGCTACCGTGCCTTTGGCATTCAGCCCACACCTATGGCCTTCCCTGAAGTGTTTGGCGCGCTGCAACAAGGCACCGTGGACGGTCAAGAAAACCCCATCCCCGTGATCTTGGCTTCCAAGTTCTCGCAAGTGCAAAAGCATTTGTCGCTCACCGGTCACGTGTACTCACCGGCCTTGTTGATCACCTCGCCGCGCGTGATGAACAAACTCAGCGATGCCGACAAAAAAGTGTTCTACGCAGCCGCCAAGAGCGCCACCATTGCCCAGCGTAAAAAGGTCAATGACGACGAAGCCAGCGGCATCGCCCAGCTGGAAAAAGAAGGCATGACCGTGGTGCGCAAAGTCGACGGCCCAGCCTTCCGCAACTCGCTGCGCACGGTGTACGCCGAATACTCGAAAGAGTTTGGCGCAGACAATATCCGCAAAATCCAAGACGTCAAATAAGTCCTCAGGCCTCACACGAGGTCCAAGGCTCAGGCGGGGGCGCGAAGTGCCTGGCACTTCACCTCCCGCTTTTTTGATGGTCCTTTCAATCGCACCCACCCACCGCTGCCATGAAAACTTTTGAACGTTATTTTTTAGCCACCAACCGATGGATGCTCATCGTCATGCTGGCGGTGATGTCGGTCATCATCTTTGCCAACGTGGTGCTGCGCTACACCACCAGCCAATCCATTGAGTGGGCCGAAGAAGTGGCTCGCCACATGATGATCTGGCTCACCTTCATTGGCTGCGGTCCGGTGCTGCGCTACGGCGGTCACATCGCGGTAGAAAACTTGCAAGACAGCTTGCCACGCCCCTTGGCCATCGCCTTGCGTGTGGTGATTGCCTTGTTGCTCACCGGCTTGTTTGTGTTTTGCATCTGGTTCGGCCTGGAATACATGGATCGCACCCAATACCAACAAACCCCCGCCACGCAAATTTCGTTTGCCTACATTTACGCGGCCTTGCCCATTGGCATGGCCATGACTTTGATCCACTGGCTGTTGATCGTGCGTGACTACGTGATCGATCGCCAGTTCGCCTCAGACGCCCACTTCGACGCTACCGCGAGTGCCTCCCTATGAATGCCAGTGTCATCCTCCTCATTTCGGCCTGTATCTACCTGGCCATCGGCGTGCCGGTGGCTTTTGCCCTGGGTCTGTCCACCGTCACCGCACTGCTGGTGTCGGGCAACTTTCCACTCATTGTGTTGCTGAAAGAAACCTTCACGGGCATCGACAGCTTCCCACTCATGGCGGTGCCGTTCTTCATCTTGGCGGCTGAGTTGATGAGCGGCGGCTCGCTCACCGAGGTGCTGCTCAAATTTGCGGGCCAGTTCGTTGGCCACAAACGCGGTGGCCTGGGCTACACCAACGTGGTCTCGCTCACTTTCTTCTCAGGCATTTCGGGCTCGGCATTGGCCGACGCCGCAGGCCCAGGCTCCATGCTGATTCGCATGATGGACAAGGCCGGTTATGGCCGTGCCTATGCAGCCGCACTCACCGCATCCACCGCCATCGTGGGTCCCATCATTCCCCCCTCGATCATCATGATCATCTACGCCTTGGCCGACGACAACGTCTCAGTCGGCGCCTTGTTTGTGGCGGGTTTGATTCCGGGTGTGTTGATTGCCGTGGCCATGTGTGCAGTGAACTGGTATGTCTCCAAGCAACGCAACTACAAAGGCGACAACGAATTTCCCACGCGCAGCGAAATGTGGCAAACCACATGGAAGGCCATGCCCGCCATCTTGCTGCCAGTCATCATCTTGGGCGGCATGCGTGCCGGTTGGTTCACCCCCACCGAGGCCTCAGTGGTGGCAGTGTTCTATGCACTCTTGTGCGGCAAGTACGTCTACCGCACGCTCGAGTGGAAAGCTGTGCCTGACATCTTGTCGCGCTCGGCCCTCTTGACCGCTTCGGTGCTGTTGATCATTGGCATGTCGGCGTCCTTCGCCTGGGTGCTGACCATCGAAGGTGTGCCGCAAATCGTGGCCGGTTGGATTGCCGATATGCACCTGAACGCTTGGACGTTCTTGATCGTCATCAACGTGTTCTTGCTGCTGTTTGGCATCTTCATCGAACCCCTGCCGGGCGTGATGGTGCTGGTGCCCATCCTGGCCCCTGTGGCGGCCAAAGTCGGCATCGACCCGATCCACTTTGCCATGGTGGTGATCTACAACTTGACGTTGGGCATGATCACACCCCCAGTGGGCGGTTTGCTGTTTGTCACCTCCAACGTGTCACGCGTGCCTTTGTCTGACTTGACACGTGAACTCACCCCCTTCTTGTGGGCCCACGGTGCGGTGCTGGTGGTGCTGACTTTTGTGCCAGCGCTCAGCAACTGGCTGCCCCATGTGATGGGCTTCCAATAAAACGCGAGGTTGCATGACCCACCCCATCCGCCTAGGCTGCATTGCCGACGACTTCACGGGTGCCACCGACCTGGCCAACAACCTGGTGCGCGCTGGCATGCGCGTGGTGCAAACCATCGGTGTGCCCACCGAGCCATTGAACGCCGAGTTAGGCGCCGAGGTGGACGCGGTGGTGGTGGCGCTCAAGTCACGCACCATTCCACCTGCGCAAGCCATTGCCCAATCGCTCGATGCCTTGCGCTGGTTGCAAGCCCAGGGGGCCGAGCAGATTTATTTCAAATACTGCTCCACCTTTGACAGCACCGCCGAGGGCAATATTGGCCCCGTGACCGAGGCCTTGATGGCCGCACTGAACACCGACTTCACCATTGCCACACCGGCCTTCCCCGACAACGGGCGCACCGTGTTCAAAGGTTATTTGTTTGTGGGCGATGTGCTGCTCAACGAGTCGGGCATGCAACACCACCCGCTCACCCCCATGCACGACGCCAACCTGGTGCGCGTGCTGCAAGCGCAGTCACAAGGCAAAGTGGGCCTGATCGACCACCGCTGCGTGGCGCAAGGCGCGCAGGCGGTGCTTGCACGCATGGCCGAACTGCAAGCCCAAGGCGTGCGTCTGGCAGTGGTAGACGCCGTCAGCAACGACGACTTGCTGCGCCTGGGGCCGGCCTTGAAACACCTGCCCTTGGTCACCGCCGGTTCAGGGGTGGCCATTGGATTGCCCGCTAACTTTGGCTTGAGCGCCAACCCCAGCGCCAGCCAGTTGCCACCCGCCCGTGGTGCGCAGGCCATCGTCTCGGGCAGTTGCTCCACAGCCACGCGTGGCCAAGTGGCGCATTTCATCGCCAGCGGTCGTCCCGCGTTTGCTCTCGACCCCTTGGTGCTGGCACGCAGCCCCGAGGCAGCAGCCGAGGTGGTGGCGCAGGTCTGCGCCTGGGCCGCGCCCCACTTGGCCTCAGGCCCGGTGCTGGTGTATGCCACGGCAGAGCCTGAAGCCGTCAAAGCCGTGCAAGCGCAACTGGGTGTGGATGCGGCGGGTGCGCTGGTGGAACACACCCTGGCCGACATCACACGTGGCCTGCTCGCTCTGGGCGTTCGCCAATGGGTGGTGGCCGGTGGCGAAACCTCGGGCGCTTGCGTGCAAGCCCTGGACATCACGCAACTGCACATTGGCCCGCAAATCGACCCGGGCGTGCCCTGGTGCCACGCACACACGCCCGTCGGCCCCGTGCACCTCACGCTCAAGTCGGGTAACTTTGGCAGCCCCGACTTCTTCACCAAAGCGCTGGCGCAACTCCAGCATTGACACGCCCATGACCGAAACCCAAGCCCGAGAAGAGATCTGCCGCATCGGCCACAGCCTGTTTGCGCGTGGCTACGTGCATGCCACGGCGGGCAACATCAGCGTGCGCTTGGACGACGGTTTCTTGATCACCCCCACCGATGCCTGCTTAGGCTTTCTCGACCCCGCGCGCTTGGCCAAGCTCGATGCACACGGCCATCAGCTCAGTGGCGACAAGGCCAGCAAAACCATCGCGCTGCACACCCGCATCTATGCCGCCGCGCGTGCGTTTGACGCCCACACCGCCTGCGTCATCCATACCCACAGCACCCACTGCGTGGCGCTGACCTTGCGCGCCCCCCACATGGGCCTCACGCAAAGCACCTTTGCGGCCCCGCACGAACTACTGCCTGCCCTCACGCCCTACTTTGTGATGAAGGTAGGCCACGTGCCCGTGATCGACTACCACCGCCCTGGCGACGCACAAGCCGCCGAGGCCGTGGCGCGCACCATCACCCGCTATGGCGAACAAGGCACGCCTATTCGGGCTGTCATGCTGGCACGCTTAGGGCCCAACGTGTGGCACGACTCCCCTGCTGCGGCCATGGCCACGCTGGAAGAACTCGAAGAAACAGCCCGCCTGGCCTGCTTGGCCCCCACCGACACGCGCGCGCTCAGCGCCAGCCAGATTCAAGAGCTGCGCCAGACCTTTGGTGCGTGTTGGTAAGAGCTGCCCAGGCACAACGCCACACACACCCTGAACGCCTCCGTCTTTTTTTCTTGACGCTTCACACCTCCCAAAGACCATGCCTCAATTCGCCGCCAACCTCACCATGATGTACACCGAGTTGCCGTTTCTCGACCGCTTTGAAGCAGCGGCACAAGACGGCTTTACAGCGGTGGAGTATTTGTTTCCCTATGCGTTTGGAGCCCACGAACTGTCGGCTCGCTTGCAAGCCCACGGCTTGCAACAAGTGCTCTTCAATGCCCCTCCCGGCGGCACCGATGCCGCCAGCATTGACGCGGCTTGGGCAAGCAACACCCGTGGCATCGCCAGCATTCCTGGACGCGAAGCCGAGTTTCAAGCCGGTGTGCAATTGGCCCTGCGCTATGCCGAGGTGCTGCACTGCCCACGCATCCACCTGATGGCCGGCCTGCTGGGTGAGGGCCAAAGCCGCACCAGCAACTTGCCCACCTACCTCAGCAACCTGCGCTGGGCAGCGACCGAGGCGGCCAAGGCGGGCTTGGACGTGCTGATCGAGCCCATCAACACGCGCGACATTCCGGGTTTCTTTTTGAACCGCCAAGACCACGCACACGAAATCATCGAGACCGTGGGTGCCGCCAACCTCAAGGTGCAGATGGATCTGTACCACTGCCAAATCGTCGAAGGCGATGTGGCCATGAAGATTCGGCAATACCTGCCCACAGGCCGGGTCGGTCACTTTCAAATTGCGGGCGTGCCCGAGCGTCATGAGCCCAACATCGGTGAAATCAATTACCCGTATCTGTTTGATGTGATCGACGAAGTCTCGCAAGCGTGCAACTGGCAAGGCTGGGTCGGCTGCGAGTACCGCCCCCGTTTGGGCGGCCAAGCCGGTGGCACGTCGGCTGGTCTGGACTGGTTACGCGCACGCCGCTGATGGCTGGATCAGCCACTCTCCCAGCCACACCTACGTTGCACACACGGCACCCGCTTCACCTTTCACACGCCACTCACTCGTCACGCACCATGTCACAGCACTTCATAAACAACCAATGGGTCGCAGGCGCCTCGGGTGAATCGATCCCCGTGATCGACCCATCGACGGGTGACACCTTTGCCGCCATCGCACGCGGTAACGCCCACGACATCGACCAGGCCGTGGTTGCGGCACGTCAGGCTTACCAAGGTGCTTGGGGTGCCTTCACCGCCGCCGAACGTGGCCGGGTGCTGATGAAACTCGCCTACACCCTGCAAGACCACGCCGAAGAGCTGGCCCAGCTCGAATCGCGCGACTGCGGCAAACCGCTCAAGCAAGCACGCGCCGATGCCGCGGCCATCGTGCGTTACTTCGAGTTCTATGCCGGGGCCGCTGACAAACTGCTGGGCCACACCATCCCCTACCAAAACGGCTACACCGTGCTGACCTTGCGCGAACCGCATGGCGTGACGGGTCACATCGTGCCGTGGAACTATCCGCTGCAAATTTTTGGCCGCAGTGTGGGCGGCGCGCTAGCCGCAGGCAATGCCTGCGTGGTCAAACCCGCTGAAGACGCTTGTCTGTCGTTGTTGCGTGTGGCCGAACTGGCCGCCGAAGCGGGCCTGCCCCCAGGCGCCCTCAACATCGTCACCGGCTACGGCCATGAAGCGGGCGATGTGCTGGTCAAGCACCCGGGCATCGACCACATCTCGTTCACCGGCTCACCCACCATCGGGCAACTGGTGGTGCGCAACGCCAGCGTCAACTACACGCCTGTCACGCTAGAGCTTGGAGGCAAGTCGCCGCAGATCGTGTTTGCCGACGCCGACTTCGACGCCATGGTGCCAGTGGTGGTCAACGCCATCGTGCAAAACGCCGGACAAACCTGCTCGGCAGGCAGTCGCTTGCTGGTGCAACGCTCGGCGTATGAAGAGGTGCTGAGTCGTTTGAGCCAAGCCTTTGGCCAACTGCGCTGCGGCCCAGCCCAGATGGACCTCGATTGCGGCCCGCTGATTCGCCACAGCCAACTCGAACGCGTGCAACACTTTTTGCAGCAAGTGCAGCAAGACGGTTTGCCCATCGCAGGCCAAGGCCAGGTGGTGCCGCAAGCGCCAACTGGCGGTTTTTACCAAGCGCCCACGCTGGTGCGCGATGTGCCAGTGCAACACCGTCTGGCGCAAGAAGAAGTGTTCGGCCCCGTGTTGGCCGCCCTGCCCTTTGACGACGAGGCCGATGCCGTGCGCATCGCCAATGCCACCGAGTACGGCCTGGTCGCCAGCATCTGGACACGCGATGGTGCGCGCCAAATGCGGCTGGCACGTCAGGTGCGCTCAGGTCAGGTCTTCATCAACAACTACGGTGCTGGTGGCGGCATTGAGTTGCCGTTTGGCGGCGTCAAAGCCAGTGGCTGGGGCCGTGAAAAAGGCTTTGAAGCCTTGTACGGCTTCACCGTGCTCAAGACCATTTCCATCCAGCACGGTTGACAGGCAAACCCACCCCAAGGCCAAACGTCCCTCAGATGACGAGGCTCAGAACCCAAACAAGCGTTTGGGGTTGTCCCACATCACTTGCTGCAAGTCCTCTGGACTGAACTTGCGCTCCACGAGCTTGAGCAAGGTGCCGTAGTCCAAGCGGTAGGGCGCTTTCAAATAAGGCCAGTCCGAGGCCCAAATGCAGCGCGACATGCCAAACGCCTGCACCAGTTGCGCCACATGGGCATCCACATCGTCAAACGGAAACAGCTGTTGCGAGAACTTGGCGTAACCTGAAATCTTCACCACCGCTTGGCCACTGCGCCCCAGCGCCAACAGCGCTTGCACGCCGGGTGCTTGCAGGCCGTCGCTCAAGCGCGGACGCCCACAGTGGTCGATCAGCACGGGCACTTGGGTGCGCGCGATCATGGGCATGAGCTCAACCAACTGGTCAGCCTCCACCTGAAACTGCGCCCACAAGCCCAAGGCCGCCATGCGTTGCAGCAAGGGCTCAATGGCTTGGTAGTAAGCCAAGCCATGCAGCGACACGTTGAACGCCACACCCACAATGCCCTGCGCTTGCAGTTCTTGCAGTCGCTCGCTGGATGTGTCGTCGGCCAACACCGCAATGCCTTTGAAGCGCCCTGCCCCTTGTGCAATCGCGTCCAACAAACAGCGGTTGTCAAACCCGTAGCCCGAGTTGGGCCCCACCAGCAGCGCGTGTTGCACGCCGTAGGCATCCATCACGTGGGCGAAGTAGTCAGCAGTGCCAATCTCTTGCCCCTGGGGGTGGTAGGCCACGTCGCTCGCATACGCAAAGCGCTGCGGGTCCAGCACGTGGCAATGGCTGTCTATTTTGGGCAGATCAAAAATCGACACGCCCGCGCCTTAGAACGTGGCCGCAATGGCTTGGTGCAAAGCAGGCGTGATCTCGGGCATGACGCCGAACCAGGCATGGAACGCAGGGCGCGCTTGGTTGAGCAACATGCCCAGGCCGTTCACCGTGGTGTGGCCCCGCGCACGTGCCGCAGCCAACAGCGGTGTTTCCAGCGGAATGTAAATGGCGTCCGACACCAAGGCGGTGGCAGGCAGCGCGTCGAGGCGCACATCCAGCCCAGGCTGGCCGTGCATGCCTTGGTTGGTGGTATTGACCAGCAAGGCCACGCCGTCCATGGCGTCATTGCGCTCGCTCCAGTCGTACACCTTGACACGCTCGCCCAACAAGGCAGCCAGGTCATCGGCCTTGCTGCGCGTGCGGTTGACCAAGCGCACCTCTGGGGCACCTTCGTCCAACAAACTCAAGACCACCGCACGTGCGGCACCGCCCGCGCCCAACACCAATGCGGGGCCTGCGTCAGCACGCCAATCGGGTTGGGCATCGCGCAAGCTTTGGATGTAACCAAAACCATCGTTGTTGAAACCATGCAAGCTGCCATCGGCTTGCACGACGATGGTGTTGATGGCACCCATGCGCTGGGCCACCGGATGCACCACGTCCATCATGGCCATGGCGTTGACCTTGTGCGGGATGGTGATGTTGCAACCGGCAAAGCCCAAAGCGGGCAGGCCACGGATGGCGTCGCTCAATTTGTCGGGTTGTACCGGCAGCAAGGCATAGGTACCGCGCAAACCATATTGAGCAATCCAATGGTTGTGGATCACGGGTGAGCGCGAATGGGCCACGGGCCAGCCCATGACACCCGCCAAAACGAATTTCTGATCAGACACAGATCACCTTATTTTTTGTTGACAGGGGGAAGGATATCGCTCACCACTTGCTTGCCACCGACCACACGGGTCATGTAGCTCTCGCGGTCGAGGTCGCCGTTGGCGTCAAAGCTCACATCCAACAAAATACCCGGATGGTCTTTGGCCGACAGGCTGATGCCGTGCATGGCTGCGGCAAAGGCTTTGGGATCGAACTTGCCAATCTTTTCGGTCACCGCTTTCACGATGTACATGCCGCTGTAGCCCTTCAAGCCATTGTGATCCGAGCGACTTTTGAATTCGCGCTGGAAAGCCTCGTCAAATTTGCGCACCGTGGCTTGCGGTGCATCGGCGGTCAAGCCCACGTGGGCCACGGCACCGTTGGCACTGTCACCGGCGAGTTCAATCACCTTTTGGCTGGTCAGCACCGTCTCACCAATCACCGGCTTGTTGTAGCCCTGCTTGCGCAACTCACGCAACAAACGCGCGGCTTCCTCTTCGTTGGTGTAGACAAACACCGCATCGCTGTTGCTCTGACGCGCTTTGAGCACGGGGCTGCTGAAGTCCAACTGACCAGGTTCGGTAGAAATGTCAGAGGCCACCTTGATGCCGCGTGACTCCAAAGCTTTGACGATCAAATCGCGCCCGCCCTTGCCAAAGTCGTTGTTGGTGTAGATCACGTCCACGTTCTTGGCTTTGACCTTGTCACGGATGTAGTTGGCAATCTTGGGCATGGCCGAGGCTTGCGTGAACGAGGTGCGGAAGATGTAGGGGTTGCCTTGCTGGGTGATGGCCGCAGCCTCACCGCCGGTGAAGTTCGGAATCTCAGCGCGGCGCGTCTCGGCCATGCTGACCAAGATGGAGCCTGAGAACACCGGGCCCATCACCACATACGCACCGTCATCGGCGGCTTTTTGGGCCAAGCCTTTGGAAACGCCGGGGTTGGACTGGGTGTCAAACGCTTGGTAATCGATCTTGCGACCCAAGATGCCGCCTGCGGCATTGATTTCTTTGACGGCCAGCTTGATGCCGTTGTCAAAGTTGGTGCCCGAGGTGGTGCCCGTGCCCGTCAACTCCACCAAACCCACCACCTTGACAGTTGGTTGGGCCATGGCCAAGCCGGCCGTCAAGCAAGCCAGCACAGTGACAGTTTTGAAAATTCGAACCATGGTTGTCTCCTGGGTTGTGATGCGTTTTGAACGTGAGGGAATTTAACAGGTTTGAGGGTGCTGAAAATCTGCTGTTGGACGGCCTATTACGGGTAAAGCCTAGAAGTTGGCACGCTAATCGCTTGTTAAATCTCACGTTCATGCGAACCATGGCGCTCATCACCAAACATCACCCATCAGGAGAAAATTCGTGAAAATTTGCAAACGTTTGTTGCTGTCACTCACCGCTTCACTGTGCTTAGGCAGCATGTTGGGCAGCGCCCACGCGCAATCGGCGCTGGACAACATTCAAAAAACCAAACTCATCAAGATCGCCATCCCCACCGACTTTCCGCCTTATGGCTTTGTCGGCATCGACCTCAAGCCTCAGGGCCTGGACATCGACATGGCCAACTACATCGCCGCCAAGATGGGCGTAGGCGTTGAGTTGCTGCCGGTGAGCAGCGCCAACCGCATTGCGTATTTGCAAACCAAGAAGGCCGATTTGGTGATCTCCACCTTGGGCAAAAACCCCGAGCGTGAAAAAGTGATCGACTTCACCGCGGCTTACTCGCCCTTCTTTCAAGCCATCTTTGCGCCCAAGTCACTCGCCATCAAAAGCATGAACGACCTGGCGGGCAAAAGCGTGGCCGTCACACGTGGTGCCATCGAAGACCAAGAGCTCACCAAGGTTGCTCCGGCCAGCGCCGACATCAAACGCTTTGAAGACAACAACGCCACCGTGTCGGCCTTTGTCTCGGGTCAAACCCAACTGGTCGCCACCGGCGCATCGGTGGCGGGCAACATGATGCAGCGCAACCCACAGTTGGGTGCCGAGTACAAGTTGTTGCTCAAAGACAGCCCCAACTTCATTGGCGTGGCCAAGGGCGAAGACGCGCTGCGCCTGAAGGTCAACGCCATCATTGCCGACGCCAAGAAGTCAGGAGACATTGAAAAGATGGCCCAAAAGTGGCTCGGTCGCGCCGCAGGCCAGTTGCCCGACTGAAGGCTGACACAGCATGCAGATTGAACTGGACTTTGCAGCCGTCTTGTCCCAGTGGCCGCTGCTGGCCAAAGGCGTGGCCTGGACACTGGGGCTCACCGCCATCTCGGCCCTGCTTGGCGGCTTGGCCGGTGTGGGCTGCGCCTGGGTGCGCACCCAAGGCGCCGCTTGGAGCCGCACACTGGTGGGTGTGTATGTGGAGTTGTTTCGCAACACGCCTTTCATTGTTCAGCTCTTTTTCATCTTCTTTGGCTTACCCGCCATGGGCGTCAAGCTCACCCCCGAATGGGCCTCGGTAATTGCCATGGTGCTCAACCTCGGGGCCTATGCCAGCGAGATCGTGCGCGCAGGCATTCAAGCCACGCCGCCCGGCCACATCGAAGCGGCCTACAGCCTCGCGCTGACCCGCATGCAAACCTTTGTGTGGGTGGTGCTGCCGCCCGCCTTGCAACGCGTGTGGCCGGCGTTGGTGAGTCAAATCATCATCGTCATGCTGGGCTCGGCGGTGTGTGGGCAAATCTCCACCGAAGAACTCAGCTTCGCGGCCAACCTGATTCAAAGCCGCAATTTCCGCGCCTTTGAGGCCTTCATCGTGGCCACCGTGATCTACCTGCTGCTGTCCGGCATCGTGCGCTGGGCGCTCAACCAGTTGGGCCAGCGCTTCATCTTTGGAGGCGGCCATGGTTGAGTTCTCACTGTGGGACATCGTGCGCAACTTGCTGCTGGCAGCGCGTTGGACGGTGGTGCTGTCGCTGATCGCTTTCGTGGGCGGCGGGCTGGTGGGTCTGTTGCTGTTGGTGCTGCGCACCACCCACAGCAAGGCCTTGCGTGTTGGCGTGTCGGCCTATGTGCAGGTGTTCCAAGGCACGCCCTTGCTGATGCAACTGTTCTTGGCCTACTTTGGCATGGCGCTGCTGGGCTTTGAGACCTCGGCCTGGACCGCCGCTGCGGTGGCGCTGACGCTCTACAGCAGCGCTTTTTTGGCCGAGATCTGGCATGGCTGCGTGCGCGCCATTCCCAAAGGCCAATGGGAAGCCGCGCAAAGCCTGGCCCTGAGTTTTGGTGAGCAACTGCGCTGGGTCATCTTGCCGCAAGCCGCGCGTGTGGCGGTGGCACCCACGGTGGGCTTTTTGGTTCAAGTGGTCAAGGGCACGGCGCTCGCGTCGGTGATTGGCTTCATTGAACTCACCAAGGCCGGCACCATGATCACCAATGCCACCTTCAAACCTTTCATCGTCTACAGCTGTGTGGCCTTGTTGTACTTCGCCCTGTGCTACCCCATCAGCCTGTACGCCCGTATTTTAGAAAGCAAGCTCCATGTCACACGCTGACCCCCATGCGCCTTTGGCCGTCAACATCCAGGGCTTGCGCAAGTCCTATGGCACCCACGAGGTGCTCAAGGGCATTGACCTGCAAGTCCAAGCGGGTGAAGTGATCGCCATCATTGGCAAAAGCGGCTCGGGCAAGAGCACCCTGCTGCGCTGCATCAACGGCTTGGAGGTGTTTCAACACGGCACGCTCACCGTGCAAGGCCAAGCCTTGGTGTACGACGACGCGGCAGCCATGCGCGCCTTGCGCCAGCAAGTGGGCATGATTTTTCAGTCCTTCAACCTGTTCCCGCACCTGAGCGTGGGCGACAACATCACCCTGGCGCCTGGCTTGGTCAAGAAGACCCCCAAGCCCGAGTTGCAAGCCACAGCGCTTCGGCTGTTGGCACGTGTGGGCTTGTCCGACAAGTTGAACGCCTTCCCAGAACAACTCTCCGGCGGCCAACAACAACGCGTTGCCATTGCACGCGCCTTGGCCATGGCACCCGGCATTTTGTTGTGCGACGAAATCACCTCGGCGCTCGACCCCGAGTTGGTGGGCGAGGTGTTGGCGGTGGTGGAGTCGCTGGCGCAAGAAGGCATGACCTTGCTGATGGTGACGCACGAGATGAACTTTGCGCGCAAGGTCAGCGACCGTGTGGTCTTCATGCACCAAGGTCTGGTCCACGAAATGGGCGCGCCCGACACACTGTTTGCCAACCCGCAAACACCGGAGCTGCAACAGTTTTTGTCTTCGCTGCAATAAAAATTTCCAGCTCAGGGCGACGCGACGCGCAGCCACGCCATCTTGGTGCAAGCACCACCCAAGTTGGTTCACGGCAGCGCCAAAGCCGTGCCAATGGGTTCAAACACCCCCTCAGAAACGTGGCACAGCCTTTGCAACCTCTCCAGTGGGGGTAGAAGCGTTCAGCACCTCGGTTTGACCGATATGCAGGAAATTGCCACCGACAACGAATGCCTTGGCAGGCAGCTTGTTTCGGTGTGCACGCGCGCAACGCAAGGGCTTTGCCATGGTGTGAATCACGCCATTTTTGAAGAGGTCCACATGCCCATGCACACAGCCCCACGTCGCAGCTTCATTGCCAAGTGTTTGTTGCTCAGCGCTTTTGCGCTTCAAGGTCTGGCTCACGCCGACGACAAAATCACCTTCCTCACCAGCTGGTATGCACAGGCCGAGCACGGCGGCTTCTACCAAGCCCTGGCCACAGGCTTGTACAAAAAAGCCGGGCTCGATGTCACCGTGAAGATGGGCGGCCCACAAATCAACGGCATGCAACTGCTCACCGCAGGCCAGGCCGACTTGATCATGGGCTACGACTTTCAGGTCATGAGTGGCGTGGAGAAAGGCTTGCCGGTGGTGACCGTGGCCACCTCGTTCCAAAGCGATTTGCAAGGCATGCTGACCCACGACGATGTGAAGTCGCTGGCCGACCTCAAAGGCAAAACCATTTTGGTGGCCTCGTCGGGGCGTGCCAGTTGGTGGCCCTGGTTGAAAGCCAAATACGGCTACACCGACGAGCAAAGCAAGCCCTACACCTTCAACCTGCAACCCTTCTTTGCCGACGCCAACACCGCGCAGCAAGCCTACCCGTCGTCTGAGCCCTTCCAAGCCATGAAGGGCAATGTGCCCGCCAAGTTCTTCTTGTTTGCCGATGAAGGCTACCCCCCTTACGGCACCACCTTGGTGTCCACCACGGGCTTTGTCAAATCCAACCCCGACGCGGTCAAGCGCTTTGTGCGCGCCACCATGGAAGGCTGGGTGAGTTACTTCAAAAACCCAGCACCCGGCAATGAGTTGATCAAAAAAGACAACCCCAACATGAGCGACGAACAAATTGCGTTTGCCATCAAGCAAATGAAAGACCTCAAGGTCTTGGGTGGCGGTGACGCAGCCAAGATGGGCGTGGGCACCATGACCGAAGCACGCTGGAAAAAAACCTACGACTACCTGGTGAGCGAAAAGTTGATCAAGCCTGAAACACCGTGGCGCAATGCGTTCACGCTCGACTTTGTCAAAGACCTGCGCGTGATGCCCTGACCCTGAGACACACCATGACAGACCCCACACCCCTGCCCGAGATGGCGTCCCACGACAACCCCTGCGTGGACGTGTTGTCCGCGCACAAAACCTACGCCAACGGCACCCAAGCCCTGGCTCCGGTGAGCTTGAGCGTGCGTGCAGGGGAATTTGTCTCATTGATTGGGCCATCGGGCTGCGGCAAAAGCACGCTGCTGAAAATGATGGCGGGCTTGCTCACGCCCACCGACGGACGCATCCGTTGGTGGCGCTCGGGCTTTGACGCGGTGGGCCAGCCCGGCCGTCAGTTGGCCTTTGTGTTCCAAGAGGCCACGCTGATGCCCTGGTGCCGCGTGGCGGCCAATGTGCGTTTGCCACTCGACTTGGCCGGTGTGCCACCCAGCGAGAGTGGGCCTCGTGTGCAAGCCGCGCTAGAGCGCGTGGGCTTGGGCCCTTATGCGCAACGCTACCCCCGCGAACTCTCGGGCGGTATGCAAATGCGCGTGTCCATCGCACGGGCGCTGGTGACACAGCCCAACCTGTTGCTGATGGACGAGCCGTTTGGCGCGCTCGACGAAATCACCCGCAATCGGCTGGACGAAGACATGCGCCAGCTCTGCATTGAACAGAACCTCACGGTGGTGTTTGTCACCCACTCGGTGTACGAAGCGGCGTTCTTGTCCGACCGCGTGGTGGTGATGGCCGCGCGCCCTGGGCGCGTGCATGCCAGCTACGACATTGCGCACAACGGACCGCGCGATGCGGCCTACCGCACCAGCGACACCTTTGGGCGCCACTGCACCGACTTGTCGGCCCTGCTCTACCAGGCCAGCCTGGCCAGTGGCACCGGCGAAGAGGGCACCACGCCTGTGGCCACCGGGAGTGCCACATGAGCCCGTTGATTCGCTCCGAAAAGTTCTTGACCTGGTTTGCCCCCGGCTTGGTGGGCGTGCTGTTGCTGCTGGCCTGGGAAGTCGCTTGCTGGCACTTGGCCGTGCCCGACTACATCGTGCCGCGCCCGAGTGTGATTGCCACCACCCTGCGCTTGGATTTTGTGATCTTGATGAAGTCGCTGTGGGTGACTATGCAAATCACCTTCATGGCGTTTGTGCTGGCCACACTCATCGGCACCTTGATCGCGTTTGTGTTTGTGCAAAGCCGTTGGATTGAAATCAGCTTCTTTCCCTACGCGGTGCTGTTGCAGGTCACGCCCATTGCGGCCATTGCCCCGCTGATCATCATCTGGGTCAAAGACACCATGTTGGCGCTGACCGTGTGCGCCACCATCATTGCCTTGTTCCCGGTCATCGCCAACACCACCCTGGGGCTGCGCAGCGTCAACCCAGGCTTGGCCTCGCTGTTTCGCATGCAGCGCGCGTCTAAGTTGCAAACCCTGCTGCGCTTGCAAATTCCCACCGCCTTGCCTTATTGGTTTGCGGGCTTGCGCATCTCCAGCGGCTTGTCGCTGATTGGTGCGGTGGTGGCCGAGTTTGTGGCCGGCACCGGCGGCCAGGGCGCGGGCTTGGCCTATCAAATTTTGCAGGCGGGTTTTCAAATCAACATCCCGCGTTTGTTTGCCGCTTTGTTTTTAATTTCTGTTGCAGGCATTGCCCTGTTTGTGCTGATGCTGTTTGCCTCCAAGCGTGCCATTGGCCATTGGCACGACAGCGAAGCCACCACCGAAACGTGATCACCGAGACCTGACCCCATGACCAGCACCCTGATTCAAAACGCCAGCGCCATGCTGACCGGCGGCCCTGAGCCCCAAGCACGCACCCGCGCCACCGACCTGCGCATCGAAGGCGACCGCATCACCGAGATGGGCAGCCTCACCCCGCGTGCGGGCGAGACCGTGATTGACGCACGTGGCTGCGTGGTCTACCCCGGCTTTGTCAACACCCACCACCACTTGTTTCAGTCGGTGTTGAAAGGCGTGCCTGCTGGGCTGAACGTGCCACTGTTTGAGTGGCTGCAATCGGTGCCCTACCGCTATGGCCCTTACTTGGGTGAAGAGGCGATTGAGATCGCCGCCACCATCGGCATCGCCGAGTTGTTGCTGTCGGGCTGCACCACCGTGGCCGACCACCATTACCTGTACGGCACCAACATGGGCTACGACCCCAGCGCCACACTGTTCAACGTGGCCGAGCGCCTGGGCGTGCGCTTTGTGTTGCTGCGTGGGGGGGCCACCATGGGACGCTCGTTTGCCACCGACGAGCGCCCGCCCATGCCCACCCAACCGCTGGATGTGTTTTTGCGTGAGGTCGAGCACAGCACGCGTCAGTTCCACGACGCCTCGCCCCACGCCATGCGCAAGGTGGTGATGGCACCGACCACACCGTTTTATTCGTGCACACCCGACGAGCTGCGCGAGATGGCCCGTGCCGCGCGCAGCTTAGGCATTCGCCTGCACAGCCATTTGTCTGAGACCGCTGACTACGTGCGCTTTGCGCGAGACGTGCTCAAGTCTCGCCCGGTGGACTGGTGCGCGGAACACGAATGGATTGGCCCCGACGTGAGCTTTGCCCACATGGTGCATTTGGATGCCGAAGAAATTGCCATTTGCGGCCAAACCCAAACCGCCATCGCCCATTGCCCGCAAAGCAATGGCCGCTTGGGCAGCGGCGTGGCCCCCGTGCAAGCCTTGGCGCAAGCCGGTGCCACTGTGAGCATCGGGGTGGACGGTGCCGCCTCCAACGAAGCCGCCGACATGATCAGCGAACTACATGCGGCCTGGATGATTCACCGCGCCGTCAAAGGTGCCACCGCCCAATCGGTCGAGACCTTGGTGCACTGGGCCACGGCCAACGGGGCCAAAGTGCTGGGACTCGACGAGGTGGGCACACTGGCCCCTGGCATGCAGGCCGACTTGGTGCTCTACGACCTGACCCACCCACGCTACGCCGGTAACCACGACGACGCCACCGCGCCCATCACCGCAGGCGGGGCAGCCCAGGTGCGTCACGCCTGGGTGGCAGGACGCACGGTGGTGCGCGATGGCCAGATACCCGGCTTGGACTTGGCCGAGTTGTCGGCCCGCGCCCGTGCCTTGGTGAAAAAAATCCAGGCCTCTTAACGGCACACGTCACAGCCCACACGTCATCCCTCACAAAGGTCAAGCCATGCGCGTTTTGGTGGTGTTTTGTCATCCGGTGGAAACCAGTTTTCACGCCACGCTGCACCGCGACGTGGTGGGCGCACTCACGCAGGCGGGGCATGAGGTGGACGACTTTGACTTGTACGCCGAAGGCTTCAACCCGGTGCTGTCGCGCGAAGAGCGCTTGGGCTACCACGAAGTGCCCAGCAACCGCGTGCCGGTCGAAGCCTACTTGCAACGCCTGGAGCGTGCCGAGGCTTTGGTGTTTTGTTTTCCCACCTGGTGCTTTGGTTTGCCCGCCATGCTCAAAGGTTTTTTTGACCGTCTGCTCATGCCCGGTGTGGCCTTTGACATCAGCGACCCGGCTCACGTCAAACCCGCTCTCACCCACATCCGACGCATCAGCGCCGTGGTGACCTATGGACGTCCGCGCTGGATGGCGTGGTACATGGGCGACCCACCCCGGCACGTGATCACGCGGTATCTGAAAGTGCTGGCAGGCCCAGGCGTCAAAATTGACTACCACGCCCGATACCACATGAACGTGGCCACGCCCACGCAGCTCACCCGTTTTCGCGATCGCGTTCGCGACGCCATGTTGAAATTTAATTAGGAGTGCCTCTATGTTGGTCACACAACAAGCTGTTTTCAGAAAATTCTGGCATGCCGTCATGCCGCTGTCGCAACTCGCCGACGGCCCCAAACCGTTCACCCTGCTCGGTGAAAACTTGGTGCTGTTCATCGACGACAACGGCGAACCCGCTGCTTTGCAAGACCGCTGCTGTCACCGCACCGCAAAGCTGTCCAAAGGCTGGTGCGTCGACCAGCAAGGCCAGGCCTGTGGCCAAGGCCGTATCCGCTGCGGCTACCACGGCTGGACCTACGACCGCACAGGCAAGGTCGTGCAAATCGTGCAGTACGACGCTGACCGCGCCATTCCACCTGACTACTGCACCAAGGCTTACCACTGCACCGCACGCTACGGCTATGCCTGGGTGGCGCTGGAAGACCCGGTGGCCGACATTCCGCCCATCCCCGAATTTGATGCGCCCGGCTGGCGCACCATTTACCAGTTCTACGAAACCTGGGCCACCAGCCCCGTGCGTGCGCTGGAAAACAGCTTTGACAACTCGCACTTCAGCTTTGTGCACCGCGCCACCTTTGGTGTGGCAGCCTCCCCAAAACCCAGCAAGTACGAGTTGGTGGAGAACGACGCCGGCTTTTATGCCGAGACCATCATCCAGGCCGTGAACCCTGAGCAGTTTCAACAAATCAGCGGCGTGAGCGACCCCATCACCACGCGCCACATGCGCAATGCCTACTTTTTGCCGTTCTCACGTCGCCTGGACATCGAGTACCCCTCGGGCATTCGCCACATCATCATCAACTGCTTCACGCCCATTGACGACGGCCACATTCAGCTGTGCCAATGGCTGTTTCGCAACGACACCGAAGCCGAGTGCCCCGAAGCCATGCTGGTGCACTTTGACGAAGTCATCACACGCGAAGACAAAGACATCTTGGAGTCCACCGACCCCGACGCCGTGGTCGACCTGCGCCGCCGAGGGGTGGAATATTCCATGGACTCAGACCGTCCCGGCATCTTGATTCGCAAACACCTGATGACCCTGCTCAGCCAGTACGGCGAGGCCGAGGTACACCGCGGCAGCTGAAGCCGGCGTCAACGCCCTGGGGGCGGCATTTGTGCTTCACGGCCCCCTGGTCGATAACGGTCCATCACCTGATCCAAGCTGTCGTTGGTGATGGCCGGATTGGCCTGACGCAAGCACGTCAGCAACACCGCTTTGTTGGCATGCGTGCGGTCAGACTCGGGGCGCTGCCCAGCTGGGCTTGGATTGACCTGCGCAAAACAAGCGCGGAACTGCGCGGGTTGAATGCCAAGGTCGCGGCTGATCTGCGCCACCGGGCGCTGTGGATCGTCTTTGAGCACAGGTTGCGCGGCAAGCGAACACACCGTGGCGCATAGCCACGTGGCGAGGGTCCAAGAGCGGGTGTGACGCATGAGAGGCTCCAAGGGCGAGGGAATCTTGGCACATGGTAGCGAGCGTGTGTGGCTGAGACAATGCGAGATAACGGGAACACCCACAAAGGAACACAGCATGGCAATCGGTTGGCTCAAAGTGATTCAGAGCGTCCCCTGGTCGGACGTGATCAGCAACGCCCCCAAAGTGGCCGATGGTGCCAAGGGCCTGTGGGACCGCATGTCTAAAAAAGTGGCCGCAGACACCGAGGCCAGCGACGACGTGACGTCCACCCAGACCGCGCCCACCCACACGCTGGAACAACTGCAAAGCGAACTTGCAGCTTTGCGCAGCAGCCATCTGCAACTGGAAACACAAATGCTGGGCGCCACCGAGCTGATCAACAGCCTAGCGCAACAAAACCAGGACTTGGTGCAACGGGTGGATCGGCTGCAAAGCCAGATGCGGTGGCTTTTCGTGAAAATTCTTGTGGGTTTGGTGGTGGTGGGGTGCGCAGCATGGTGGTTGGGCAGGAGTTCAGGAATTTGACTTTTTGCGCTGTTGTCCAGCGTTCACAATAGCAATCGGTTTATGGCTATTTGCGGCTATATTTGTGGCTATGCTCAACACGGACAACATCAGCATCACGCCCAATGTCTTGGCGCTCATTGCGCAGATAGACGAGTTCAAAGGGGCATGGCGGGCACTGACTTCGTTGGCTCCAGAAAGACTATTGGCGCTACGACACATAGCTACCGTTGAAAGTGCGGCCTCATCGACGCGCATTGAAGGCAGCAAGCTCACCAATGCCGAAGTCGATGCCTTGATCTCGAACATCAAGGCCCAAAAATTCACCACCCGTGACGAACAGGAAGTCGCGGGCTACGCGCAAGTGATAGAGCTGCTTTTCGCGTCTTGGAAACATATTGCCTTCAACGAAAACCATATCCAGCAGTTGCACCGCGATTTACTCCAGCACAGCAGCAAAGATGCGCACCATCGAGGGCAGTACAAAAAGATCTCCAACAGCGTCGCCGCCTTCAATGAGAAAGGCGAACAGGTGGCCGTGGTCTTCGAGACAGCGACCCCATTTGACACGCCTCGCCTCATGCAAGAGTTGGTCGATTGGCTACGCCATACACGTGAGAACAAAACCCTACACCCGCTGCTGATCGTGGCCGTTTTTGTGGTGGTCTTCCTAGAGATTCACCCCTTTGAGGATGGCAACGGGCGCTTGTCGCGCATCTTGACCACACTGCTCATGCTTCAGCTCGGTTACAGCTATGTGCCGTACAGCTCGTTGGAAAGCATCATTGAGCAAAACAAAGGCGGGTACTACATCGCACTGCGCCAGACACAAGGCACGATTCGCACCGACAGCCCCAACTGGCAACCATGGATTGTGTTTTTCCTTTCATCACTGGCATCCCAAGTCAAACGCCTCGCAGAGAAGGTCGAGCGAGAAAAAATGCTCTCTCAACGTTTGCCAAAGCTCTCCGCTGACTTGGTTGCCTTGGCCAGAGAACATGGCAGGCTCACCACGTTGCAGGCCGAGCAACAAACAGGCGCAAACCGCGCCACCATCAAGGCACATCTGGCCAAACTCGCCAAGGACGGTCACTTGGTCAAGCATGGCGTGGGTCGCGGCACTTGGTATGTGGCCTCAAGCCATTGACAAGGCAGGACCCGTATTGGCTAGCGGCACCATCGGCATGAAACCAATGAGCAAGCCAAACGACTCAACCCCGCTCTAAAAAATCTGCAATCAACTCCAAGCGCACTAAAGGGCTGTCAAGCGCCAGCAGGTTTTGCTTCATGGCGTGCGGCAGGGGCAGCAACTCACACCAACGGTTGGCAACCCAACCGCAGTCGTCAAATGCAAACGGTGTGGTCGCGCGCAATGGCTGCGGGCTGGATGCCTCTGCCTGCATGCGCTGAATCAAACTTTCCAGTTGCTGCGCCACATGCACCAAGTCGTCGGGCACGGCCACCACTTGATCTGCGGCCAGGCGCTCGACATCGCCCAACCAAAGGCCGTGTTTGAGCTTGCGTTGCCCCAGCACCTGAAAGCGCTGTTCGCCCACGCAGTCAATGCGTATCAGGCCTGGGTGTGGCGATTGCCATGCGGTGATGCGTGCCATGGTGCCAATGCTTTTGAAAATTTCAGGGGCGTGCCCTGCGTCGCCACGCTTGCGAACGTCGCCCCCTTCGGTGAGAGACACCACGCCAAAGGGCAAACCCTTGCGCAGGCAGCGCCCCACCATGTCAAGGTAACGCTCTTCAAAAATTTGCAGCGGCAAGTGCCCACCTGGAAAGAGCACCGCGCCCAATGGAAACAGCGGCATCTCAGTCATCAGGTTTGTGTCCACTGTGAACTCCATCGTTGTCAAGAAACCTGGAGCACGCAACACGCGTCCCCAATTTATGGTTTCGTCACATCCCGGAAAACATTGAGCCCGACTTGAAACTATTTAAACGCAAGCGGCTGACCAAATAGAGATAACTTCTATGCGTAATAACTGAGCGCGAACCTTAAACCTGCTCTAAAAAATCAGCAATCAACTCCAGCCGCATCAACGGGCTGTCGAGTGTCAGCAGGTTTTGTTTCATGGCGGGAGGCAAAGGCAACAACTCGCTCCAACGGTTGGCCACCCAACCACAATCCCCCAAGGCAAAAGGTGTGGCAATAGGAAATTGCTCGGGGCTGATCACCCTCGCCTGGAGGTGTTGAATCACGCGCTCAAGTTGTTGCGCCACATGCACCAAGTCGTCAGGCACCGTCACTGTTTGGTCTGCCTCCAGGCGTTCCACATCGCCCACCCACAGCCCATGTTTGAGCTTGCGTTGTCCGAGCACTTTGAAGCGCTGCTCGCCCACGCAATCAATGCGCATCAAACCTGGTTGCGGGGCTTGCCATGAAGTGATGCGAGCCATGGTGCCGATGTTTTGAAAAACCTCGGGGGCCTGGTCCTCGTCGCCGGCTTTTCGAACTTCGCCACCGTGTATGAGCGAGACCACACCAAAAGGCAAGCCCTCGCGATGGCAGTGACCCACCATGTCGAGGTAACGCACTTCAAAAATTTGCAGTGGCAAGCGCCCCCCTGGAAACAACACCGTTCCCAAAGGAAACAAAGGCACTTCCGTCATGAGGTTTGTGTTCACCGTTGGCTCCCTGTCGGACACAGGCCCCAAATGTATTCCTTCATCTTGATTTGTGGAACATAAGCGCCAAGGGATCGCTGTTAGCATGTCAAAAATATATGAACTTAGCAGCCTAAGAGAATTCTAAAAGCTGCAAAAATCACAGCGACACTCCTCGAAACGGTTAATACCCTATGTCACACAGCGTCAGTCGCCGTGCCCGGTTGAAACATCTGCTCACACAAACTCGGTGGGTGGCCCATGTCGAGTTCAGTCATTTCCAGCGCGAGGCCAAGCTACGGCTGGCGGCTTTGGTGGTGGCCATCATTCCCTCGATCTACCTGCTGATTTACCTCTCCAGCGTGTGGGACCCGTCGGCTCGGTCCACCTCATTGCCTGTGGGCTTGGTGAATTTGGACCAAGGCTTCACCTACCGTGAAAAAACACTCAACATCGGCAACGACTTGATCAGCGGGTTGCAACACAAAAAGCAACTGGGCTATCAAAACTTCGACAACGAAGCCCAGGCTCGTGAACGGGTGCGCCAAGGAAAACTGGCTTTTGCCCTCATCATTCCGCGTGACTTCAGCGCCAATGCCGTACCGGGCTTGCAAGCTGGGCAAGGACGCTTGGTGGTGTACACCTCGGCGGGCAACAACTATGAGAGCTCTGTCTTGGCATCACAGTTTGCCAAAGCACTGGGTGAAGAGGTCAATCAAACCCTCAATGAGCAGCGTTGGTCACTGGTGCTCAGTGCCAGTGCAGGCTCACAACAAAGTGTGGATCGCCTGCGCTCGGGCATGACACAGCTGCGCAACGGCGCACTGGAGTTGGCCAACGGCACCAGCAAAGCCGAGCTCAGCAGCGTGGGCTTGCACCAAGGAGCGACACGTTTGCAAGATGGCGTGCAACGACTGGCCGACGGCACAGCGCAACTCGGCGGCGGCATCCGATCCATGGAAGCCAGCCTGCCCCCCATCGACGATGTGCGTAACCTTCGCACAGGCGCAGAAGCACTGGCCAGTGGGCACCAAGAGCTCGACAAGGGACTGCAAGAACTGCGACTGGGCAGCCAGCGCATGGCACAGAGCGTGAGCCACTTCAAGACCGAAGCCGACAGCAATGTGTTTGTGCCATCGGCCGTGGCCGATGGGCTTGACCGCGTGCGTCAGGGTGCCGAGCAACTTGACCAAGGTTTGGGGCAAGCCCAAGAAGGTCAACAAAAACTCAGCCAAGGTGCCGCCACGCTCAGCAACAAAATTCGCACGCTCACCTTTGGGGTTCGCGACATGCGCGCTGGCCTGCGCAGCATGACGGGCAAACTGCCCGAAGACAGTCAACTGGATCAACTTCGCAATGGCTCGCTTGAACTGGCTCGCGGCACCAGCCAACTGCATGACGGCTTGCAGCGCCTGCGCGAAGGCTCGCACTACCTGTCAGCCGGCATTGACTTGATGACGCAAGAATTACCCAGCTCGGTGGGCTCGATCGAAGGCAGCCCAGAAGGCCTGGCACATTCCGTCACGCCGATTCTGGAAGTTGATGCCGAAGTGGCCAACCACGGCAGTGGCTTTGCACCCAACATCATTCCGGTGTCGCTGTGGCTGGGTGCAGGCATTGCCGCATTTTTGGTTCACCTGCGTTTGTTGCCTCGCATGGCGCAAAGTTTTTCGCCATGGGCCCAGTTCTTAGGCAAGGTTTCGGTGCCGGCTTCGGTGTGTTTGTTGCAGGCGACCTTGGTGCTGCTCACGGTGTGTTGGGTGCTGGACATCAGCGTTCGGCATCCGGCCATCTTGGCCGTCATGCTGGCGCTGGCGTCGCTCACCTTCGTGTGCATTGTGTATGCACTCACGCGCGCCTTTGGCGATGCAGGCAAAGCGCTGGCGATGTTGTTTCTGGCCTTGCAGGTGTCGGCATCTGGCGGGCTATTGCCCGTGGAACTCAGTGGCAGCTTGTACGCACACATCAGCCCCTGGTTGCCCATGACCTGGGTGGTGATGGGCGTGAAGGCCTGCATGTTCCATGCATTTGAAGGCGATTGGTACACCCCCATGCTGGTGACGCTGTGCTGGGGTGTGGCCAGTGCATGGGTGGCCTGTTTTGCCGGGCAATGGCGCTTTGTGCCTGTGCGACGCATGCGCCCGCTGCTGGATGTGTAGTCAATCGAACTGGGCGCCCGAGCGCTTGACCACATCGCGCCACTTGGCCAACTCGCGTTTGTGCAAGTCCCCCAACTCTTCAGGCGAGCCTCCTGCGGGTTCGTCGCCAATCACGCCAAAGCGTTCTTTGAAGGTGGACGATGCAATGGCGCGGTTGGTGGCCTGATTGAGTTTGTCCAGCACCGGCTTGGGCAAACCGGCTGGTGCAAACACGCCGGTCCAAGTGGGTGCATCAAAGCCCGGCACACCGGCCTCAGCAATGGTGGGAATGTTGGGAAACCCTGGCGAGCGGCGCGCGCCACTCACGCCCAAGGCTTTGACCTTGCCCGAGCGTGCATGGGGTGCGATGGAGTTGAGGCTTTCAAACAGCACATCGACTTGTCCGCTCATCAAATCGTTGATCGCGAGTGCGCCACCCTTGTAGGGCACGTGCACGATCTGCGTGCCGGTCATGAGTTTGAACAACTCACCGCCCACATGGCCGGGCGAGCCATTGGATGATGACGCGTTGGTGAGCTTGCCCGGATTTTTCTTGGCATAGGCCATCAACTCGGCCACGCTGTTGACCGGCAAATTGGGCGACACCGCCAACAGCAAATGACCGCGCGTGACCAAGGCCACGGGTTGGAAATCTTTGTCAATGTCGTAGGGCAGCTTGGCCATCATGTTGGGGCTGATGGCCATGGCCCCCACTGGGCCCAAGCCGATGGTGTAACCATCGGGCGGCGCTTTGGCCACCATGTCCAAGCCAATGGTGAAGCCGCCGCCGGGGCGGTTCTCCACCACGATGGTCTGATTCAGTTGCAGCGAGAGTTCGCTGGCCAAAATGCGCGCCGCCGTGTCGGTGGCGCTGCCTGGGGCTTGCGGCACGATCATGCGAATGGGTTTGTCGGGGTACTCTGCATAAGCACAGACACAGCCCAACCACACGGCCAACACCACCCACCTCTTGTGAAACAACTTTCGCATAAGACACCTCATTGGATGAAAAGGTCAGTCGAATTTGGCACCTGAAGCTTTGATGAGCTTTTCCCATTTGTCGGTTTCTGCGGCCATGTATTTGGCGAAGTCCGCACGGGTGCCACCCAAGGCATCAATGCCTTGGCTCAGCAGTTGTTGTTTGATCTCGGGCGCTTGAATCGACTGGTTGATGGCTTGCGACAACTTGTCTTGCACATCACGCGGTGTGAGTTGCGGCACCAGCACACCAAACCACACCGAGGTTTCGTAACCACTCAAGCCCGACTCGCTGATGGTGGGCAACTTGGGCGCGATGGCCGAGCGTTGCGCACTGGTCACCGCCAAGGCCTTGAGTGCGCCGCTTTGGATGTGCGGCAATGCGGTAGAAGCCGGTGCAAACATCACCGGCACCAAGCCCGACAACACATCGGTCATGGCTTGCGAACTGCCCTTGTAAGGCACATGGCTGAGCTTGACGCCCGCCATCAGGTTGAACAATTCGCCCGACAAATGCGGCGAGGTGCCGTTGCCCGACGACGCAAAGTCAATCGCGCCCGGTTTGGTTTTGGCCAAAGCCACCAACTCTTGCACGCTACTCACGCCCAGTGAGGGATGCACCACCAAGATATTGGGCAAACTCGACACCAGGGTGATGGGGGCCAAGTCGGTCGCAAAGTTGAAGGGCAGGCTTTTGCCCATGCCCGCATTGATGGTGTTGGCTACCGACCCCAACAACAAGGTGTAACCATCCGCAGGGGCACGCACCACACCTTCGGTGGCAATGTTGCTGCTTGCCCCGGGCTTGTTGTCCACCACCACGGCTTGTCCCAAGGTGTCGCCGAGTTTGCGTGCCAGGATGCGCGCTGTCACATCGGCCGAGCTGCCACTGGGGAAACCCACCACCAGTTTGATGGGCTTAGAGGGGTAGCTGCTTTGTCCCCATGCGCTGGCGGCACAGGCCAGCCACAGACCGACCAGCCATGCGCGGCGTGAGGTGTCGCCCAGGTGATGCCTAAGGGTATTCATGTTGTCTCTCTGCGTTGT
Organism: Limnohabitans sp. JirII-29; assembly: GCF_003063395.1. NCBI lineage: Bacteria > Pseudomonadati > Pseudomonadota > Betaproteobacteria > Burkholderiales > Comamonadaceae > Limnohabitans > Limnohabitans sp. JirII-29. The sequence goes on from NZ_NESB01000006.1 coordinate 57,935, forward strand.
GGTTGTGACTACGATCCTAGAATATTTTTAGTCTCCTTACTTTTTTACACCGCCATGCCCAAACTCAAAATTGCAGAATGCCGCGAATTCATCCAAACCGTTTCAGCCAAGGCGCTCGACATGAAAGTGCCTGTCGCCATTGCCGTGGTCAACGCCGAGGGCCACTTGTTGGCGCTTGAGCGCATGGACGACGCGGGCTTCATCACCCCCGACATTGCCACCAGCAAAGCCTTCACCGTGGCGGCTTTTCGCTCGATGAGCCCGCGCTTTCCAGACGGCTTGGCCATTCAGCAATGGTTCAAAGAACGCAACCCCCAAATGCTGATCAACGCCTCCATCTTCACGGGCGGCAAGGTGGTGGTGTCGGGCGGCTGCGCACCCATCTTCAAAGGCGACGAGATGGTAGGGGCCTATGGCGTGAGCGGTGGCACCTCGGACCAAGACGAGATCATGGCCATCTATGCACGCGAAAAAGTGGGCTGGGCACACCGTGCGCAAAACGATGCCACACCGCCCGAAGTCCGTGAGCACATCGAAGCGCTGTACCGCAAAGCAGGCCTCGACACGGGCAAGCTCTGAGCGTGCCGCGTAGGCGACACGGCGGCGTTTGATTTCATGGACACTCTCGCATCTTTTTGACTGAGCGAACACAGCATGCCTATTTTGAATATCCGTGGCTTCAACATGAACTATGAGGTGGTGGGCGACAGCGGCCCCTACGTGGCGTTGACCACCGGTGGGCGCCGTGGCTACGCCGAGTTCATTCCCTTCGCGCACAAAATTGCGGCCAAAGGCTTTCGCGTGGTGCTGCATGACCGACGCAACACGGGCGCCTCCGATGTAGTGATTGACGGCCAAGAAGGCGAAGAAGAAATTGCCGCCGACGATTTGATCGCCTTGCTGGGCCACCTCAACGCCCTGCCCGCCTACATTGGTGGCACCTCATCCGGCGCACGCATGTCCATGCTGGTGTACTTGCGCCACCCCAAAGATGTCAAAGGCTTGCTGTTGATGCGCATCACCGGCGGTGACTTTGCAGCCGGACGCTTGCCCGAGATGTACTACAAACAGTTCATCCGCGCGGCCCAAGAAGGCGGCATGGCCGCGGTGTGCGCGACCGAGCAATACCAAGAGCGCATCAAGGCCAACCCCAAGAACCTGGACTACTTGATGAACATGGACCCGGCCCACTACATCCGGGTCATGAGCCATTGGCTCGACATCTTTTTGCAGGGGCCCCGCAAGCCCGTGTTGGGCATGACCGATGAGGCGCTGCGCTCCATCCAAGTTCCCACCTTGGTGGTGCCGGGCAACGACAACACACATGCCTCGGTCAATGGCATTGCCGCGGCCGAGTTGATTGCTGGCAGCGAGTTGTACAACCTGCCCATCGAAGACCAAGACGTGCCGCTGCTGCCGTTCTCAGCCTGGTCTGAGCAAGAGCCCGAGCTGGCACAAGCCCTGGCCGACTTCATGCACCGCGTCGAAGCGCGTGCCCACTGAATCTGTTGAACCTTCGAGGAGATCGATGTGATGTCGTTGAAACAACTCTGTCTGGCTGTGTCATGTGGCCTGTTGCTGCACACCGCGTGGGCGCAAAACTACCCGAGCAAAACCGTGCGCATCATCGAACCCGCAGGCCCTGGCAGTGCCGTGGACGTGTTTGCGCGCAAGCTCACGCCTGGTTTGGCCGACAAGTTTGGGCAGTCGGTGGTGGTGGAAAACCGCCCGGGCGGCAACAGCGCCATTGGCGCGCGCGAAGCGGCCCGTTCGGCGCCCGATGGCCACACACTGTTTCACGCCAACATCAACAACTCGCTCAACGACATCTTGACCAACGATGCCTGCTGCCGTTTGAACGAAGCCTTGGTGCCCGTGACCTTGCTCACCAGCACCCCGCTGGTGATGGTGGCCCACCCGAGCCTTGGCGTGAAAACCTGGAAAGAGTATTTGGCCCTGGCCAAAAACCAACCGCAGTTGTTGACCTTTGCCTCGGGTGGCACCGGCTCCATCACCCAGTTGCTGGGCGTGAAGATCAACATGATGGCAGGCCTCACCGTGCGTGAGATTCCCTACAAAGCCATTGGCGCTGAACTGCCCGACCTGATGGCCGGCCACGTGGCCACCGCCTACTTGGCACCGGTGGTGGTGGCCCAGCACATCCGCTCGGGCAAGTTGGTGGCCTTGGGTGTGGCAGGTGCGCGTCGCATCCCCATCTTGCCCGAGGTGCCCACGCTGGCTGAAGCCGGTTTGCCCGATGCGGAAGCCTCCGGCTGGAACGGTTTGTTTGTGCCAGCGGGCACGCCCAAGCCCATCATCCAACGCTTGCAGGCTGAAGTCAGCGCCATCATGGAAGCGCCCGCCTTCAAAGCCGAAGCCTTGAGCCTGGGTTATGAACTGGGTGGCTCCAGCTCAGAAGAGTTCGCCAGCTACATCAAGTCCGAGGTCGCCAAGTGGGGCCGCGTGATCAAAGACGCCAAGATCAAAGCCGAATAAACAACAACATTGACGGAGAGACACCATGAAGACACCCAGCATCCGACGCGTGGTCACGGGCCACGACGACCAAGGCAAAGCCATCGTCAAGATTGACGAGGTCTGCACCCATTTCAAAGAAGGCCGACCCAACGGCCAGATTTGCAACATCTGGACCACCGACACCGCGCCTGCCGACAACTCGTCGCAAGACGACAAGGGCCAACGTCCCGGCAAGTTCACCATGATCGAAAACGGCACCGTGTTTCGCATCTTGGACTTCCACCCTGGCGTTGAGCAGCGCGTGCACCGCACCGACAGCATCGACTACATCGTGGTGATGTCGGGCGAGATCGACATGGAGCTGGAAAGCGGCGAAGAGGTGCACCTCAAGCAAGGCGATGTGATGGTGCAACGCGGCACCGTGCACAACTGGATCAACCGTGGCACCGAGCCCTGTGTGATGGCCGTAATTTTGATTCACGCTCACCCCGTGCAAGCCGGTGGCAAAACGCTCAACGCTTTTGGTTGACGCCTGACACGCTGTCTCCTACGTGCTTTTGACCTGGGTGATCTGAGCCAAGAATGCTCAGGCCCACAAAAACCACACGCACAGGAGACATCGCCATGACAAAACTTTCTCTCTGGGGGCTGCTGTTAGGCAGCCTCTTGTCTTTCGGCCTGCACGCACAACCCGCAGGCTACGCAGAGCTGGCTGTCGCACAAGGTGCAGCCAACGCACAAGCAGGTGCGCGCAAGTCACCTGCGCATGTGAGCCCGCCGCCGTCAAGCGACGTGAGCCCCGCCATGCAGGCCATGATCGCGGCGCCCTACCCACCCCACTTCAACGCCGACCCGAAAAACCCTGCCGAATGGAAAGAGCTGGTCAACCGCCGTGCAGCCTTGGTGGTGGCGGGCCTGCCTGCTTTGAAAGAGAAATTAGGCGTCACGGTGCAAGCCACGCAGATGGCGGGCGTGCCGGTGTTTGTGGTGACACCCAAACACCCCGTATCGAAAAACAAAAACCGCGTGTTGATGCATGTGCACGGCGGTGGCTATGTGTTTGGCCCCGGCGAGTCGGCCTTGCCTGAAGCCCTGTTGCTGGCCAGCTTTGGCGGCTACACCGTGGTGTCGGTGGACTACCGCATGCCGCCCGATCATCCCTACCCCGCGGCCATGGATGACGCCATGGCAGTGTGGAAAGAACTGCTGAAAAAACACTCGGCCAAACACATGGCCGTGTTTGGCACCTCCACCGGGGGTGCCATGACCTTGTCGCTGGTGCTGCGTGCCAAAGACGAAAAAGTGGCCTTGCCTGCGGCCATTGCGCCCGGCACACCATGGTCGGACATTGCCAAGATTGGCGACACCTACGAAACCAACGAATGGGTGGACAACGTGCTGGTCACCTGGGACGGCTGGCTCGGACGCGCGGCTCTGTTGTACGCCAATGGCCGCGATTTGAAAGACCCCCAGCTGTCGCCCATCTATGGTGACTTCTCACACTTTCCGCCCACCATTCTGACCAGTGGCACGCGTGACTTGTTTCTCTCCAACACCGTGCGCACCCACCGCAAACTACGCCGCGCGGGCGTGGTGGCCGATTTGAATGTGTACGAAGGTCAGTCGCATGCGCAATACGGCTTCAACGCCGACGCCCCAGAAACCCGCGAAGCGTTCACCGACATCGCCCAATTTTTTGACCGCCATTTGGCCCGCTGAATTCATGATCGACGTTGTATGACACGCTTCACCACACAGGGCGCACGCCTGCTCGCGACGGTGCTGATGGCGCTGTCTGCATCGGCCCAAGCGGTCGAACTCAAAGTGCTCAGCGGCAACGGCTCGCGCCCTGCCGTCATCGCCTTGTGCCAACAATTCGAAGCCGCCACCGGGCACAAGGTGGCGGTGGAGTTTGCGGTGAATCCACGGGCCAAGAAAAAAATCCAAGACGGTGAAGCCTTTGACGTCACGGTGCTCAACCCACCCACACTGGACCAAGTCATCCAAAGCGGTCAGGTGCGGGCTGATACACGCCGGGTGATTGGGCGCATTGGGCTAGGCGTGGGCATTCGCCAAGGTGCACCCTTGCCCGACATTCGCAGCGTGGAGGGCTTCAAAAAAACCTTGCTCGCAACACGCTCGGTGGCGTATCCCGGCGAAGGGGCCAGTGGCATTTATTTTGAAAGCCTCATTCAACGCTTGGGGCTTGAAGCCGAGATGAAACCCCGCATGCGCCCCATGTCGGGCGAGTACAACGTCGAGGGCGTGGCGCGCGGCGAGGTGGACATGGTGGTGGTGGTCGCCTCGCGCATGTACGGTGTGCCCGGTGTGCAGGTGGTGGGCTTGATTCCCGACGAACTGCAAACCTGGATTGGTTTTGCCGCAGCGGTTGCCACGCGCAGCGCCCACCCGGCAGAGGCGCAAGCCTTGGTGCGCTTCATGACCAGCCCACCGGCAGACCTGACCTTGCGCCCGATTGGCATTGAGCCCTTCGTCGAGGCGCGTTGAACGCCATTCCCTTGAAGTCTGTGGCCATGCACATCACATCCCCCACTACACACCACGCTCAACACCGCACCCCACCCGCCACGCGCACCGCAGGGCGTGTGGCCAAGTTCTGCTTGCTGGGTCTGTGGCTGGCCAGCGCCACAGCGGCCTGGAGCCAAACACCCAGTGCCAGTTTCCCCAACCGCGCGGTGACGCTGGTGGTGCCATTTTCGACCGGCACCTCGGCGGACGCGATGGCACGTTTGATGGGCACAAAACTCAGCGAGCGCTGGGGCGTGCCCGTGGTGACCGACAACCGCGTGGGCGCGTCGGGTGCGATTGGCTCAGAAGCCGTGGCCAAGTCTGCGGCCAACGGCCACACCTTGCTGTTCACCGCCACCTCGCACGGCACGGTGCCAGCCCTGCGCGCCAAGCTGCCGTTTGACCCGATCAAAAGTTTCGAGCCGGTGGCCTTGATGGCCACCAGTGCCCTGGCCTTGGTCGTGCCACCGCAATTGGGCGTGAAGAACTTCAACGAATGGCTGGCCCTGGTCAAAGCCAAACCGGGTCAGCTCAACTACGCCTCGCCCGGCAACGGGGTGGTGCAGCACCTGGCCATGGCCTTGCTGCTGCAAGAAACCGGCGCCAGCATGAGCCATGTGCCCTACAAAGGCGCAGCGGGTGCCATGACAGATTTGATGGGAGGCCATGTGCAAGCCAGCATCGTGGCACTGCAAACCACCAGCAGCTTGATTCAGAGTGGGCAATTGCAGATGCTCGCCGTGATGAGCGACGAGCGCTCTGCGGTGTTTCCCAAAGTGCCCACCCTCAAAGAACTGGGCTACCCCAATTTGGTGGTGGACACCTGGTACGGCATCTTCGCGCCAGCGGGCACACCGCCGGAGGTGGTGGCCAAACTCAATGGCGACTTCAACACCTTGCTGCAACTGCCCGAGGTGCGCGAGGCCATGACCAAGCACGGACTCAGCCCAGCAGGCGGCAAGCCCGAGCGCTTGGGGCAGCTGCTGTCGCGCGAAGTCACGCGCTGGAAGCAGGTGGTCAGCACGGCCCACATTCAAGCGGACTGAAGCCCGCCACACCCGACAGAGAGACACCATGAGTTTGTTACAAGATTTGGTCATCGCCTCGCGCACCTGTGCCGAGCACGGCGTGATTGACGCCTACGGGCATGTGAGTGTGCGCAGCGAGACATCGCCTGACCGTTACTGGATGGCCCGCGCCGTGGCGCCCGAGCTGATCACCGAAGTCGACTTGCTGGAGTTTGACCTCGACAGCCACCGCATCCAAGACGGTGGACCGCCGGCCTACAACGAGCGCTACATCCACGGCGAGATTTACAAAGCGCGGCCCGATGTGCACGCCATCGTGCACAACCACTCGCATGCGGTGGTGCCCTTCAGTTGCACCGGCTGTCGGCTGCGACCGATATTTCATTTGGCGGCCTTCATTGGCGAAGGCATTCCCACCTGGGACATCCGCGATGCACAGCGCGGCAGCGACATGCTGGTGCGCAACAGCCAACTCGGCCAATCCTTGGCAAGCAAGCTGGGCGCACACCCCGCTGCGCTCATGCGTGGCCACGGCTCGGTGGTGGTGGGTGCGAGTTTGGCGATTGCCGTGGGGCGTACCATTTACCTGGACCACAACGCCAAGATGCAACTGCAAGCCATGCAGATGCAAGCCCTGCAATCGCCCGGGCAGGTGGACGAGGTGGTGTACCTCGACGACGCTGAGGTAGAGGCCTTGTCGTGGCAAGCCTACGCCCGCTCGTGGGACCTGTGGCGTACCCAATGGTTGCCCCGCCTGGCCGCTGAGGCGGCACAGCCCAAAACCACTTCGTCCTGACCCACTTCTGCCTGACGCACACCGATGACACGCCGAACCCTTCTTCAATTCGCACTCAGCGCTGTGGCACTGCTGGCCTGCACAGGAGCGCAAGCACAAAACGCAGCCACGTGGCCCAGCAAAAACATCCGTCTGGTGGTGCCCTATGCCGCAGGTGGTCCGGCAGATTTGGTGGCCCGCGAACTCGCCCTCACCTTGACGGCAGACCTCAAACAGTCGGTGACGGTCGAGAACATGGGCGGCTCGATGGGCGTGCCCGCCTTGGGCGCGGTGGCACGGGCCGAGCCCGATGGACACACCTTGTTGATGGCGGCGGTGGGCAATGTGGTGCTGCAACCCATGCTCAGCAAACACGGCGGTGCCGACCTGGTGGCCAAGCTGCGCCCGGTGTCGATCATTTCCACCGCACCGCATGTGCTGGTGGTCAGCGCCAAGTTGCCCATCAAGTCGGTGGCCGAGTTGGTGGCCTATGCAAAGGCCCATCCGGGTGAGGTGAGCTTTGCCTCTGCGGGCACGGGCGGTACCTCGCACTTAGGGATGGAGATGTTCAAGTCACTCTCCAAAACCGATGTCATCCATGTGCCCTACAAAGGCAGCTCTGGCTCGGTGAACGATTTGATCTCGGGCCAAGTGAGCGCGCTGTTCAGCAGCCTGCCCTCGCTGCAAGGCCTGATCGACAAAGGCTATGTGCGGCTGCTGGCCGCCACCGCGCCCAGCCAATCACCCGCCACCAAAAATTTACCGCTGATGTCGGCCACCCTGCCCGAGTTTGAATACGCCACCTGGTACGCCATGTACGCGCCACTGGCCACCCCACCCGCTTTGGTGGAGCGCATCAACCAAGCCTTGAGCCGTGCACTGAAGAACCCAGCGCTCACCAGCAAGGTAGAAGCCGCAGGCACCGAGCTGCGCGCGGGCTCGGCCGACGAGGTGCTGTTGTGGACACAACGCGACGCGGCCAAGTGGCGTCGCGTGATTCAAGACGCCAAGATCACGCTGGAGTAACGCCGTCCTTAGGGTGGCTGAGGGCGTCAATCTCTGCCGGGCTGTAACCCAGCTCAGCCAACAAGACCGCGTTGTGCTCCCCCAAGCGCGGCGGCGACAGGCGAATGCCCGGGCGCTGACCATCCAGCGTGAACGGCAACAACACCGCAGGCGCGCTGCGCCCATCGGGCAAGGTGATGGGCGACAAGCCGCCACTGGCTTGCAGGTGCGGGTCGTTGAGCAACTCGTGCGGACGGGTGATGGGTGCAAACGGCAAGCCGTGTTGCTCAAACACCGCCGCCAACTCGTGGGCGGACCAAGCGGCCAAGCGTTCGCGCAACAGGGGCATCATCCAGTCGCGGTTGCGCACACGGTCGTTGTTGGTGTGCAAGCGGGCATCGGCTTTGAGGTCGGCAAAGCCAAAGGCGTTGCAAAAAACACCCCAGGCGGTGTCGCTGACCACGGCCAAAAAGATTTGTGCGTCGTCTTTGACCTTGAACACGTCGTAAATGCCCCAGGCCGAAATGCGCGCGGGCATGGGGGCTGCGGCTTGGCCGTTGACAGCAAACTGCATCATGTGCTGGGCCATCAGGAACACATTGTTTTCAAACAAGGCGCTTTGCACCTCTTGGCCCAGCCCCGTCTTCTCGCGTTGCGCCAGCGACGCCATGACACCCAAAGCACCAAACACGCCGCCCATGATGTCGTTCACGCTGGTGCCCGCACGCAAGGGGTCGCCTGGGCGGCCCGTCATGTAGGCCAAGCCGCCCATCATTTGCACCACCTCGTCCAAGGCGGTGCGGTGCTCGTAAGGGCCGGGCAAAAAGCCTTTGTGGCTGACGTAGATCAGGCGTGGGTTCAAGGCTTTCAAGCTGGCGTAGTCCAGGCCGAGCTTGCGCATGGTGCCGCTCTTGAAGTTCTCACTCACCACATCGGCGGTGGCGATCAGGCGCAACACCGCCTCTTTGCCTTCGACCGTCTCCAGGTCGAGCGCCAAACTCTTTTTGTTGCGATTGAACATCGGGAAAAAACCCGCGCCAGAGCCAATCAACTGCCGGGTGGCGTCGCCGTGGCGGCCGTGGCCAATGGGTTCAATCTTGATCACCTCGGCACCCAAGTCGGCCAGCACCATGCCGCAGGTCGGGCCCATCACCATGTGGGTGAACTCCACCACGCGCAGGCCCGCATAGGGGGCAGGCTGCGAGGGTGTGGCGCTTGGGGTGGTGGTATCGGTCATGTGCAATAAATCAAGTGTCAGAGCCAGCCCTTGGGCAGGCCCGCTTCGGGCGTCATGCCGTACAGCGGTTCATCGGGCAGGCCCTCGCGCAGTGGCGCACGTGCGGCGATCAAACGGGTCAAGTCCACGCCGGTGCGCACGCCCATGGCCTCGAACATGAACACCAGGTCTTCGGTCACCACATTGCCTGAGGCGCCGGGTGCGTAAGGGCAGCCGCCCAAGCCGCCCAGCGAGCTGTCAAAGGTGCGCACACCCACGTCATAGGCGGCCAAGCAATTGGCCAGCCCCAAGCCACGTGTGTTGTGTAGATGGGCCGCACCGGTTTTGTCGCCAATGGCGGCACGCACTTTGGTAAACAGACGCCGCACCTGCGCGGGGTTGGCCATGCCGGTGGTGTCTGACAGGCCCGACTCATCGGCCCCCGCCTCCACCACGGCCTGGGCAAGCCACACCACGTCGTCTTCGGGCACCACGCCCTGCAAGGTGCAACCAAAGGCGGTGGAAATGCCGGCTTCGATGTGCACCTGCGGCGCGAGTTCGTTTTTGAGCTGCACGATGGCACGCACCTCGGCCACCATGTCTTCGCGTGTTTTGCGCACATTGGCCATAGAGTGCGCGGCACTGGCCGAGACCGGAATGGTGAGCTTGTGCACGCCCGCACGCAGCGCAGCCTCAGCACCACGCAGGTTGGGCACCAAGGCCATGACGGTCAGGCCCGGGTGGGTCAAGGCGTGACGCACCACCTCGGCGGTGTCGGCCATTTGCGGCAACAGCTTCGCCGGCACAAAGGAGCCGACCTCGATTTCGCGCAAGCCCGCCGCCACCAGGGCATCGAGCCAACGCAGTTTGTGCGCGGTGGACATGACCCGGCTGACCGACTGCAAACCGTCGCGCGGGCCGACTTCGCTGATCAGCACATCAGGCGTGGACGACATCAGAAACAACTGGGGTGGACATGGTGCCAATTTAACCATCGACTGAACGGGTAAAGTGGGCCTGTCGATGAGAAGGAGACACCCATGTTCAACCGTTTTCTAAACCGCACATTGCGCCACACCACCCTGGCCCTGTCGTTGATGGGTGCCAGCGCCCTGTGGGCCCAAACGCCCAGCACCGAGGTGCAGTGGCTGGGCCAATCGGCCTTCAAAATCACCACGCCCGGTGGCAAGACCGTCATCACCGACCCGTGGCTCAAAGCCAACCCGCTGACACCGCCTGAGTACAAAAACCTGGAGAACCTGGGCAAGGTGGATGTGCTGCTGGTGAGCCACGCGCACTGGGACCACTTTGCCGATGCCCCGGCGCTGGCCTTGATGCACAACGTCAAGATGTATGCGCCCGGTGATATGAACCAAACCGCCACTTTGCTGGGCATCTTGCCGCCCGAGTTGTTGCCACGTTTCAACAAAAGCGGCACCGTCGAGCCCGCGCCGGGCATTCACGTCACGGCCGTACACGCCGAGCACTCGTCGGTGCTGGTGTGGAAGAACCCGAGCACTGGCAAGGACGAAGCCCATGTGGGCGGCGAGCCGCTGGGCTTCATCATCACGCTGGAGAACGGTTTCAAGATTTACCACATGGGCGACACCGGCGTGTTTGGCGACATGAAGCTGATTGCCGAGATGTACAAACCGGACCTGGTGTTGGTGCCGATTGGCGGCAACTTCACCATGGGCCCGACCGAAGCGGCCTATGCGCTGAAGGCGTGGTTCAAACCACAAGCGGTGATCCCCATGCACTACGGGGCCAACCCCTTGGCCAAAGGCACCGCCGCGCAGTTTGTCGAGGCCATGAAAGGCAGTGGCATTCCAGTGCTGGCCTTGAAGCCGGGCGAGCACGCCAAGTTTTAAAACTCAGGGCTTGGCGCCCAACACCACCGTGACCATGCGCTCGGGTTGCAAGGTGCGTGCGAAGGCGGCTTGGATGTCAGACGCGCTGAGGCGCTGCACCTTGTCGCTCCAGGTGTCCAGGTAGTCCAAGGGCAAGTCGTACCAGGCAATGTTGCTCACGTTGTCGAGCAACTTGCGGTTGCTGTCCAAGCGCAAGGCAAAGCCGCCAATCAGGTTGTCCTTGGCGGCTTGCACCTCGGCCTCGGTAGGACCATGCTGCACAAAGTCGGCCAGCACCTCACGCGCCACTTGCACGGCTTGAGCCGCTTGGTTGGCGCGGGTCTGCAAGGCGATGCGAAACGCGCCCGCGTGCATGCTGGGTGAAAAGTAACTCGACACGCTGTAGCTCAAGCCGCGCTTTTCGCGCACCTGCGCAGTCAGGCGCGACACAAAGCCGCCACCGCCCAGCACATAGTTGCCCACGGTCAGCGCCAAGAAATCGGGGCTTTGACGCGCGATGCCCGGTTGCCCAATGAACACATGGGCCTGGGCCGACTCAAACGCAATGGCGATGTCTTGCGCGCGCGCTAAAGGCTGCACCTCGGGCACTGCCGGCAAAGCAGCACACGCACGCGCTTGCGGCAAGCCAGCCAGCAGTTGCGTGACCCGTGCCTGGGCTTGCGCCCGGTTAAGTGCACCGACGATGCTCACACGCGCCTGGCAGGCATGCACGTAGCGCGCATGAAAGGCCCGCAGATGCCCCACCTCGATGGCCTGCAAGTGCGCGGGCGTGGTGTCGTAGCCATAGGGGTGCGTGCCGTACACAGCAGCCGCAAACGCGCGCCCAGCCAGATAGCCGGGTTGGGTTTTGGCCTCGGCCAAAGACGCTTGCCAACGCTGGCGCTCGCTGTGCCACACGGCCTCTGGAAAACTGGGGTGCGCCAGTTGTCGCGCCGCCAGTTGCACCGCAGCATCGAGCAGGTCGGTGCGTGTGAGGCTACGCAAGTTCACGCTGAAGCGGTCATTGCTCGCGCCCATGCTCAGCGATGCCCCCAGATCAGCCCAGGCTTCACCCAAGGCGTTTTCGTCCATCGCTGCGGCACCACCCGCAGCGGCAACGCCCTTGCCCATCATCAACGCCGTGGCCGAGGCCAAGCCCACTTGGTTGGCGGGGTCACGGCGCGTACCGGCGTCAAAGTCGATCTGCACATCCACCATGGGCAAGCCAGGGGCCTCCACCAGGTAGACCCGTGCGCCATTGGCCATGACCCAGTGTTGAATCGGAATGCCTGCATGGGCCCATGACGTCAGGCAGGCCAGGGCCAGCCCGCAGAGAGTGCGTGTCCAGCGTGCGGTGTTCATCGTGTGACCTCCACAGCTTGGGTCGATGCGCCGGGTTTGCGCGCTGCGGGGGCAGTGCTGGGCTTGGGCACAGGCAGCGGCTGCAACACTGCCACCGTGAGTTGGGTGTCGTCAAAGTAGCGTTGCGCCACCAAGCGCACCTGCTCAGGCGTGACGGTTTGGAGCCGATCCAGCAACTGTTCGTTGCTGTCCAAAGGCAGGCCCTCGATCCACGAGGTACCGATCTCACGGGCTTGGTTGAACAAGGAATCGCGCTGGTACACCTTGCTGGCCATCCATTGGGCTTTGACCCGACGCAGCTCAGCCTCTGTCACACCCTCTTTGGCGATGCGCTGCACCTGAGCGCGCAAAGCCTGCTCGATGGCGTCGGTGGTTTTGCCCACTGCGGGCACACCGGTGAGCATGAAGACCTGCGGACCACGGCCACTCAAGCCATACGAGGCTCCCACGTCATCGGCCAAACGTGTTGGGCCTTGTGCCAAGGCACGCTCCAAGCGTGCGCCGCTGTAGCCGTCCAACACGGCAGACAACAAGGTGAGTGCCAGACTGTCTTGGGTCTGTTGGCTTTCATCAAAGGCCAACAAGCTGGGCACCTTCCACGACAAACACACATAGGCTTGCTCGGCAGGTGCCTGCACCACCACGCGCTTGATGCCCTTTTGCGCAGGTTCGATGCGCGGCTTGCGCGCAGGCACCACACCCGAAGGCACGCGGCCATAGCTGGCTTGGGCGAGTTGCAGCACGGCTTGTGCATCCACGTCACCCACCACCACCACCGTGGCATTGGCCGGCACGTACCAGCGGCGGTAAAAGTCGCGCGCGTCTTGGGGCTTCATGGCCTCCAAATCGTTCATCCAACCCACGATCGGGCGGCGATAAGGCGACGCCACAAACTGCGTCGCGCTGAGTTGCTCGAACAACAAGGCACGGGGGGCATCGTCAGTGCGCATGCGGCGCTCTTCTTTGACCACTTCCAGCTCGCGGGTGAACTCGTCATCGGGCCACAGGTTGTGGGCAAAGCGGTCGGACTCTAAGCGCATCACATCGGCCAAACGGTGTGCTGGAATTTGTTGGAAATAGCCGGTGTAGTCTTTGCTGGTGAAGGCGTTTTCTCGGCCACCCAAAGCGGCCACCTGGCGCGAGAACTCGCCTGCTTTGACCGTGGGCGTGCCTTTGAACAGCATGTGCTCCAGCACATGGGCCAGGCCCGTGCTGCCATCGACTTCGTCCATCGAGCCCACACGCACCCACAGCATGTGCACTGCGGTGGGCGCACGGCGATCCGCCTTGACCAACAGCGTCATGCCGTTGTCGAGCGTGAAGCGTTGCACCTGCGTATCAGTTTGCGCCTGCGCCGTTTGCACGCCTGCGAGTGCAGCAAAGGTCACCACACACAGGGCCCAGATAGACCGCATGGAGAGGAGGCGCAGGACTGAAGGGTGGTTCATGGTGTGGTTTTCGCGTGGCGTTGGTGGTTGCAGCGTGCGTGGCTGATGGCCAAATTCTCTAGGTGACTGTTACCGCCTTGGCTCAAAGGTTGGATATGTTCCAAGGTGGCGGTGTCGTGTGGCACATGTTGACCACATACCCAGCAAGGTACCACGCCATGCAGTTGACGTGCGACCGTTTTGTAAATCTTGTCTCGGGTGAGTGCTAATCGGCTCAAGGTGAAGGGTCTCCGGCGGTTGTCTGCAAAGAAATTCGATTGTCCATGGGATCACCATTCCTGGCCTTTCGACCAAATGGTTCTGAAAGCTGGGTCACCCGTTTTTGTAACTAACGATTGATAGCTACGCCCAAGAGCGACACATGAGAAGATTTTTACACAATAAATAGTACTTATAGGTTCAAATTATTCATAAGTATCAAAAGTAGAAAAATTAAAAGATGAAGATAGTTATAAGCTTTAGATACTAATTGGTGTCGCCTTTGCACGCTCAAAGTGTTGATTGGACATAGTTATATGAGATAAATGTAGTACGGTGTTGGATCGTCTACAAAAGTCCACATCGTATTCATCCACACACTAGGAGCCCGATGTGAAAGCCATCTCATTTGATACCCCCAAACGCATTGAATACCTTCCCTTCCAAGTGAAGGTTGCACGAGAAGACGTACTGCCTAGAGTCGTTCAACTGCGGGCTGCCGCATACGGACACCATCTTCCTGAATTGGGAGCGCGACTTGCCACCGCAGAATCCGCCGATTACGAAGCGGGCTGCTTGGTGATATGCGCCACATCGCGCATGGACGATGAAGTGTTGGGGAGCATGCGCATTCACACCAATGCACATCGTCCACTGCCATTGGAGAGTTCACTGGAGCTTCCCGAGCACTACACAGGTCTGCGTTTGTGTGAGGCGACGCGATTGAGCGTGGGCAGATCTCCCAACTCCTCGGTGGTGCGCAATGCCTTGTTCAAAGCGTTCTATCTGTTCACGATGCAACAAGAGATTGACTGGATGGTTGTCACTGGGCGTTCCCCCGTGGACCGCATCTATGACGGATTGTTGTTTGAGGATGTGCTGGAAAAAAACACCTTCTATCCCATGCACCATGTGGCCAATCTTCCACACCGTGTGATGAGCTTTGCCCCACCTGAGGCACAGGCGCTGTGGAAAGCCAAAGAACACCCCCTCTATCGCTTTGTGTTTGAAACACACCACCCAGACATCGATGTGACGCACGAATCAGTGTTTCACCCAGAGTCTTTCATTGCTTCTTTGCCCCCCATGCACCACCAGCCTGAGCGCCGACACGCATTCCCGTTCATTTAACCCATAAGTGCCACACACACGGCCGTGTGTGGCACACCAGGTCTCATGTTTCAAAGATACTTTTCCCAGATTGATCCATCCTTACGTCGCGGCAAGACCTATGTAGAACAAGCGCTGACTTTCATGTGTCGCTTCGGTGTGCCGATGGCGTTGCTTGTCTTGGTGGTCCTGATGGCCATTGGCGGCCAAGACACATCGTCACAGCCAGCCATCGCTGTGCCGTTGCATGGCTGGGAGCAAACCACGCCAGACACCAGCTTAGAACAAGCACGCACGGCAGCACTGCAAAGCACGCCGCAGACGACGTTGCCAGCTCAGTTTTCAAAAAATCCTCTTTGGTGGGTCATTCACACACCTGTTTCGGCAGGACAGTTTTTGGTCTTTCCCTCCCGACACGCACTGAGTGTGTCGTGTTGGAGCGCAACAGGAGAGTTATTAGGAACGGCCACACGAGCGGCAAGCGTCGGGGCTTTGCACGTGTCTGGCACGGGCTTCTCGCTGCGCATCAACGCAGCGCAATCGTCTATCTTGTGTCAAGGTCAATTCGAAGGTCCCGCCCGAGTGTCCGCAGCCATCATGTCTGAAACCGCGCTGGAGAGCTTTGAAGTTCACCACAGCAAGCAAGGCGCATTGATTGAAGCTGGCATGGGGGTGCTGGCCTTGTTCATGCTGATCTCAGCATGGATCAACAAGGAACCTGCGCATCTGGTGTTTGGCGTCTGGTTGGGTCTGGGTATGCGCATGGCAGCGCTGTCAGCGGGCACAGACTTTGAATTGATGGGCTGGCGTTTGCCACTGAGCGCACTGATACCGGCGCGCCAGTGGACGATCGCTTTTTATTTCGCCACCACTGTGGTGATGTTTTCAAAACTGTTCAAGACCGAGCTGGAACAAGCGGGTGTCAAAACCCCCACGCGGATCATCCAGGGACTGGCCACGTTGGTGATGGGAGCGGCCGCCCTGCTCTCTTACGGTCATTTTCTGGTCGTGGTCTGGGTCTGCACCACCATCAACGTGGCCTTGATTCTTTACAGTTTGACGCGCGTGTTGATGCAAGGCTTTGACCGTGCGGCGGCCTGGTATGGTGCCTCGATTGTGGTGACGCTGGCCGCGGGTATGTCTGAGGTGGTCGCCGCAGCCTTGAGTCTGGCCAAACCACCGATGATGCTGACATCGGTGTCTGCTGCTGTGATTTCTGCGCTGATGGCGTCTTTGGCCATTGCGGAGCGTATTCGCTCAGAACGCGAGGAGAAAGACGAAGCCAAATCCAGCGCACGGCGTGCCTATGAGGGGTCGCCGATTGGTTTGTTCACCCTGTCGAGTACAGGAACGGTGGTGAAGGGCAATCCAGCCATGCAACGCATGATGGGGTTTGATCCGGTCGGCTGCACACTCATGACACTGCTAGAGCAACAAGCTTGGCACGCGTTGAGCGATGCGTTCGACAACGCCCAAAGCAGTGAGGTAGAGGTACAGGTGGCAGGACTGGGGCCCAACACCGACAAGTGGTTCTTGGTGCGTGGCTCGCTGGATGCCAAGACGCATCAAATTGAAGGCTCCATCCAAGATGCCACCGAAGCCCATGCCTCCAAACAGGCCTTGGAGTTTTTGGCTTCGCACGACCCGTTGACGGCATGTTTGAACTTACGCGGTGCAACCGCTGAGTTGGAACAGATCAAACAAGCCGCTGTAGGTCCTGTGTCGATGGTGTATCTGGACTTGGATCGGTTCAAACTCGTCAACGATTTGTACGGTCATCCTGCGGGCGACCACGTGTTACGCGAGGTGTGCATGCGCATGCGCGCATGCGTTCGCGCGCGCGACGCCATTGCACGTGTGGGTGGCGATGAGTTTTTGCTGGTGTTTCCATCGACAGCGATTGAAGAGGCCCATGCGATTGTTGAAAAATTGATGGCCAGTTTGTGTGAGTCTTTGTTTCACTTTGATGGCAAAAGTTTTTCCCTGAGTGCTTCTGCGGGACTGGTCGAATCAGCAGCCCAAGGATTCCATGCAGAAGACATGATTTCAGCCGCCGATGCCGCATGTCGCATGGCCAAAAAACAAGGTAAGCGGTTGGTGGAGGCCAACAGTGCCTCGGGGTTTTACAAAAAAAACAAAGAGGAATTAGAGATTGCACGGTGCTTGGAAGACGGTCGCATGCCACAAGGGTTGACCTTGTTCATGCAGCCCATCATGAGTCTTAAAAATCCTTTTGCCTCCCTGAATTTTGAAGTGTTGTTGCGGCTCAGGAAACCCGATGGCAGTATTTTGGGCGCGGTCGGGCTGATTGAAACGGCAGAGTTTCTTGGCAAGATTACATTGATCGATCGATGGGTCCTGCGTACCACGCTGGAATGGATCGAGCAGCACATGCCGCACCTGAGTCGTACCAAGTTCATCAGCGTGAATTTGTCGGGTGCCTCGATGAATGACGAAGTTTTTCTCGGCGATGCGTTTGCGATTCTTTCTCAGCACCGAGAAGCAGCCAGCAAACTGTGTCTTGAGATCACCGAAACCGTGGCGCTGACAGACATCAAAAACACGATCAAGTTTGTGGAACGTGCACGTCAGCTAGGACTGCGTATTGCGATTGATGACTTCGGCTCGGGCTTTGCCGGTTTCACTTACTTGCGTGATGTGCCATCTGACTCCTTGAAGCTCGATGGCTCGTTGGTACAAAGCATTGCGACCAACCCCGCAACCCATGCCATCGTGCACGCTTGCGCAGGCTTGGCCCACAGCTTGGGCATGACTTGCGTGGGTGAATTTGCCGAAAACCTCCCCATCATCAAAGCCTTGGTGGATGCAGGCGTCAGTTACGCACAGGGCTACGGCATCAGCAAGCCGGTGGAGCCCGAGCGAATTTTGACGGCGCAGTCGTCAGCCGACTTCATCCAAGACGCGGACACCATGGCCTTTGTGCGCAAACTCAGCTTGATGGACTTCACCGCACGGGCAGACACAGACGATGAACGCTTGTTGCATTGATCGTGTGCAGGCTTGCTGAATCAGAAAATAATTAACACCAAAGAGTCTATTTATTTATAGATATAAATTAATTTGGTTAGCATAAGGCGTTGGGTTAATTTGACTGACTCATCCTGATTAGGACGCGACATGCCGATTTTCGCCTGGACTATTTTTCTGTCTGCTTTTCTGCTTTTCATGGTGCAGCCCATCATTGCCAAGCAAATCCTGCCTTGGTTTGGCGGCGCACCGGCCGTGTGGAACAGCTGCATGATTTTTTTCCAGACCTTGCTGCTGGCTGGTTACGCCTATTCGGAATGGAGCACGCGCAAATTGTCACCGCGTCGGCAAGCGTTGCTCCATTGCACGCTGCTGATCATCAGCCTTGCATTTCTACCCATCATCGCCAGCCTTGATTGGAAACCCCTCGCCAACGAAGACCCGGTTTGGCGCATTCTTTCGCTGCTCACAGCCACCATTGGCTTGCCGTATTTTTTACTCGCGTCAACGGGCCCATTGATTCAGTCCTGCTATGTGCGCTGCCATGGAGGAGATGGCGTGTATCGGCTCTTTGCCCTGTCAAATTTTGGCTCGCTGCTGGCCTTGTTGGCATTTCCTTTGGCCATTGAGTCGGTACTCAACACACACCTTCAGGCCGTGACATGGAGCGTGGCATACGGTGTCTTCATGGTGTTGTGTGGGGCAAGCGTCTTGCTGGCAGCCAGCCCCCGGGCTGTACATGGCGTCTCACCTGAAGAGAGCGACATCACTGCGCCCCCCAGCCTGGGCGCGCAAAGTTTGTGGTTGACGCTTTCAGCGTTGGGGACCGTGATGCTGATGTCTGTCACCAACCACATCACGCAAAACATTGCATCGATTCCGCTGTTGTGGCTGGCCCCGCTGACCTTGTACCTGTGCTCCTTCATCGTGTCGTTTGAAGGACGTTACCAACGCTGGCAATTCCTCTGGCCCTTGCTGCTTTTGCTGCCCGCCATGGCGTGGGGACTGCAAACAGACAATGGAATTTTGAGCATTGAAATTGCTATACCGCTTTATTGCGCGGGCTTGTTTGTGGCGTGCACATTTTTTCACGGCGAATTGGCAGCAAAGAAACCTTCGCCGCAGCATCTGGCGCGGTTTTACTTGATGGTGTCTTTGGGGGGGGCACTCGGGGGCATCTTCGTTGGCGTGGTGGCACCGCGCATTTTCTCGGCCTACTACGAATTGCCTATCGTATTGATGGCAGGCGGTCTCGTCACAATGTTTCTGCTCTACCAATCTGCCAAAAAACCGGATGTTGCACAGGCGGATACGCCACCTGTCACGTCAAATGAAACGCTTAGCGCTGGCATCACGCCATCGCTGCATCGCTCTGTCATGGTGGTTGCAGCTCTCTACGCGACCGTCACCACGGGCTGGTATTTGTACCAATACGAAACAGACTACTTGGGGCGCCGCACCTTACGGATGGAACGTAACTTTTTTGGCGCACTGCGCGTACAAGACAACAAAGTGGGAAGTGAGCGTGTGCGCAATTTCGTGCACGGCGTCATCTTGCACGGACAGCAGTCCTTAAATCCTGAGCACCGACAGAACCCCACCACGTACTTCACCCAAACGTCAGGCATTGGTCGCACCTTCAAAGGCCTTGATGGCGCAGCGCCCTTGCGTGTTGGGGTGATTGGTCTTGGGGCTGGCACTTTGGCCAGCTATGGCCGTCGCCACGATGTCATGCGCTTTTACGAAATCAACCCACAAGTGATCGACGTTGCACACAAACAGTTTTCGTTTCTGGCGGACTCGGCTGGCGCGACGGAAGTCGTCCTCGGCGATGCACGGTTGTCAATGGCGCGCGAGCCAGCACAGCGCTATGACATTTTGGTGGTGGATGCGTTCTCGAGTGATTCAATCCCTATTCACCTGATCACGCTGGAAGCCATAGACGTATTTCTGAAACACGTCAAACCCGATGGTGTGATGGCGTTTCATGTGACCAATCGTTACCTGGATTTGAAAAGTGTGTTGGCCTTGCTGGCTCAAGCACGTGGTCTGACAGCACTGAGCATTTACGACGACGGCTCATCGTCACCCTTGGCTTACTCAAGTTCGTGGGTTTTGCTGGCCAAAAACCCAGAGGTATTGAAGAAGATACCGCTGGAGGGTGAACCCGAAAAAATTAACATCCCCGAAGGATTGAAAGTCTGGACCGATGACTTCAGCAACGTCTTTGAAGTTTTGAAGTTGTAGACGCGCAAAGGGTGCAAGCAAGCAAGCAAGCAAGCAAGCACACGGTCTCTTTGATCTGCTCACACAGCTTCAGTGATTTCAAACCGATAACCCACGCCATAGACAGACGTCAAACAATTGGCATCGGGCTCAATGGCTTGAATTTTTCGGCGCAAATTTTTCACATGCGTGTCAATGGCCCGATCACTGATGTCTCGCAATTCCAAGTGCAAGGCCTCCAGAAGCTGTGCACGCGAAAACACTCGCCCCGGCTGGCTGATGAAAAGCCGCAAGAGTCGGTATTCAAGCGGGGTCAGGTTCAGGCTTTGTCCGCGCCAAGCAATTCGCATGGCTTCATCCTGAATTTCCCAGGGCTTGATGTGTGCTTTGCCGTGACTCTGCGAGCGTCGCAACAAAGCATGCACCCGGGCCATGACTTCACGGGGGCTGAAGGGCTTGCACACGTAATCATCGGCACCTGTATTGAGGCCCAGCAATCGGTCAACTTCGTCCACTCTGGCCGTGATCATCATGATGGGAACATCGCTGAACTGACGGATGGCGCGACACAGGCTCACACCGTCCATGCCTGGCAGCATCACATCGAGCAGCACCAAGTCGGGCATCTGGCGCTGGACAGCATGCAATGCTTGGTTGCCATCGCTCTCAGAGCTGGCACGCCAGCCCTCGTGCGCGAGATAGTCCAGCAACAGCTGTGCAATGCGTGCATCGTCCTCCACAACCAGAATATGACGGGGCTGACTCATACGGCACTCTCTGGCCGGACTGGCAAAACAATCTCGATGCTGAGTCCACCCAAATCAGAGGGCGTGGCCTGGATCGTGCCACCATGGGCACTCACAATGGCGTGGCATATGGACAAGCCCAAACCACTGCCCCCTTGGACGCGAGAGCGTGACAAGTCGCAGCGGTAAAGCGGTTCAAAAATGTGCGCCAAGTCTTGCAAGGGCACACTGGGACTGCTGTCTGAAATCATGAGATGTACGCGTTCATTTGAAACTTTCAAACGGATGCGAATTTGCCCAGGCGCATCCGTATAACGCAGGCTATTTTGCAAAATATTGGCCATCAGTTGCTGAATGCGGTCTGCATCCCAGCACACCCGTTGCGATATGTCGTGGCCTTCGTTGAAGACCATCACTAACCCAGCGTCTTGCGCGCGTCGCTGAAAACGTTCGACACATTGCGCCACGCACTCCACCAAATCGAAGTCCGCAAAATGGCACGACAACGTATGGAGGTCGGACAAGGCCAGCAAGTGCAAGTCGTTGACGATTTTTCCAAGCGACAGCACCTCTTCACGCAACACCACCATGGCTTGGTGTTGCATGGGTCGAACGCCATCACACAGAGCTTCAATGTCACCTTGCAACACCGTCAAAGGGGTTCGCAGCTCGTGGGAAATATCAGCCAGCCAGCGTCGGCGAGAGGAGTCCAAGCGTTCCAAGCTCGCGGCCATTTGGTTGATGTTGTGCACCACCTCATCAATTTCATCGCCTACCGATTGAACCCCCAAACCCACGGGTATGCGTGCAGAAAATTTACCTGTCGCCAGCTGTTGCGTCGCCGATTGCACAGCAATCAACGGCCTCACCCAGCGCCGGGAATGCCAAATGGCACCAAACAAGGCCAGCACCACCAACACACCAGAGATCAACACAATGCCCACGTATTGCGCGAATAAAAATCTGGATTGATCACCCAATATGACGCGAGCCGGAACCATGCGGCCCCATGCCACCACCTGACCATGGCTGTGTACGGGGCGAAGCACTTGCGCTGAAATATCAATCTGTGGCCGCCCCAACAGTGTCTGACCGTCAAGACCCACGATGGACAGCCGATTGGGCAAAGCGTCTGGTCCGCCGGGGGGCGGCCCATGCGAACCATTTGGCGGCGGGTTAAGCCAGCCACGATCTTTCCATGGAAAAGGGTCAGGCAGATCGAAAGGCATACCGCTGAAACGGTTGAGCAAGTCATGGATCGACAAGCCACGGTTTTGCAGAACGTCCAGCCCTTCGTTCTGAATTAATTTTTCAACGCCCGCAGTGAGTTGCTCCAAATGTTGAACATCTTTGGCGGCCAAGTATTCGCCAAAGCCTTGACGCAGATTCCATGCAGTGAAGCCTCCAAGTGCCACAACCGCCAATAAGGCAAAGCTGAGCATGAGCAAGGACAGTTTGTGGACGAGGCGCAGATGCATGGGGTGAAGAAAAGTATCTGCTGAGTAAACCTGAACATTGTGAGCAAAGCGTGAAGATTTTCACACACTGCCATCACATTGCCTTTGCAGAATCAGTCTCGGATTGGCGCAAGCAAAGAGGCGCTCCCATTTTTCTTCAAAGGACTTTATGCAGAAAATTTCTGTCTCTTCACTGAAACTGATCGTGCGCTCGGCGGCCTTGACTGCGATGGCCACACCATGCATGGTGTTGGCACAACCCGTTGACGACGATGCTTGGCACGTGAGTGTCGGCATGGGCCTGATCTCGCAACCCAAGTACCCCGGCAGCAGCGACACCCGAATGGGCCCCATGCCAACTTTCAGCGCCACCAAAGGACGCTTTCAAATAGGTGCCCTGCCCGGTGCAGCCGTGCCTTTGGGCCTGGGATACACCTTGTTGCAAGAAGGCCCTTGGCGATTCGGGGTGGGTATCGGCACCAGCCTGGGCAATCCGCGCGGCGGCAACGACGGTTCGAATTTGTCAGGGCTTGGCGAAATAAAACAAACCACCTTAGGCACTGTATCTGGCAGCTACACACAAGGCCCGATGACGACAATGGCCAACCTGATCACCGACATAGGTGGACACGATCAGGGCACACGCGCGACGCTGGATGTGATGTTCAGGACAAGACCGGGTCGCTTGGTCTGGAGTGCCGGGCCCGGTATCACCTGGATGAACAGTCAATATGCACAAACCTACTATGGCGTGACTGCGGCACAAAGCACCAGCTCAGGCTACAGCACCTACCAAGCGTCGGCGGGTGTCAATGCTGTGCGATTGGGTGCGGGTGTCGATTACGAACTCACTCGCGAATGGCGTCTGAGTGCCAAGGCCAGCGTTTCCAAATTGCAAGGCGATGCGGCCAACAGCCCGACGATTGATAAAGGCACCCAATCGAGCTATGGCGTGTTTGCCAACTACCGTTTCTGAGTCTGCGGCAGCATTGGCATGCCCATCCCCAAGGCCTGCGGCGTTGGGGCTTGTTCGGATGCGTAACAAAAGCCAGCGGCTTGTGCCGCCGCTAGCGTTTGGGCGGGCACGTGGCCACCGTAACACCGCATGGAAGCATGGTGTTGTGTGATGCCACGGGGCAGGACGTAGTGATAAATGCCTTGTGGAAACTCGGGTGTCGGGCTGGTCAAGCCATTGCAGCCATCGAGTTGGGTGGGATCGATGCTGCGGCCATGGATGTCACGATCTCCGTAAATCGGGAAACCATCCAAGGCAACGCCGATCATGTGCGACGGCCCGTCGGCGTGATCAACCACAGAAGTCACACACGACGAATACCCGTGGTAGTGGTAACTGTTACCCGCATCAGCAGGGGTGGGATGGCCACCGCATGTGTCCAAAAAATGGGCTGTGATGTTCTGCCCTTTGGTGCCCTTGAAGCTATACGCCACATTGTCATTGAGTGCCGTCGCCCGGTGGCCCGTGATTTCTGCTGCTTTGTAGAGCGTTGCACCAGACACAAGTAGGCCGATAACCCCCGCATTGGTGGGCGTGGTGGATGGCGCTTGGCGAGGGCAAATATTCACACGGATGGGTTCGTGACGACCGGGGCCTTCATAAGCTCGAACCACCAGCGGCATGCGACTGATGGCTGTGCGTGCCACGGCTTGATTTACGCCTGTGACCTGATTGCGAGCCTGCCCCGTTGTGGGTGGTGACAAATAAAAATCATCCACCGCATGGTTTGGCCTTGCCGCAGGCCAGAGGGTCATGACGCACTCGGAAGGAAAGGTCACCGACATACCTTTCGCCCAAGGTGCGTTACGGTAAACAGTGGCGAATGAAAGTGCAGCCTGAGGTCGCACCAAGACATGCAGTGTGTTGGACTCGGAGCCTGTTCCCGATGCATTGCTGGCGGTGACAGCACATGCATAGCGTGTCCCTGGATTGAGTCCATAGAGGGTGGCCGGGCTCGCAAGTGCCGTGACGGTCAGGTGTTCGCCAGATGCCTGACATGTTGCTGTGTACGAGGCAATGGCAGATTGCCCTGCGGAAAAAGGAGCGATCCACGCCAGACGAACACTGGCCTGCTCAGTCGCTGCATGGATCAGAATCGGAGCTGCGGGAAGTCTGCCCCAGTCACAGCCCGATGACGCAACAGCCATCGCACACAGCAATACCCGAGAGATCTGCAACAGACGAATCCAACGCATTCACTGGACCACAAATTGCCCCATCAACCCAGCGTCTTCGTGGTTCACCATGTGACAGTGGTACATGAAGGGATAGCGGGTATCGGCGGCCTCGTCAAACTTGGCCACGAAGGTGACCGATTCGCCAAGGGGTATGTGGAAGGTGTCTTTCCATCCCTGTTCATAGTTTTTAACAGCCGCAGCACTTGCGTTGCGAGCCACCAGTTTGAATTGCACGCCGTGGATGTGGAATGAGTGTCCAAAAATATTGCCTGCATGGATGGTCCAAGACTCTGTGCTGCCAAGCTTCACCTCTTGGTTGATCCTGTCCATATTGAACCCCACGTTGTTGAACGTGAATGGGTCCCCTGGGCCACGTGCCGTGATGGTCAACGCGCGTGCGTTCGTGGCCTGTGACGTGTTGGGGTACACATGGCTCACCCAACAGGACGGCATCCGAGTCACCGGCTTGTCTGTAGACGCCACGACTTTGATGTTCAAGACGCTGAATGTTTTGTAATTCAACAAACTGCCAAACTCACCCGCTTGATCGGGCTCATAGCCAGCAAAGCCAAAACTCAAGCCTGCATCTGGACCGTTGTAGGCATTCAGGTCAAGGGTGTTGCCCACCGCATCGCCCGATAAGTCCAGCAGTATTTCGTAACGCTCGCCCGGGGACATGATCAAACGCGTCACAGCCACGGGCGCATTGAGCAAGCCGCCATCGCTGGCCACCACATAAAAGCTGCGACCATCGCTCAGGCCCAGGTTGTAGTCGCGCTCAACCTCCGCATTCAAGAGACGCAAGCGCACCAGTTGTTGAGGCAAGCCCACCTGCGCATTCATCACGCCATTCGACAGCATGTGATCGCCATAGGCCGTGTCGGTGTACTGAAACTGATTGGCCACACCCTGTACTTTGGTAAAGCGTCGACTGGTCAGCACCAAAGGAATGTCATCCACGCCATAGGTTCTTGGCAGTTCAAGCGCTGCCTCGGCTTCGTCTTGCACAATGATCAAGCCGACCGCCCCGAGGGTGAGTTGCTTTTGGGTCATCTCATGCATGTGGGGGTGGTACCAATAGGTCGCCGCGTTGTTCTTGACGGTGAAGGCATCGGTCAACCAAGTAGCCCCAGCCTTCACCACCTGGTGCGGCCCGCCATCAACAGGCCCAGGCACCAGCAGGCCGTGCCAATGCGTGGTGGTGGGTTCAGCCAATTGGTTGGTGACTTGCATTCTGGCCCGCGACCCTTTTTTCATGACCAAGGTTGGCCCCCCAAAGCCAGCCCCGTTGTAACCATAGGTGTTGGTGTGGGGCCCCTCGCGGTAGGGCACGGTGCTGGCAGACAGTGCCAGGTCAAACGTGGTCACCCCTTGACTGAGCGTGCCGGTATGCAACGGCGCAATGGGCAAAGCGTTGAAGTTGCGGGGCTGATTGGCGTGCAAATCGCTTGAGGGCACAAGGCGTGGGGGCGCATGGCGTGGTGGTGGCCCTATGCATCCCAGAAGAACAGTGGTTGAGGCCAATGCAGAACCCGCCATGAACTTGAGGTGCTCGCGTTTGCCCAGATCGACTGGCTTGTTCAATGTCTTTTTCATGACCACGCACCGATGAATAGATGGGCATTGATTCTGAAAAAAAATTGTGGAGGAATTGCGAAGTTTGATCTGTATTAATTAAATCTCTCAAAATAATTTACACATATTTGCAACACATTTTTTTCTCAGAATAAGAACCAGGACATGCCGTCCTAGCCAACCTCTAGGAGAAAAAATGAACACCCAACGACTGCAAGTGTTACGCGCCGTCATGGCTTCTTGCATGGCGCTGTATGGCATTGCACTTTGCGCTCAACCGACAACAGGTGGAGGTATGCCGCCAGCCCCCCCTCCTGAATCACTGGCAGCCTGCAAGACGCTGAAGTCTGGTCAGGACTGCAATTTTTCGAGCCCACAAGGCACCCTCAAAGGCAGTTGCTGGGCCCCCGAAGGCAAGCCACTGGCCTGTCGGCCATTGAACGCCCCCGAGGGTGGCATGCCTCCTCCCAAATAAATCTCACGCAGTTCACACCATGACTCGCTTTCGTTGCATCAAAACAAGTCTTGCCATCGTCATGCTTGCCTCACTCTGGGGTTGCGGCGGTGGAGGTGGATCTACAACCGCGGAGACGTCTTGTAGTGCATACAGCTCCACGGGCACGACATCCACCAGCAATACGGACACGGGCACAACTGCTGGGGTGTTTTGCAGCTACGCGACCAAAATACAAATCAGCTCTTACTCGGTGTTGAAGGCAGGTACATGTGCCATCGTGACGTGGTCTTGCAGCAGCACAACGCGCTCAGTCAGCGCCAATGGCTTGCCAGACTACACGCTCAGCAGAACCGTCAACAGTGTGAGTGTGACGGACAGTGCATCCAACATAGCTTTCCCCAACGTATACAACCCCAACACCATCGTGGCTCAGAGCGTTTCTAAGTCCATGACATTGACGCCCACCCAAACATCTGCCGTCACAGCCAGCAACAGTGGTACGCAAAAGTTAGGGGTGGCATTGAATGGCATCGTGTTCGACCCGAGCACGGCAGGCACCTGCAACAACTCTGGGACTATTTGCGAATTGGGTGGAGGAAATTACGCTTGGAATATTGAGGCTTTGGGTCAGAGCAGCTTCAAGTTTGGAACAGACGACAGCAACGCACACGTGCAGCCCCAGGGAACCTACCACTACCACGGCAATCCTGTACAGCTTGTGACAAAACTCAACCCAACCAAATCGACCACTGGCATGACCCTCATCGGTTGGGCGATAGATGGTTTCCCGATCTATTCACCGTACGGGTATACAGATCCATTGGACACAACTTCTGCGATCAAGGAGATCGTCAGCAGCTACCAACTCCAAACATCCCCTGATGCCAATCGTCCTTCCACCACCACCTACCCTCTAGGAGCCTTCACGCAAGACTATGAATACGTGGCTGGGTCGGGTGATTTAGACGCATGCAACGGTCGCACTGGTAAAACGCCTGAATTTCCCAACGGCACTTACCACTATTACGCCACCAACACCTTCCCTCACCTTCAACGTTGCGTTTATGGAAAGCTCAATTAGCCACGCAAATCTCGTCGTCAGGCCCTTCAAAAAATCCACTGCATGGCCGAAGTGGGGGTTGATGGCCACACTGTCATCACTCGTTGTCATGTCGTTGCAAGGCTGTGTTGAGCCACATGCAGCCAGCGTCAACCCAATGTCTCTGAGGGCCAACCAAAGTAGCACCGTAGGAGTGTTGTGTGATTACGCACAAGAAGAATTCAACAGCACGCCATCGGTCAAGGCCACCAGCAAAGCCCGTTGGTCGTGTGAAGGTTCTCGGCGCAAATTGACAGCCAACGGCATTCCCGACCACCCCACGGGCGTTTTTCCCAACCCTGGCAACCCAGAGACGATGTCTGAACAGCGCATTCAAGTCTCGATGCCGTTGTTTCCCGAGGCCACCCCCTCCATCACCCGCAAAGGCGGGCCGCGTGTGATGACGGGCTATGTCCTCAACGGCATCAAGATAGATCCAGGCACTGCGGGCACGTGCAACGATGCAGGCACCCATTGCCCAATGGGGCCAAGTTTTGGGCGTTGGAACATTGAAGCAATGGGCCAATCCTCATTCAACTTCGGCACCGATCCCAGCAATGCACACGTGCAACCGAGTGGCACGTACCACTACCACGGCATTCCAGAAGAGTTTGTGGCCAAGCTCAACAAAGGGGTAGCCATGACACTGATTGGCTGGGCTGGCGATGGATTTCCTATTTATGCGCGCTACGGTTACAGCGTTGCGTCCGACGCTCACTCTGCACTCAAAGTGATGCAGGGCAGCTACCGACTCAAGGCCACACCAGATGCCAATCGGCCCCCGACCAGCTTGTACGCCATGGGCACGTTCGAGCAAGACCGTGAGTATGTGGCAGGACTGGGCGACCTGGATGAATGCAATGGCCGCATAGGGGTGACGCCTGAGTTCCCTCAAGGCATTTACCACTACTACGCCACCGACAGCTACCCCTATTTGCAGCGGTGCATGAAGGGCAAGCTATGAGGCATTGCGCTTGAATGCGCCGATGGATGTCTAGACATTCATGCAAGGCGCAGGTGGTGAACGCCTGGCTGTGAATGGTCATGCTGCTTGCCAGCACGACAGTCCACGCACACCTGATGGTGGCTCAGCGCGGCACACTGAACCTGGTTGGCGATGGGGCTTACATGGTGATGTCGCTGCCCACCACGGCGTTCAAAAACATCGATGACGATGGCGATGGGCGGCTGTCCTATGTGGAGGGCAATGCACACCGGCGCGAGATTGAGACACAAATACGCGCGGGCGTGCAATTGGCTGGGCCGCAGGGACTGGCCCCTCTACAAGGCGTGATATTCACCCTGTCACCGCCTGACGATGCACCCACGGCACCCGCCCAACAACTGGTGGTGTTGGGCCGATTTGCGTTAACACCACCTAACACGGCATGGCAATTCAAGTTGGACCTGTTCGGCAGCCGAGCCGATGAACAAACACAACACGTCACCGTGACACGTGGTGAAGAATCACAACTCATGACCTTCACGCCAGCGCGGCGCACGCTGGAGGTTTTACCCTCTGGCTGGACCGTGTTTGTCGATCAACTGACGCTAGGCGCGGAACACATTTTGACGGGCGCAGACCATGTGTTGTTCTTGCTGGTGGTGCTGGCCGCAGGGTGGCGCGTGCGACACATGCTGGTGGCCTTGACGTGCTTCACAGCAGGACATGCCGTCACCCTGATCGCGTGCAACGTCTTGGGCTGGACGGCCCCTGCTGCGCTGGTAGAGCCGGCCATTGCAGCCACCATTGTGGGCATGGCGGGGTTTGACCGATGGTGCGTGCACCGGGCGCAAACACCGCCAGCGGCGGTGCGCTGGGTCGGCGTGTTTGGCTGTGCCTTGATTCATGGGTTAGGTTTGGCACAAGCATTCAGCGACCTGGGTTTGAGCGGCAGTCGCAAGGTGTTGAGCTTGGCTGGCTTTAACCTGGGCATTGAACTGGGGCAACTGGCCGTGGCAATGGCAGCAGTCGCTGCGTTTCAAGCCATGCGTCACTTGTCTGGCAACGCATCGATCAAGCTCGACAACGCTTGGATCTCGTATGGTGCGATGGCTTTGGGCATGGTTTGGTTTTTTGAAAGATTACTCGTCAGCGCTTAAGACGAGCCCCGGGCACTTGCGCCAATATTTTTTTGACGATGTTCCAGCACTCACGCATCGCCATGCAAAGCTACTGTCCCCAGACCATTTGCCCCAACAAGCGCCCAGGTAGCAGCGTGAAGATGCCAGGGGTGACACAGGCCAACCAATACAGATACTGCATGGTCTTTCGGTGCGCGTCATGTGCCCGATGCATCACCGAATGGATGGCAACTGTTGGCGTGAGTTCCATCGTTTCAACTTAGCTTTTCAGTTGGGGGGTAGCACGGGTAGCGCGTGTCTTGCTCTCTGACTCTGCGGCCAAAGCGCGGAACATTTGGGTGCCCAAGCTCGTGATCAATTGCGGCAATTGATCGGCGGGGATGGTTGTTTTTTTCAGGCTGCCATCCACCAAAAGGGTGGATAAGCCATGCACCGTCGCCCAGGCATGGAGCACCCATGGCTCTGGGTTTCCCTTGGGAACAGCGCCAGCTTTTTGACAAGCTTGAACCGCATCGCATAACAGTTGAAAAGCACGCTCGCCCGCCTGAGCCCGAGCCGCATTTTCTTTGCCATGCAAATCCCCACGAAACATCACCTTGAAGTGTCCGCGGTGAGAGACAGCAAACATGATGTAGGCACACCCCAGAGCTTGCAAGTTGGCTGCTGGCGTTTGTACGGCAGCCTCGCTCGCGTGCCTCATGGCTGATGCAAGCAACTCGAAACCTTCTTGTGCAATGGCTGCCAGCAACTCTGAGCGGTCCGCAAAATGGTGGTAAGGCGCCCCAGGGGAAACACCTGTGCGAACGGCCAAATCTTTCAACGTGAGCGCATCCACCCCACGCTGATCAATGACCTTGAGCGCCGTCTGCACCAACGCACGTCGTAAGTCACCGTGGTGGTAATCGGCCTTCTTGATGCGCATGCCGTTTGACTTGGATGTTTGAGCCAACCCACGCTCCTCTACTTGGATGGTCTCAACATTTTTTCACCACTGCGGGCCACCATGTCTCTGGGGGCCAACCGAACCGAATTGGCGAGCAACCAATTCTTGATGCCAATGATTCGGGTGGGTGCCTGCCCCTGAATGGCCATCAACGCTTGTTCGGCAACTTGTTCGGGTTGAATGGTTTTAGAAAACACGCTGGTTTGTCTGACCGAAGCATCGTCTAATTTGTCAATGAATTGCGTCTCTACCGCGCCAGGGCATAGGGCCACAACATGAACGCCTTTGCCACGGTACTCCGCCCACAGCGCCTCACTGAAACTCAACACAAAGGCCTTGCTGGCCGCATACACGGCCATGTAGGGCGCAGGTTGAAACGCCGCAGTCGATGCCAAGTTCAACACCACACCTGTGCGGCGTTCAAGCATGCGGGGAATGAACGCATGTGTGAGGCTCACAACAGCTGAAACATTCACGGCAATCTCCTCTTGCTCGACTTCCGGTGACAGTGTTTCAAACGGGCCATAGGTCCCCAAGCCCGCGTTGTTCACCAAGATATCCACAACAACGCCTTTGGATGCCAGCTGGCTGTGTAGATGAGCCCCGCAGTTGGGTTGCGACAGGTCCAGCACAACAGCGGTAGCGCTGACGCCGTATTGACGGCTCAGCGCATCCGCCAGTTGCGCAAGCGCTGCCTGAGAACGTGCCACCAGAACAAGGTTGACGCCCTCGGCCCCCAGTCTGGATGCAATGGCTTTTCCGATGCCCGAGGATGCACCGGTGATGAGTGCAGTTTTGCCTTTGAGCTGAGCCATGGTCAGTACCCCATTTGAATTTTGATGGTCGTTGGACTGTCTGCATTCAGCACAAACGAAGCTTCCTTGAACCGAGGGGCTGAAAAAGCAGGTCGCTCATTGTTGGAGGCCGCATACCCCTCTTTGGGCATGCCCACAAAGTTTTTATTCAGCTTGCCGTTTTTGTTTTCATCGTGAAAAACGATGGCTGCATAAGTTCCTGAAGCGACATTTTTGAACTCACACGTGGCGCGATTTGCATCAATCGCGACGTGTGTTTCTTGGTAAGCCTTGGCATGGACTTCAGGATAACCATCGGCAGAGTTGAACAACAAACAGCCCACATCTCCGGTAGCGCTGCGAACTTGAGAAACCTCCACGCGCAGGGTTTTGTCAGCCGGTTCAGCCGCCATCGAATGGGTGGTCAAAGCACAAAGAATGAGGGGAAAAACAAAGCGAACAGCACGCATGAAGACACTCCTTTTGAAACAATCTAAGTAAAGTTTAGATTCGATTAAATGCGAATGCCAACAAAAATTAATCACTAATGATTAAAAAAATAGAGCACTTACCCTTGAGGCATTGGCGACACCTGGGCGACATGGGCCATGGATTCCACCCTTGTCACAGGCACGGTGCCCCGTTAGCTTCAGGTCTGTTTTGATTCCTCAGCTCACGTCGGGTTTTCCTCCATGCCTTCCTCCCCCACTTCTTTCGCACTGGCACGCTTCAAGGTGCTGGACTTGACACGCGTTCGCTCGGGGCCGACCTGTGTGCGTGTGTTGGCCGACTTTGGGGCCGATGTGATTCGCATCGAATCGCCCCCAGGCGTCGACCCCAACGAAGGCGCTTTGGGCGGGCGCGAAACCTACGACATGCTCAACCTGCACCGCAACAAGCGGGCCATCACGCTGAACTTGAAAGAGCCCGAGGCGCGAGAGATTTTTTACCGGCTGGTGCAAACCGCCGACGTGGTGGTGGAGAACTTTCGCCCGGATGTGAAGTTTCGTTTAGGTCTCGATTACGACAGCCTGGCAGCCATCAACCCACGCATCATCTTGGCCAGTATTTCTGGCTTTGGTGAGGACGGTCCTTACCGCAAGCGCCCAGGCTTTGACCAAATTGCCCAAGGCATGGGCGGCATGATGTCGGTCACGGGCTTGCCCGGCCAAGGCCCAGTGCGCGCAGGGATTGCAATTGCAGACTCAAGTGCCGGCAACTTTGCCGCCATGGGCGTGATGGTGGCGCTGCTGGAGCGCGAAACCTCGGGCCGTGGCCAATGGGTGCAAACCAATTTGCTGCAATCGATGATTGGCCTGTGCGATTTCCAAGCGGCACGCTATTTGATTGATGGCGAGGTGCCACCACAAGCCGGCAACGACCACCCGTTTGCCACGCCCATGGGCACGTTTCAATCGTCCAACGGGCACTTCAACATTGGGGCCTCGGGCACCACGCAGTTTCGTGCGCTGTGCACCGTGCTCGGGCGCTTGGACCTGCGCGATGAACCGCGCTACCAAACCAACCCAGGGCGCTTGAAAGACCGCAGTTACCTCAACGCCGAGCTGAACCGCGCTTTCGCCCAACACACCACCCAGCACTGGGTGGACTGCCTCAATGAAGCCGGTGTGCCCTGTGGCCCGATCTACAACATGCAAGAGGTGTTTGACGATCCACAGGTTCAACATTTGAAGGCAGCCGTCACGGTACACAACGCCAAGCGCGGTGACATTCGTGTCGTGGCGCAACCCATCACACTCACGCGAACCCCTGCCAGCGTGCGGTCCAGCCAACCCCAACTGGGCGAGCACAACCACGAGGTGCTCACCAGCCTGGGGTACACCGAATCACAAATCGCCGCATGGCAAGAAAAAAAGGTCATCTGACGTGTCCACACCTGAACCCCACGCCCCCGGCACACTGCAAAGTTTCAAACGCGGACACGTCGGCCATGTCGTGTTCAACAACCCCCGCAAATTCAATGCGATGAACTACGACATGTGGGCCGCCCTGCCCCAGGTCATGCAAGATTTTGTGGATGACACCGACATCCGGGTGATCGTGCTCAGCGGTGCAGGCGACAAAGCCTTTGTGTCGGGTGCCGACATCAGCCAATTCGACACCATGCGCACGGGCGACGCCAACATCGTTTACTCGCAAGCCTCCGAAGCGGGCTATGCCGCCGTGCTCGATTGCCCCAAACCGACCGTGGCCCAAATTCAAGGCATATGCATGGGCGGTGGTTTGGGTTTGGCGCTCAACTGCGATGTGCGCATTTGCGCCAGCAACGCCAAATTTCGCATGCCTGCGGGCCGACTGGGCTTGGGCTATGCCTTCGATGGCGTGAAACGTTTCACCGAAATTGTGGGCGTGGGCCACACCGCCGATTTGTTTTTCAGCGCCCGCATCTTTGACGCGCACGACGCACTGGCCATGGGCTTGGCTAAGCAAGTGGTGGTCCCTGAAGCCTTGTCGGCCACCGTGGATGACTACACCCGCACGGTGTGCGAGAACGCGCCCCTCACGCTGGCTGCTGCCAAGCGCGCGCTGTTGGAGCTGCGCAAGAACCCCGAGCAACGCGACATGGCCTTGATGCAGGCCATGGTGAACGCGTGCTTTGCCAGCCAAGACTACCAAGAAGGCCGACAGGCCTTTGCGGCCAAACGCCCCCCTGTTTTCAACGGTCACTAGGAGTACACGCCCATGTTCAACGGTTTGTCACGTCGCTCGTTTCAGTGGTTAGGCGCTGCCTGCTTGTGCAGTGCACTGTCGGTCTTGGCACAACCCTACCCCAACAAACCGATTCGCTTTGTGGTGGGTTACCCGCCAGGCGGCTCGGGTGACTTTGTCACACGCACCGTGGGTGAGGCCATTGCCGCAGAGCTGGGCCAGTCGGCCGTGATTGACAACCGCCCTGGCGCTGCGGGCAACTTGGCCAGCGAGATCGTGCTCAAAGCACCCGCAGATGGCTACACCCTGCTGGTGGGCAGCAACCCCTACATCAACAAAGCGCTGTACAAAAAGCTGCCCTACGACATTGAGAAAGACTTTCAACCCGTCACCTTGTTGGCCAATGGTCCGATGGTGATTGCTGTCAACAACAACCTGCCCGTGCACAGCATCAAAGAGTTGATCGCCTATGCCAAGAAGAACCCAGGCAAGCTCAACTTTGCCTCCAGTGGCAACGGTTCAGCACCGCACATGGCAGGGGTGTTGTTCAACAGCGTGTCGGACTTGGACATCTTGCACATCCCCTTCAAGGGTGGCGCACCTGCCGTGCAATCGGTGATCGCGGGCGACACCCAGGTGATTTACGGCACCTCGCCCGTGGTGCTGCCGCAGGTTCGCGGCGGACGCATTCGGGCCTTGGCCATCACCACGCAAGAAAAATCGGGCGCCATCCCCGGCATCATGGGCATGAAAGAAGCGGCCCTGCCTGACTACGACATCAGCTTCTCTTTCGGTTTGTATGCGCCCTCTGCCATGCGTGCAGAAGATATCAAGAAGGTGTTTGATGCTGCGGTCAAGGTGCTCAAGCGCCCGGACATTCGCGACAAGCTGGCCACGCAAGGTATGGACCCTGCGCCCAATGCATCCCCTGCTGAATTTCAGGCCCAAAACCTCAAAGACGCCCCCATGTGGGCCAAGCTGGTGGTGGAGTCGGGGGCCAAGGTCGATTGACCCACGCTGCAACACGTTCGCATTTTTTATCTCACACGGAAAACACCCCACATGAAAACTCAGTTGCCTCATCGGCTCTTCAATTTACTTGCCTTGAGCTGTGCGCTGCTGAGCGCATGCAGCACACCCTCAGGGTCTTTGGCACTCAAAGACATGGGCTCCTTCCATATCGGTGGGCGCGAAGTAGAGCTTTCGGGCAAACCCATCAAAGAAGTGCTGTTCTCGCAAGGCGGTGTTCCGGCCAAGGTGGACCCCAATGGTGTCTACCAAGTCGAGCAAATGTATGTGCAGTACTTTGTGCCCGCCACCGAAAAAGGCAAGCTGCCTTTGTTGATGTGGCATGGCGGCGGCTTGAGTGGTGTGACGTATGAGACCACACCCGACGGTCGCGAAGGCTGGCTCAACTACTTCATCCGCCAAGGCTGGACGGTGTACAACAGCGACGCCGTGGAGCGCGGCCGTTCAGGCTGGGCCATGTACCCCGAAATCACCAAAACCGACCCGGTGTTCTTGACCAAAGAAAATCCGTTTGAACGTTTTCGCATTGGCAATGGCCCTGGCAGCTACAACCGCGACCCCGCCAAGATGAAGCCACTGCCCGGCAACCAGTTCCCCACCGAGGGCTACGACAACTTCACCAAACAGGTGGTGCCGCGCTGGACCAGCACCGACGAGCCCACCATTGCCGCCTACATTGCGCTGGTGGACAAAGTGTGTCCGTGTGTGGTGCTGGCGCACTCACAAGGCGGCCCCTTTGGCTACAAAGTGGCGCAAGCGCGGCCCGACAAAGTCAAGGCGCTGGTGTTGGTGGAGCCCGCAGGCGTGGGCGACATCAGCCAAGCGGCCAAACTCAAAGACATCCCCAGCTTGAGCATTTATGGCGACTACATTGCCAGCGATGCCCGTTGGCCCACCATCCGTGCCAATAACATCAAGTTTCATGACGCCATTCGCGCTGCTGGGGGCAAGCCCGATTTGGTGAACCTGCCTGAGATCGGTATTCAAGGCAACAGCCACATGATGATGATGGACCGCAACAACCAGCAGATTGCGCAAGTGATTCAACAGTGGTTGTCCAACAAAGGGTTTGTGCGCTGAGTAGGCTGAATGGGGTTTCATGCTTTCACGAACCCCATCAATGAAGTGACTTGTCGATGGTATGGTTGGTGAGCAACCCACACAAAGCGAACCCATGACTGAAGTTGACTTCGAGCAAATCAGCGCCTATCAGCGCTACAAGCTGATGGCCAGCCTGATCGTGCCTCGACCCATTGCCTTGGTGACAACACTCGGAGCCAACGGTGTGGCGAATGCCGCACCTTTTTCCATGTTCAACATGGTGGGTGAAGACCCACCTATTGTGATGTTGAGCATCAACCGGCTCACCGATGGACGGCTCAAAGACACGGCAGCAAACATCCTGAACCAAGGTGAGTTTGTGGTGCACATGACCGACGAAGCCATGGCCGCCAAAATGCACGCCTGTGGCGAAGCCTTGCCCTCGCACGTGAGTGAGTTGACGCATGTTGGCTTGACCAGCGCGGCATCACACACCGTCAAGCCACCTCGCATCGTTGAAGCGCCTGTTGCTTTTGAATGCGTGCTGCATGAAACGCTGGAAACACCGAGTCGTTATGTGTTCATTGGCCGTGTCAAATGGTTGTCGGCACGCGATGGGCTGATTGACACACAGGCATGGCGCGTCAATTTGCGTGACTACCACCCCGTTGGTCGATTTGGTGCCAGCTTTTACACCACCACACGCGACAGATTTTCAGTTGAAGAGGTCGCTGGCGTTGCTGCGCCTACATCGACACCCATTGATGAAATTTGAATGAGGCCTTTATTTGAATGAGGCCTTTTCAAGGCCTCTTGCTGCGAGTACGGGCAACTGATGGCAAACCAAGTAGCTACGTCCATGTGCATGTTGCCAAGCAAACCCAATGACACCTTCAGAATGTGTGTCTTAGGTGAGTAACCTGAACTGCACAGGCGAGCGTTCAAACGCGTTGCATTGCGCCATCTGAGCAATCGTGTCGTCCAAATCTTCAAAGCGAAATGCAGCGGTCCAGCGATGGATTTTTTGCATGGCAGCCATCCAAGGTACCGCATCGCCTTGGCGACTGAGCACACGCAGGCTATCGAGGTACTCTTCACGAAACAGTGTTGGCACGATGATTCGGCAGCTTCCAACGGCAGAGAGTTCGGCATTCATGACCAAACGGGCCAAGCGACCATTACCGTCGGTGAAGGGGTGTACCTCGGACACGATGAACATGGCCAGCAATGCCCTCGCAGTGCCGGCAGGAACGCTGGGCAGCAATTGCGTGCCTTGAACCAACGTGCCCCGCACTAACTGAGGGGCAACAAACTCTGTGTGGCCTGCGCGATTGGTCAAGACTTTGAATTCACCGGGACCAACTTCTGGACGCTCTTGCATCTGATCGGCATGTCGAGCGCGCAGTTGGTTCAGCACGGGTTCGCCGCTGGCCAGTGTTTGCAAGGCCCAGCTGGGCTGCAATGCTTGTCGAAACACACCAAGAATGTCATGCGAATCTTTGGGCCGCTCAGCAATGGGCTGGCCTTGCAGGACAAACGCACGTGCATGCTGCACATCGAACTCGGTGCCCTCGATGAAGTTGCTGAAATACGACTCGAGAAAAGCGAAGTTGGCTCGCGCGGCCTCGGTCTGCACGACAGCAGCAGGCTGCGCCAAAGGGGTAGACCGCAACTGGGATGCGAGCTGTTCAAACAGCGCCAAACGCTTGGGGTCGTAAGGCATATGCCAGAGCTCAGCGCCCTGCCCGCCCCAAGAGACTAGGACTTGCGATGGCTGGGCACAGAGACTGGAGATTCCGCCCCAAAACATTCCTTTGACAGAATATTCCATGGAGGATATATTCAATCCATGTGGGAAGTTGAATACACAGATGAGTTCGAGGAGTGGTGGTCGAGCTTGACAGAAGACGAACAGGTGTCTCTTGCCGCCTCGGTCCAGCTACTGGAAGAGCGTGGCCCCGCACTGGGTTTTCCGCACAGCAGTGGCATCAACGGTTCCAAACACGGCCACATGCGAGAGCTTCGAACCCAGCACGGCGGGAACCCTCTGCGCACGCTGTACGCATTCGACCCTCGACGCGCCGCGATCTTACTGATTGGCGGCGACAAAACAGGCGATGACCGCTGGTACACAACCAATGTGCCTATCGCTGACCGGCTGTACGACGAACATCTTGAGGAACTGCGAAAGGAAGGACTGATTGATGACTAAAAAATTTGCCAACCTGCGGGCTAGGATGACGCCAGAATCGCAAACGCGCGCCGACGAAAAAGCTCGCGCGATGCTGGCTGAAATGCCTCTCAACGAACTCCGTCAGGCACGTGGCCTGTCCCAGAAAATGCTGGCTGAGGTGCTGCACATCCAGCAACCGGCCGTTGCCAAGCTGGAAAAGCGCACCGACATGTACCTGTCCACCCTGCGTAGCCACATCGAAGCCATGGGCGGTGAACTGGAAGTCGTTGCCCGATTTCCCGACGGTGCCGTCAAGATCAGCAACTTTTCGGACCTTGAACGACCACTGGCCGCCTGAGAAATCAGGCCTCCCATCCCATCGTCTATGCAAACGGCCGTGCAGTCCACCAAGTGAGATGGGCATGCCATGAAGCGGACGATCACCAACACACACCAGGTTAGAAGCAGCGGTTTGGGAATTGCTTCACACGGCACTCAACCAGTGGAGTGCGGCCCAGAGATTCGTGTGGTTGGTGGTGGTGTCTGTTGCGCCTGCACCAGCAGATCAAACACAATCCGCGCAAAGTTGGCAGCTTTGCTTGGGTCGGCCAGTAGCTGCATCATCTGGTTCTGGTGGGCTTCGCTGCTGTCGAGGATGGCGTCGTCAATGGCTTTGGAGAAGTCACCCAGCAAGGCCTGTTCGGGCGAGTTGTTCTCGATCTGCTTCATCACCTTGATGTTCTCGCCCACCTTGTCGCGGATCGTGTAGGCGTAGTTCACCATGTCTTTGTCGGTGAGCTGGTCGGTCACGAACACCTCATTGAGGCGGTTGATGATCTGCGACAGATACTCTTCTTGTCTGTCCTTTGGCTTGGCCGTACCCAGGCCTTCGCCTGGCTCCAGCTTGTACTCACCCGTATTTTCTTTGAGCAGCAAATCCTGCTGACGAATTTTGGCTACACGGTAATGGCTGAGCATCACGTTGTCTAGGTCGATGTCGTCTTCATTCAGCACCGTTTCGCGCAGCATAGGGCGCAGGTTGCGCGCGTACAGACTGAGCTTTTCCAAGTCGGTATCGTCGTAATCCACGATCTGCGACATGAACTCGTAAAAGCGCACAAACGTGCCCAGGTCTTTCTTGAAGATTTCGAGCGCGTCTTTTTCCTTCTGGCATTCCTTCAGGCTTTTCTCGGCGTTCGCAATCAGCACTGCATCGCCCGTTTTCTGCGTGCGCTCAAACATCTCCTTGGCGATTTTGAAAGCCTCCACCGCCGACTTGTAGCGCAGCTGCCAGCGTTGCACCGCTGGCTTGCAGATATTGGCAATCGCGGCGTTGCTCTTGTTCTTCACATAAAACGCGGCGCAGAACTGTTCCACTTCCTGCCACATAAAAATGCCACCCGCCCGCAGCTTGTCTTGCAGCGCAAAGATCAGGTTGGGGTCGGACACGTCCAGTAGCTCCGCTGTCTGGAAGTAAGGCTGAAAGGCCTCCAGAATCTCATCCGGCTCGTTGAAGAAATCCAGCACAAAGGTGCCCGTCTCGGCCTTGTTCGGGTAAGTGCGGTTCAAGCGCGACAGCGTTTGCACGCACTCCACCCCGGCCAGCTTCTTGTCCACATACATGGCGCACAGCTTGGGCTGGTCAAAGCCGGTCTGGAACTTGTTGGCGACGATCATCACCTGGTAATCGTCCGAATCAAAAGCCTTGCGCATATCGCGGCGCTTGAGGTTCGGGTTCATATTGGTTTCGGTGAACTTTTCACCAACCAAGTCGGCGGCATTCGGGTCTTTGTCGGTGAACACCACCTCACCCGAAAACGCCACCATGGCATGAATCTTCTGGTAGCCCTTCTCTGATATGTACTTGTCAAAACAATGCTTGTAGCGCACCGCCTCCTTGCGCGAGCTGGTCACCACCATGGCCTTGGCCTGCCCGCCCAGCAAGCCCATCACGTTGTGTTTGAAGTGCTCCACAATCACCATCACCTTTTGGGCAATGTTGTGGTCGTGCAGGCGCACCCATTGGTTGAGCTTCACCTTGGCGCGCTTGCTTTCCACTTCCGCGTCGGCAGCCTGCACCTTGAGCGCCAGCT
Organism: Limnohabitans sp. JirII-29; assembly: GCF_003063395.1. NCBI lineage: Bacteria > Pseudomonadati > Pseudomonadota > Betaproteobacteria > Burkholderiales > Comamonadaceae > Limnohabitans > Limnohabitans sp. JirII-29. The sequence goes on from NZ_NESB01000006.1 coordinate 98,503, forward strand.
TGTACGCCACCTTGTAGTTGGTGTAGTTCTTGAGCACATCGAGGATGAAGCCCTCCTCAATCGCCTGGCGCATGCTGTACACATGAAACGCCGCTGGCTTATTGGTAACGGACGCCACCTCGTCAGGGCGCGGCACGCGGCCAAACAGCTCCAGCGTCTTGGCCTTGGGCGTGGCGGTAAAGGCAAAGTAGCTCAGGTTGCCTGATGCACGGCGCGAAGCCACTGTGGCAGCGATGATGTCGTCGCTATCAAGTTCTTCACCCTCCTCCCCGGCTTCCTTCATCAGCACCTCTTTGAGCTGCCGCGCCGTCGAGCCGCTTTGCGACGAATGCGCCTCGTCCGCAATGATGGCGTAACAGCGCTCCTTCAGGCTCACGCTGTTTTCAATCGCCTTCAACACATGGGGAAAGGTCTGGATGGTGACGATGATGATGGGCTGGGCCGACTCCAATGCGCCCGCCAGCTTCTCAGACTTGGAGCCGTCGCCTTCCTTGTTGTTGATGCGCCCTACCACGCCATCGGTATGTTCAAACTGGTAGATCGTGTCTTGCAACTGCGCGTCCAGCACGGTGCGGTCGGTCACCACAATGACCGAGTCAAACTGCTTCTTGCCGTCAAGCTTGTACAGCGATGAGAGCTGGTGCGCCACCCAGGCAATCGAGTTCGACTTGCCCGAACCCGCGCTGTGCTGAATCAGGTACTTCTGCCCCGGCCCCTCGCTGCGCGCCGCCGCCAGCAGCTTGCCCACCACGTCCCACTGGTGGTAGCGCGGGAAGATCATGCTTTCCTTCTTGTACTTGCGGCCTTCCCAGTCTTCCTTGTCCTCAATCTGCAAGTGCACAAAGCGGGCCAGGATGTTGAGCAGGTTGTCCGGCAGCAGCACCTCGTTCCACAGGTAATCGGTGGCGTAGCGGTTGATGTCGTCCGGCACATCATTGCCCGCGCCGCCATCGTGCGTGCCTTTGTTGAAGGGCAGAAAGTAAGTGCCCTCCCCCTCCAGCCGCGTGGCCATATGCACCTCATACTGGCTCACCGCAAAGTGCACCAGCGCGCCACGCTTGAAGGTCAGCAGCGGTTCTGGTTTGCGTGCCACCGGGTCCACGGGCAGGCGCGTGGTTTTGTACTGCCGAATAGCGCGGTCCACCGCCTGTTTAAATTCGCTCTTCAGTTCCAGCGTTGCCACCGGCACGCCATTGACGAACAGCACCAGATCAATCCGCCACGCCTTGGCCTTGGTGCCCGTCTCAAGCAGGTGTGCATCCGTGGCCCACGGGCTGTACACCAGCTCCGGCACCACGCGCAGGCGGTTCTTGGCGTAACGCGCCAAGGTGTCTGGGTTCAGGTCATGCTCGGGTTTGAACTGGCACAGCGACAAACGCGCATTGCGGTCGCGCAGCTCGTGGCGCAGCACGCCCAGCGTGCCAAAGGTGCGGGTGTCTTTGTGCGTGGCGTTCGGGTCGGCCTTGCCCAGCTGGGTGGCAACCAGTTGCAAAAACTTCTGCTCCGCATCCTTGGGGTGGTTGGCGCAAAACTTTTGCCACTGCGCGTCTTGCGTCTCTTGCACAAAACCCAGCGCATCCTCGGGGTACAAGGCCAGTTCGCGGTTGTACTTGTCCGGCGATCCGAGCAACCAGCCGTTGGCCAGCAACTGGCGAATGATGTCGTCTTGAAAGATGCGTTCGGTGGCTTGGTCGCTCATGGCTGTGTGCTAAAGAGATTAGGGTGGGTCAGGTGGGTGCTTGCCAGTCGCGCACGTCGATCTTGCCGGTGACGGCAGAAGAGATCAGGGCGGTGCGGCGTTCTTGGAGCAGAGAAATACCCGTCGATGCTTGTTGCTCCAGTGCATCGAATGACTCCATTCGTTTGCGAACGGTGGCGTTGATTTCAAGTTGCTCTTCGTTAGGCGGCACAGGGAAAACACTTGATGACAAATATTCGTGCTCAATGCTTTCAACAGTGGCGCCCTCCTTCGACCATTCCAACAGCAGCGGTGGAATATTCCCGAGGATGAAATTTGCCGCGAACTCAACACTCATTTCTGGGATAAAAGACAACGCCTTCATATCTTGGTTGAGGGTGACCGGAACTGTATTGATTGCGATAGGAATGGTTCTTTGCAATATTCCTGAGCGGACAACAATTAATAAAGCGCCAGCATCTACAAAGTTGGTAGATGAACCCTGTACAGCCGCTTGCGTAATCTTGTCTTGGCTATCGTTAATCCAGAAGCTTTTCATATCCTTGGGAGACACCCATGGAATATTGCCGTCAGTCCAGTAGCTCAGGTTATCTTTGCTTGGTGTGCCGCCGCCACAAAAGGTGCATAGATACTTTAGCGGTTGCAAATCCCAGTGCGCAGGCACTTCGCCTAGCCACTCCACGCCGGATTCTTTCATCGGAGCATTGGGGTTGAGGCCTTTGGTGACGGCATGGCTGATGACAGCTTGGCGCTTTTCCTTGAGCAACTCAATCAGACGCTGCTGCTTCTCGATCAAGGCATCAATCTTCGCCGTTTCGTGGTCGAGGAAAGCGGCAATATTTTTTCTACTTTCGCTGTTTGTAGGAATTGCGAATACGTAATTGCCCAGATTCTCTTGGGTCATGCTTGGCAACGCGGTATTGGTTGCATAGCGTGAGAATTGAATGGTTAGCGCAAGGTAGTACAGAAATTTCGGGTCAACGTCCTCGTTAACTTCCGTGTAATACATCGTATCCACGGTCCAAAATGGCTCATTTATGTAGAGAGGCTTATCGATGGTTCCCTTACGGCCAAGAAGAACAGAGGCCTTGTTGTAAGTGAATTGTGACGCGTATGAGAATTGGCCCCCTGAACCGATTACAGGGTAGCCTTCATCAGCCTCAACCCTTTTGTAATCCTGTCCATTTTTTATTCGTGCCATGAACTTCAGTGGGCACAATTTCCATTCGCTGGGCACTTTGCCGAGCCATTCAACGCCGGAATCCCGGTACCACGGATAAGCCTTATACCGACTCATTCCGCCTCCCCCTGACCCACGTTCGCCAAATAAAACTCATGCAGTTTGGCCTGTAGCAGTTTCTTGTCCGGCCAGTGGGTCTGGCGGCTGCACTTGAATAAGCTGGCCGCATCTGGGTGAATTTGTCTCACCAGTGGTGCGACTTTTGGCAATAGTGTCAGCAGTGGTGACACTAATTGCGGCGCGGAACAAGCCAAGTCGCTCACGAATGCACCTCGCGCAACAACGCCATGATCTCGGCGCTCACGGCATCCAGATCGGCATCAATTTCTTCCAGCGGGCGCGGCGGTTGGTACTGGTAGAAGTGACGGTTAAACGGAATCTCAAAACCGACGATGCCGATCTCGCCATCTTTGGCGTCGCGCTTGCTGGCGTCTATCCACGCATCGGGCACATGGGGCTGCACTTCGGCGATGAAGTAGGCCTCCACGCTTTCGCTGACCGTGCGGCTGGGGTCTAGGGACACGTTTTCAAAATCACGTAGCTCGCCATCGGCTTGGTATTCAATGATGCCTTTGTGAACTTTCTTGATCACCTTTTCGGCGGCGGGGTTCTTCCAGCTCACGGCATCGGCCATCTGCTTTTTTTCTTTGGCGTCCAGCGTGATGCCTGCCTGTTTGCTCGCGGCCTTGATGGCTTCGTCATAACCATTGAAGTCGTCATGCTGGGCACTGCCGATCACGTCTTGCAGGGCGCGGGCTTTGCGCAGCACGGCCTTTTGTGCCAGCCAGGTGTTGGCATCGAGCAGGTCTTTGATCTGCTTTTCCTTGAGGTCGGCAAAGTGGCTTTTGAGATAGGCGCGAATTTCGACGTGGTGCTGGCCTAGCTGGCCGTACTGCGGGCAGCCCGCCTCGTCGCTCCACTGCGCTTGCCCATATTCGCTGTAAATCCACTGCATGGCGCTGCCGAGTGCGCCAGACTCAAAGCGCAGGCTGGCGATGCGCTCATCGCTGAACTGCCACGACAAACGCAGCGGCCGTTCGATGGTGATGCGGCGGTAGCCGAACTCATGCGTGGCAAAAATTTTGCTGGCGAAGGTTTTGATGGCTTCGGGCTTGGGGTTGGCAGCTTGGCGGCCACGGTTGCTTTTGACTTCAGCCGGTTTATCGAGCGCCTGCGCTTCGACCACCTCAAACTTGCCAAAGCAGCGGGTGATGGTGGCGATGTCGGCCTCGTCCATCACATGGCGCTTGCTGCCCAGCGATTTGCGCATCTTGCCGCAGAGGTTGGCACCGTTGATGAGCTGCACCTTGCCTTTGCGCTCGGCAGGCTTTTTGTTCGAGAGCACCCACACATAGGTGGCAATGCCGGTGTTGTAGAACATGTCGGTGGGCAGGGCGACGATGGCTTCGAGCAGATCGCTCTCCAGAATATGGCGGCGAATTTCGGATTCGCCCGAGCCCGCGCCGCCCGTAAAGAGCGGCGAGCCATTGAGGATGATGCCAATGCGTGAGCCACCGTCTTTCACATCGCGAAGCTTGCTGATGAGGTGCAGCAAAAACAGCAGCGAGCCGTCGGACACACGCGGCAGGCCGGGGCCAAAGCGGCCATCGAAGCCTTTGAGGGTGTGCTCGTCGGCAATGTCGCCTTCGATCTTTTTCCAATCCACGCCAAAGGGCGGGTTGGAGAGCATGTAGTCGAAGTTGCTGGCGTAAAGGTGGTCGTTGGAGAGCGTGTTGCCGAGCTTGATGTTGCTCACATCTTGCCCCTTGATGAGCATGTCGGCCTTGCAGATGGCGTAGCTCTCGGGGTTCAGCTCCTGACCAAACGCGCGCATGACAGCTTGGGGGTTCAGCTCGTACACATATTCCATGCCCGCTGACAAAAAGCCGCCGGTGCCTGCCGTGGGGTCGTAAATGGTGCGGATGATGCCGGGCTTGGTGAGGGCTTCGTCGTCCTCCATGAACACCAGCGAGGTGGTGAGGCGCACGATGTCGCGCGGGGTGAAGTGTTCGCCAGCAGTGTCGTTCGAGCTTTCGGCAAACTTGCGGATCAGCTCTTCAAACACCAAGCCCATCTCATAGTTGGAAACGGCCTTGGGGTGCAGGTCCATGGTGCGGACCTTTTGCACCACCTTGTAGAGCAGGTTGGCGTCGCCCAGCAGGCCAATGAATTCGGCGAACTTGAAGTGGTCAAAAATCTCGCGGGCGTCTTTGGAAAAGCACTGTATGTAGCGTTCCAGATTGGCCTTGATGCCCGACTCGCCCAGGGTGCTCAGGTCCATGGGTGAGGTGTTGAAGAAAGACAGCCCGCCTGTGGCGCGCAGAAGCAGCTTTTCCTTGGCCTCTTCAGCAATGGCCATCTTCTCCACCTTAGCCGCTTCCGCCAGCACGGCAGACTTGCTACTTTCCAACACACATTCCAGACGGCGCAGCAGGGCAAAAGGCAGGATGACGCGGCCGTATTGGCTCTGACGGAAATCGCCGCGCAGCAGGTCGGCCAGCGCCCACAGGTCGGCGGCGAGGTTATTGGTTTCTTGGGTCATACATTACGAACGAGGGGTTGGGGTTTCAACCGTATGAGGTCAAGTATTGCATGGGCTTGCGGGTGAATTACCGAACCGTTACCTGTTCGGGCTTTGCAAGGAGTGCTACTCCCAACAGACGCAAGCTGGCAATACCGCTGCTGGACGTTAAAAACAAAAGAGCCCCGCAAACACTAGGTTTGCGGGGCTCTTGAGGGGCATTGTAGGACTACAAAAAACCCAATCTTGGCGGAAACGGAGGGATTCGAACCCTCGATGAGGCTCTACACCCCATACTCCCTTAGCAGGGGAGCACCTTCGGCCACTCGGTCACGTTTCCAGCAGGTGAGTATTATGCCTTAGCTTGGTCCAGGTCGAACGCCTTGTGCAAGGCCCGAACTGCCAATTCCATGTATTTTTCGTCAATCACCACCGAGGTTTTAATTTCGCTGGTGGAGATCATTTGGATGTTGATGCCCTCTTCGCTCAAGGAACGGAACATTTTGCTGGCGATGCCCACGTGGCTGCGCATGCCAATGCCCACGATGGAGACCTTACAAATTTTGGTGTCGCCTTGCACATCCGTGGCGCCCAAAGCGGGCAACACTTTTTCTTTCAACAAGTCGGTGGTGCGGGCGTAGTCGTTGCGGTGCACGGTGAAGCTGAAATCGGTCAAACCACCTTTGCTGATGTTTTGAATGATCATGTCCACTTCAATGTTGGCATCGGCCACAGCACCCAAGATTTGGTAGGCAATGCCTGGCTTGTCGGGCACGCCGACCACAGAAATTTTGGCTTCATCACGGTTGAATGCGATGCCCGATACGATGGCTTGTTCCATTTGTTCGTCTTCCTCAAAGGTGATCAACGTGCCAGATTTGGCCTCTTCGTGGATGTCAATGTCCCACGGGGTGAAGCTGGACAACACGCGCAGCGGCACCTTGTATTTACCCGCAAATTCAACCGAGCGAATTTGCAACACTTTGCTGCCCAAAGAGGCCATTTCCAGCATCTCTTCAAAGCACAAGGTCTGTAAGCGACGTGCTTCGGGCACCACGCGCGGGTCGGTGGTGTAAACGCCGTCAACGTCGGTGTAAATCAAACACTCGTGGGCTTTCATGGCAGCGGCGACGGCCACAGCCGAGGTGTCTGAGCCGCCACGGCCCAAGGTGGTGATGTTGTCGTGCTCGTCTTTGCCTTGAAAGCCGGTGATGATGACCACGCGGCCTGCATCCAAGTCAGCACGCACACGTGCGTCATCGATCGACTCGATGCGCGCCTTGGTGAACGCGCTGTTGGTGCGAATAGGCACTTGCCAACCGGCGTAGCTCACCGAGGGCTGGCCTTCGGCTTGCAGCGCAATGGCCAACAGAGCCGACGAGGCCTGCTCGCCAGTAGAAGCCAGCATGTCGAGTTCGCGGTTGTAGGCCGAGTCGGCTTTGGAGGGAGCCAGCTCTTTGGCCAAACCCAACAAACGGTTGGTTTCTCCGCTCATGGCCGAAGGAACCACCACCATTTGATGGCCAGCACGGGCCCACTTGGCCACGCGTTTGGCGACGTTGCGGATGCGCTCTGTCGAGCCCATCGAGGTGCCGCCGTATTTATGAACAATCAATGCCATGTTGCGTGAAAAGGGTTAAAGATCAAAGCAAAGCTAAAGATTGTAGCAACGCAGCACCACCCCATCGCGCCTGACAAAGCCACGCCCCACCTTGATGTCGATGTGATGTCCTCGGGTAGTGCACGCTTTGAGCTGCGCCAACAGTTCGTGCAATTGCGCTGTGTTGGGGCGTTGTTGCTGAGTGGCCAGCCAGTGACGCAATACATTGCTTTGTCGCGCGACGCTCAAGCCTTGCAAGGCTTTGATGTGGGGTGGGTCGCCCACGGTTTGCAGGTCTTGCTCTGCCACTTCTTGCAAAAGCTCTTGGGCCTGTGCGGCATGGGCCGCACTGCGCGCAAAGGTCTCGCGAAAGGATGGAAAAGCGGCCTCTAGCACGGGCAGCAATTGCGCGCGAATGCGATTGCGGGTGTAACGGATGTCTTGGTTGGTGGGGTCTTCCACCCAGGTTTGACCCAAGTGCTGCAAGGCATTGCGCAAACTCGCGCCCGAGGCTTGCAACCAGGGGCGGTGGTAAGTCACGCCGTCTCGCACCATCACCTTGGGCATGCTGGCCAAGCCAGGCAAACCCGCGCCGCGTGAGAGTGCGAGCAGCAAAGTTTCCACTTGGTCATCGGCATGCTGCGCCAGCACCACATGCTGAACTTGGCCATCCCAATGCTGCTTCACTGCATCACTCAAAGCTCGGTAACGGGCTTGGCGGGCGGCGTCTTCGGGGCTTTCTCCACTCGCGTGTGCAGCGTTGACGCGCTGCACCACCAAAGGCACATCAAACTGCTGGCACAACTCGATGCAGTGGATTTCAAAAGTGTCGGCGGCTTGCTGCAAACCGTGGTGCACATGCACTGCAAACACTTGGCCCGGCCAGCGGGTGGCACAGGCGATCAGCATGGCGGTGGAATCGGCCCCGCCGCTCAAGGCCACGCCTAAGGGCAAGACCTGCTGGAGTGCATCCAGCGACGGAAAATCAGCGGGCGTCGGCTTTGGTGTCGTTGTACCGGCCATAGCTTTGCAGACGTTCGTAGCGCTTGTCCAGCAACTCTTTGACCTTGAGGTCGGTCACCTGACGCCACGCGTCGTTCAAGCCACGCTTGAGCTGTGCGGACATTTGTTTGGGGTCACGGTGTGCGCCACCCACAGGTTCGTTGACGATTTTGTCGATCAGCCCCAGCGCTTTGAGCCGGTGAGCCGTGATGCCCAAGGCTTCGGCAGCATCTTCGGCACGGTCTGCGGTTTTCCACAAAATGGAGGCGCAACCTTCAGGGCTGATGACCGAGTACACCGAGTACTGCAACATCAACACCTGGTCTGCCACGCTGATGGCCAAGGCGCCGCCCGAGCCACCTTCACCAATGATGGTGGTGATGATGGGCACTTCGAGTTGGGCCATTTCAAAAATATTGCGGCCAATGGCCTCGCTCTGGCTGCGCTCTTCGGCGTCAATGCCGGGGTAGGCGCCGGGTGTGTCAACAAAGGTGAACACCGGCAGCTTGAATTTTTCAGCCGTCTTCATGAGGCGCAAAGCCTTGCGGTAGCCCTCGGGGCGGCTCATGCCAAAGTTGCGGGCTGCACGTTCTTTGGTGTCGCGGCCTTTTTGGTGACCCAGCACCATGCAAGCGTTGCCATTGAAGCGCGCCAAACCACCCACAATGCTCAGGTCGTCAGCAAAATGACGGTCACCGTGCATCTCTACAAAGTCGGTGAAGATGTCGTTGATGTAGTCCAACGTGTAAGGACGCTCGGCATGGCGAGCAATCTTGGTGATTTGCCAGGGCGTGAGGTTGCTGTAAATGTCCTTGGTCAGCTGCAAGCTTTTCTTGCTGAGCTGATCAATCTCCTCCGAAATATCGACCGCCGACTCGCTTTGCACATAGCGCAGCTCGTCAATCTTGCCTTCCAGCTCGGCAATCGGTTGTTCAAAATCGAGGAAAGTTTTCTTAGCCAAAATCAATTACTCCTTAGCTGCTCAGTATTCAACCGGCAGCGGATCTAGCGAGCGCCAAATATACCAAGTCGCCACGCTGCAATAGGGGGCCCAGGCGGCAGCTACCTCGCGCACTTCGCTGCGGCTGACGGCCTCCCCTGAAAAATAGTTGTGGCTGATGCCGTTGATCAAGCCCACGTCGTCGAGCGGCAGCACATTGGGCCGCATGAGGTGAAAAATCAAGAACATTTCAGCCGTCCAGCGGCCAATGCCGCGGATGGCCACCAGCTCTTCGATGATGACTTCGTCCTCCATCTCAGCCCATTGGTTCACATGCAACGCACCGCTGTCAAAGTGCAAGGCCAAGTCCACCAAGTATTCAATTTTTCGGGCGGACAAACCTGCCGCACGCATGTCGTCTACCTTGAGTTTGAGCACATTGGCGGGAGAGATTTTGCGAGGCAACAGCGCAAATCGATCCCACACGCTTTGGGCCGCTTTGACGGAAATTTGCTGCCCCACAATACTGCGCGCCAGCGTGATGAAAGCATCGCCGCGCGACTGCAAACAAGCGTCGCCCAATTGAGGGATGAGGCGCTTCATCACCCGGTCTTTTTTGACCAAGTGCTTGCACGCTTCGGCCCAGTAGGCGGGCGTCGCAATGGTGATTTTTTCTTGGCGAGCCATCATCACCCGCGTTCCCAGGTGGTACCCGTGGGCGAGTCTTTCAGCAGCACACCCTGCGCAGCCAGCTCTTGGCGAATTCGGTCAGCTTCGGCAAAGTTTTTGGCGGCTTTGGCCGCAGCACGAATCTTTATTTGCTCATCAATATATTTTTCATTTGATACGACCTGGACTGAATCTGTCACACCGAATGATTCGTTTATTTTCAAGATAAGACTTCTGCCTTTTCCTTGCAAAAACTTTCTAGGGTCTTGCTGCAACAAGCCAAGCACACCAGCCAATGCTTTGAGTAACCCCGACATCACCGTCGACTGCGTGCGATTGACCTCTGTTGCCAAATCGAACAGTACAGCCAAAGCTTCAGGCGTACCAAAATCTTCGTTCATAGCTGCTTTAAACCGTGCAGCATAAGTGTTGGACCAATCAACGACTGCAACTTGAGGGGGTACCGTATCCAGCGTGGTGTAAAGCCGAGTAAGTGCAGAACGTGCATCAACCAAATGTTCATCGCTGTAATTGAGCTGGCTTCGGTAATGACTACGTACGATGAAAAATCGAACGATTTCTGCTCCGGTGTGTATATCCCCATAACTATTGAGCACATCGCGGATGGTGAAGAAATTGCCCAAGCTCTTGGACATTTTTTCGTTGTCCACATTGATGAAACCGTTGTGCATCCACACGCGGGCCATGGGTTTGTCAAACGCGCCTTCGCTTTGGGCGATTTCGTTTTCGTGGTGAGGAAACTGCAAGTCGGCACCACCGCCGTGAATGTCAAAGCTCTCGCCCAACATCTCGCAACTCATGGCCGAGCACTCGATGTGCCAGCCGGGTCGCCCTGCCCCAAACGGACTGGCCCATTTCACTTCATCGGGCTCGCTGGCTTTGGCGGACTTCCACAACACAAAGTCCATCGGGTCGTGCTTGCCGTCGTCCACGGCCACGCGCTCACCGGCTTGCAACTCGTCGAGCGACTTACCCGAAAGCTTGCCGTAACCCGCAAACTTGCGCACGGCGTAATTCACATCCCCGTTGCTCGCACGATAGGCCAAACCTTTGTTTTCGAGCGTGCCAATCATGGCCAACATTTGGGGGACGTAGTCCATCGCGCGGGGTTCAAAACTGGGGCGCTCAATGCCCAGTGCGTCGGCGTCTTGGTGCAAGGCGTCGACCATGCGATCGGTCAGGGCGCGCACGGTCTCGCCGTTCTCGACCGAACGTTTGATGATCTTGTCGTCAATGTCGGTGATGTTGCGCACATAGGTCACGCGGTAGCCACTGGCTTTGAGCCAGCGCTGCACCACGTCAAAAGCCACCATTGAACGGGCATGGCCCAAGTGGCACAAGTCGTACACCGTCATGCCGCACACATACATGCGGACATGTCCAGGTTCGAGCGGCGAAAAAGTCTCCAGCGCACGCGAAAGCGTGTTGTGAATGCGAAGCGTCATGAGTGAATCGTTAAGGACCGCAGATTGGGTCAACAAGGGTGCAAAGGCAAAGGGTGATGAAGACCCGCTGTTTTACAATGGCTCTCAGTATACAAAGCACATGAAAAACCCTCAGCACACTTTTGCCAACCCGCGTGACATCGGTCATGTACTGGGCAGACACGGCATCTTGGCCTGGGGGTTTGCGCTGGCCTGCGTGGTGACATCCACCTTCGCGCAATCCGATGTGGGCCCCGCTTGGCAGCCAGGAGAATTGGCCAGCACCACCCAAACCGACGACCACCAAGAAGTGCGCAAACTGTTGCGCCAAGCCAAGTACACCGCCGCGCTGTCGTGGATTGATCGCAGCTTGACCAAAAACCCACGCGATCCGCAGATGCTGTTCTGGCAGGCTTTCATTCACGAACAAACCGGTCAACCCGACAAAGCCCTGCCCATTTACCTGGGGCTCACGCAAGACTACCCCGAGCTGGCCGAGCCGCACAACAACCTGGGTGTGTTGTATGCCGCCAAAGGCGACTACAACCGTGCCAAAGAATCGTTTGAGGCGGCCTTGCGCGACAACCCCAGCTATGCCGCGGCCCACGAGAACCTAGGCGATGTGCTGCTGCACTTGGCTCAACAGTCTTATGCACGTGCCTCGTCCCTAGACCCCAAACATCGCACCGCAGCACAAAAAGTAGAGCGCCTCAAACCTGCACTTGAACTGAGCCAAAGCAAACCATGAACCTGTCCTTCATCTCTCGGCGTGCCCTGTGCACGATCACCCTGGCCCTGTGCGGCTTGGCCGCACAAACCACCTTCGCACAAGACGCACCCCGGGTGAAATTTACCACCAATGCGGGTGACATCGTGGTCGAGGTCTACCCCGACAAAGCCCCCAAGACGGTGGAAAACTTTTTGCAATATGTGCGTGACAAGCACTACGACGGCACCATCTTTCACCGCGTGATCGGCAACTTCATGATTCAAGGCGGCGGCTACGACCAGCGCTACATGGAGCGCCCCACCCGTGCGCCCGTGGTGCACGAAGGCCGTGAGGCCTTGGCCAAAGGCGGTCCACGCAACACCGTGGGCACCATCGCCATGGCGCGCACCAACGTTCCCAACTCAGCCACCTCACAGTTTTTCATCAACGTGGCCGACAACGGCTTTTTAGATCCCAGCCCACAGCAACCCGGCTACACCGTGTTTGGCCGCGTGGTCTCTGGCATGGAGGTGGTGCAACGCATCAAGGCAGTGCCCACCAGTTCCGGCGGCCCCTTCGCCACCGATGTGCCACGCACGGCCATCGTCATTCAATCTGCAACCCTTGAGAAGTAAATCATGAGCAACCCACAAGTCGAACTGCACATCTTGGACCACGGCGTCATCACGCTGGAACTCGATGCCGAGAAAGCCCCCAAGTGCACGGCCAACTTTTTGAGCTATGTGGCCAAAGGCCATTACGACAAAACCATCTTCCACCGCGTCATTCCTGGCTTCATGGTGCAAGGTGGCGGCTTCGAGCCCGGCATGACCCAAAAGTCATGCGATGAGCCCATTCAAAACGAAGCCAACAACGGCCTCAAAAACAACCACTACACCGTGGCCATGGCGCGTACCTCAGACCCCCACTCGGCCACGGCTCAGTTCTTCATCAACGTGGCAGACAACGGCTTCTTGAACCACACCGCCCCCAGTGCGCAAGGCTGGGGCTACGCCGTGTTTGGCAAAGTGGTCAGCGGCATGGACGTGGTCGACAAAATTGCAGCCGTCAAAACCGGGCGCAAAGGCTTCCATGACGACGTGCCCAAAGAAGACGTGGTGATTGAGAAAGCGGTTGCGCTCTAAAGCGCCACCCGTAGGGCCAGCCGACATGTTCACGCCGTCACCGGCTTTGTCACCTGGCCTGTTGCCTGATGCGGTGTCACACATCCAGGCAAGCTCCACCTGGCAACAGGTGGATTTCATCTCTGACGTGCACCTCGATGTGCACGATCAAGACACCTTCCTCGCTTGGTCCCATTACATGGCCCATACACAGGCCAATGCCCTGTTCATCTTGGGCGATCTGTTCGAGGTGTGGGTGGGTGATGACACCCAAGAGCCGTTTGCTTTGCAGTGTTTGTCGGTGATCCAGCGCACGTCGCAGCGTTTGCCGGTTTACTTCCTCTGTGGCAACCGAGATTTTTTGTTGGGTGCCGACGCCTTTCGGGCATCGGGCATGCACGCTTTGAGCGACCCCACGGTGTTGTCTTTGGGGGTATTTCGTATTTTGCTGAGTCACGGCGACAGCCTGTGCTTGGGCGACCACGACTACCTGGCTTTTCGCGACCAAGTGCGCCAGCCCGCATGGCAAGCGCAGTTTTTGGCACAGCCTTTGGCGCAGCGACAAGCCACTGGGCAAGCCATGCGTGCCCAAAGCGAAGCACGCAAACGCACGCACACCGACTATGCCGACGTGGACACGCCAGCCGCACGCAGTTGGCTGCAAGCCACCCAATGCCAAGTGCTGTTGCATGGACATACCCACCGACCTGCGGTGCACGATATGGGTGACGGTTTACAGCGCTGGGTCTTGAGTGACTGGCATGCCAGCGGCACAGCCCCGCGCTTGGAAGTGGTGTCTTGGCTGCGCGAACAGGCTGGCAACCCCGGCCAAGGCTTGGTGCGGCAAGCCCTGCCCCCGCCTACGCTCAACGCTTGAGCAACACCTTCAAAGCAGCTTGCAAGCGGCGCGCCGCAGCTTCGTCGTAAGCGCCAGCCAACACCTGAGACGCATCAGCGGCCCAAGTCATTTGGGGCGATGGGTCGTTGCGGCGGGTCAGCAGTTGCAATTGCAAAGCGCGGCGAGCATCCATCTGGGCAGCAGGCGTAGGCAACTCGGCAGCAACTTCCAGGCGCAGCAAAGGCGTCACGGCCTCGCCTTGCGGTGCCGAGGACAAAGCCTGGGCCCACTGCGTGCGTTGAGCCGGTGTGAGCTTGTTGCCAATGGCTTGCGCTGCGGGCAACTGGCTGGCATCGCGCTTTTCCCAAGCGTGCATCAGTTGCGTGAGCACTTCGCCGTGGGCTTGTGCGGCCAGCTTACGCAGTGCGTCTTGGGCCATGTCCAAGGCATTGCGCTGGGCACGGAAAGCCGCGTCACCCAAACGCGGGCCACGCGGTGCAAAACCATCACGGCCACCGTCGCGTGCATCACGTCCAGCACGTGCGCCACCGTCACGGCCAAAGCCAGGCTTGTCGCCAAACTTGCCAGCCGGTTTGCCATCACGGCCACGGAAACCCGCTGGGGCCACCTCGGTACGTTTTTGACCTGGGCGATCGTCACCACGCACCGCCACCACCGGCTTGTGGGGTTTGGGCGCGGGGGCGGGGGCGACATCGGGCTCAGCAGGCGCTGCCTCTGAGTCGGTGGTTGTTTGCGAGGCATCTGATGGGGGGGCATCCGCCGCAGGCGCTTCGGCGCTGGCCGCGGGTGCGGCTTCTGTGCTGGCATCGGCAGCGACCGGCATCTCTGGTGCGGGCGCTGCTTGCGCAGGCGCGGCAACCGGGGCTGCTGGCTTGGCTGCTTCGGGCGGCAACTCACCACGAGAGACTTGCTCTAACACCTGCATGGCGGCGCGAATCTGTGCGCCATCGCCCTTGGCAATGGCCGCTTCCAACGCCTTCGAGGCGTCCAACACCGCACGGTCATGTGGGGTCAGGGCGGCTTGCGATTGCTCACGCACCGACGACTTGCGCGCAAACGCTTCGTCAATCGGCTGACGGAATGCATCCCACAACTTTTGCTCTTGCTTGCGGTCCAGCACCACGGTGTGAGCTTCTTCTTGCCAACGCTGTTGCAAGGCTTTGACAGCGTCAATGCGCAAGGTGGGCGCAGCACCCAACTCTTGGGCCTCGGCAATCAAGGCCTGGCGGCGTGCCAAGCTGGCTTTTTGCAAGGCTTCGAGTGGCTCGTGGGCGGCGTGAATGGCCGCCTTCCACACAGGCTGCAACTCGGCAAACATCTTCTCGCTCAAATGACCGCTGTCGCGCCAGCGTTGGGCGAATTGGTGCAGTTGACGCGCCACGCCCTTCCAGTCGGGGCCTTGGGCGTGCTCTGCCGCCCAAGCCTTGACCTCTTCGATCAAAGCCAAACGCTGTGCTTTGTGGGCTGCGGTTTGGGCACGGGCTTCTTTGAGCCAAGCGTCCACCACGTGGTGGGCACGGTTGCATGCAGTGTCAAAGCGCTTCCACAACGCAGGGTTGGGCGCTGCCTCTTTGTCAATTTTTTTCCACTGATCGCGCAAGTTGCGCAAGGCTTCTTGCATCTTGCGTCCGCCCATGGCGGGCACCCATTCGGGTTCAGCAGCGACAGGTGCCACCGCTTCAGCACTGACTTGGGGAGTGGCAGGCACATCGCTGGCAACAGCATCGATAGGCGTAGCGACCACCTCCTCAGCAGGCAATGCCTGCACTTCGGGCGTCGCTTGTGCCGACACGGGTGCGGCATCTGGTGCGGCCTCTGGTGCGCCTGCTTCGGTAGGCACAACAGCAACCACAGGCTGCTCGGCTTTGGCCAACGCGGGCTTGGCCGCTTTGGGCGTCGGTGCAGGTTTGAACAAGGCTTCGGCTTGTTGTGCCAGCTCCAAACGTTTTTGATCCACCACTGCCTTATCGGCCGTGGGTTTGACGTTGCGCGTGGGGTCCACACGCACGGTCTCGGGTTTGGCGGGCGCAGCAGCCGCTTGGGGCAACACTTCGCCACGGGCCACACGCAACTGATCAGCCCAGGCGGGCACCGCTGGCAGAGGGGCACTGGCATCGGCAGCAGCGGCTTCGGTCAAAGCCAGGGCCTCGCAAAACGCCACCCACACGGCTTGCACTTGTTGGGTGCTGGTTTGCAAGGCGGGGGCAAATTTCGCATCCACGCTGGGCCACTGCGCATCGGCCGCCAAAGCTTGGGCTTGCGCCACCCAGCGATCCAGGTCAGCCTGTAGGCCTGCGCGTTGGGCTTGCGCGTCTTGCCAAGGCTTGGTCGATAACACCTCAATGCGCTGTGCCAGCAACACCGCGGCTTCGCGCTGCACCTGGGTTTGATGCTGCAAGTCTTCAATGGCTTTGACGCGTTCGACCAAAGCGGTTTTCAAACCCGCCAATGGCTCGCGCGACAAGGGGGCACCGGCCTTGGCAGCGTCACGTTGCCAAGCCATGGCATCGGCCAAGTTGATGTGTGCCGCGTCGCGCAGCACCTCGCCTTTGGCCAACCACTCTTGGGCCAACGCGTCTTGACCTTTGGCACGACGCAACTCATCGAGCTTTTCACGCAAGACTTTGGATGCGCCTTTGTCACGGTGGCTCATTTCAGTGAAGACCGCTTGCAATTGCTCGGCATTGGGCTCTTTGGCCAGCCAGTCACGCAAGCGCGACGCGCGTTCGCCCGAGGTGGGTGCCGTGAAGGCTCCGCCGGTCAAAGCATCTAAAGAAGTCAGGTCATGGGGTTTGTTAGCAGAATCGTTCACAGGTCAGGCTCGTATCAAATATCTATAGATTGTCGCCTAGGCTTTAAAATTTTCCGCTACCTCACTTTTATAAATATCTTCATGCCCTTACTCACCCACATCAAATTAGGACTGCGAACTTTCGCAGCCGATGTGGCGCAGGGCTTTTTTGCCATCACCCACAACGGCATGGCAGTGGTGGGGTTGTCGATCTTCTTCGTCGTCGTCACATTGACGGTGCGCCCTGACCTTCGCGCGGTCACCGAAGCCAAGCTGATCAGTTGGCTGCAAGAACGTCAATACGACGCCACCGGTTTGAGCTCCGACGCCGACGCCGTAGACCGCGCCACCGCCACCGACCCACGCGACCTACCCAAACAGCAGGCCTACCTGGCCTACTGGCTGAGCCGCAAATACCGGGTCGCCCCCGAACCCTTGAGCGCCTTGGTGGCCGAAGCCTACGACTTGGGGCCCCGTAACCAAATTGAACCGACGCTGATTCTGGCCGTCATGGCGGTCGAGTCGGCCTTCAACCCCTTCGCGCAAAGCGCCGTGGGTGCGCAGGGTCTGATGCAGGTCATGACCAAAGTTCACGAAGACAAATACGTGAGTTTTGGCGGCTCGCTGGCCGCCTTTGACCCGGTGGCCAATGTGCGCGTGGGCGTGAACGTGCTCAAAGACTGCATCACCCGCGCGGGCAGCGTGGAAGGTGGTCTGCGTCTATACGTGGGCGCCGCCAACATCAAAGAAGACACCGGCTACGCCACCAAAGTGGTGGCCGAATATGGCCGCCTGCAACAAGTGGCCAAGGGTGTGAAAGTGCCACTCACCCCGCCGCCGTCGTCTGCGGCTGAAGCTGCCACCGCTCGTCTGGAGAGCCTGTGGGAAAAAGCTCAGCGCCTCACCCCCTTTGGCCGTGATGCCGCCAAAGACGACGAGGAATCACGCTAAACTCTGACCCGCGCGCAACTGGCGATAGGCGTGCTGGGCCCCTGCCCCGCACCGCTGACGTGGAGTTTTGACCACTGGGAAGCGCGCAGCCTCAACCCTTGAGGTGTTTTGCCGTTCGCCTGGGCAGCCCTGTGCCGATGTATCGGCACGCCGGGACCACCTCTACTAGGACTGCCAGCATGTACCACCGCAACATCTTGATCGAACAGACCGACCCCGAACTGTGGGCCGCCATCCAGGCTGAAAACGCGCGCCAAGAACACCACATCGAGCTGATCGCCAGCGAGAACTACGCCTCGCCCGCCGTCATGCAAGCCCAAGGCTCGCAGCTCACCAACAAATACGCCGAAGGCTACCCCGGCAAGCGCTACTACGGCGGTTGCGAACACGTGGACGTGGCCGAGCAACTGGCGATCGACCGCATCAAACAAATCTTTGGCGCCGACGCGGCCAACGTGCAGCCGCATTGCGGCGCATCGGCCAACGAAGCCGTGTTCCTGGCTTTCTTGAAGCCCGGCGACACCATCATGGGCATGAGCCTGGCCGAAGGCGGTCACCTGACCCACGGCATGGCGCTCAACATGAGTGGCAAGTGGTTCAACGTGGTGTCCTACGGTCTGAACGAGAAAGAAGAAATCGACTACGACGCGATGGAGAAAAAGGCCCACGAGAGCAAGCCCAAACTCATCATCGCCGGTGCCTCGGCCTACAGCCTGCACATTGACTTTGCACGGTTTGCCAAAGTGGCCAAAGACGTGGGAGCCATCTTCTTGGTCGACATGGCCCACTACGCCGGCTTGATCGCCGCAGGCGTCTACCCCAACCCCGTGCCTCACGCCGATGTGGTGACCTCCACCACCCACAAGAGCCTGCGCGGCCCCCGTGGCGGCATCATCTTGATGAAGGCTGAGCACGAAAAAGCCATCAACAGCGCCATCTTCCCTGGCCTGCAAGGCGGCCCGCTGATGCACGTCATCGCGGCCAAAGCCGTGGCGTTCAAAGAAGCCCTGGCGCCCGAGTTCAAGGCCTACCAACAACAAGTCATCACCAACGCCCGCATCGTGGCCGAAACGCTGACCCAACGCGGCCTGCGCATCGTCAGCGGCGGCACACAAAGCCACGTGATGTTGGTGGACCTGCGCTCCAAGAAGATCACCGGCAAAGAAGCCGAAGCCGCCTTGGGCGCTGCCCACATGACGATCAACAAGAACGCCATCCCCAACGATCCCGAAAAACCTTTTGTCACCAGCGGCGTGCGCATTGGCACCCCAGCGATGACGACGCGTGGTTTCAAGGACGAAGAAGCGCGCATGACCGCCAATTTGATTGCCGACGTGTTGGACAACCCGCACGACGAAGCCAACATCGCAGCCGTGCGCGCCAAGGTGCATGCTTTGACCAGCCGCTTTCCGGTCTACCGCTGAGTTGGGGTGTTTCTGGCGTGAAGATTTCGCGCCGGAAACGGCAGAGGCGATGGGTACGGCGGGCTCTTCATACTGTGTACAGAAAATCATCGCCCGCCGCACTCATCACCCCTGCGGTTGGGTTGAGAGCAAGTTCTTTCGGGAACCCATGCTGAATCACAAGCATGACGCCAGAATCCAGAAGCCACGAAAGTTACAAGTGATTTGCGTGCCAACAAAAAAGCCAGCTCAGATCGTGCATTGCAGCGCATGAACACGGCGAGCGCCAGCCAAGCCAGCCGCAGACTGGGGGTATGGGTGGGGGCCGCTGATGATTTTCTGTACACAGTATGAAGAAGCGGCCCCCACCCATACCCCCAGCGAGCACAGCAAAGGCAAAGGCAAAGGCAAAGGCAAAGGCAAAAGCAAGGGCAAAGACAAAACCACAAGCACAATCGCCAACAAACCAAAGCGAGACAACACCCCATGAAATGCCCCTTCTGCGGTCACCTTGAAACCCAAGTGGTGGAGACCCGCATGTCTGAAGACGGCGACTCCATCCGCCGTCGCCGCCAATGCGGTGCCTGCGACAAGCGCTACACCACCTACGAACGCATCGATGTGAGCTTTCCCAACATCGTCAAAAAAGACGGGCGACGCATCGACTACCAACGCCACAAACTGCTCGACTCCATGAGTCTGGCCCTGCGCAAACGCCCGGTCAGCACGGAACAAGTCGACAACGCGATTGAACGCATCGAAGAAAAACTGCTCAGCCTCGGCGCGCGCGAAGTGCCCTCCACCCGCATTGGTGAACTGGTCATGCGCGAGCTGAAAAAACTCGACAAAGTGGCTTACATCCGCTTTGCCAGCGTCTACCGCAGCTTTGAAGACATCGACGATTTCAAGAGCTTGGTCGACGAAGTTCGCAAATAATTTTCGAGTGGCGGCAACGCGCCGCACTCCCCCAGATGCCTAGCATTTGCCGCATGCAAACGCTGGGCATTTTTCATTCTCACAGGCACGCGCACCAGGGCTTCACCTTGGTGGAGTTGCTGCTGGTGTTGGCCGTGCTCGGCTGGGTCGGCCTGCTGGCGGTGCCCAGCATGCAACGCGTGCTGGAGCGAACGCGGGCCGAACTGGCCCGTGACCAACTGCACAACGACTTGCAAAGCGCACGTGTGCGGGCACTGCAACTGGGCCAAGCACTGCGCTTGGCACGATTGAGCGATTGCACTTGGGCCACCGCAGTGGGCTCCGACTGGAGTTGCGGCTGGCAGTTGCAACTCGCCGACGGCAGCCAAACCTTGCAAGTCACCCCGCTGCACACCCCCTTGTTGGTGAGCTACACCAAGACCAGTGCGCTGACCATCAGCCGCCAAGGCGAGTTGGGTGGCGTGGGCGACCGCTGGACGGTGGGCTCGCGCAACCCCAGCCTCAGCGTGGCCTATTCGCTGTGCCTCAACAACACCGGGCGCATTCGCACGGTCTTGGGGACCTCGTGCAGTTGAAGCACATGCACCACGGTGTGGCGCTGCTGGAAGCGCTCATGGCCTTGCTGCTGTTGGCCTCTGGCGTGCTGGCCGCGCTGTGGTTGCAACAAATCGGCTTGCAAACCCAACGCCAGCAGGTCAACCGCAGCATCGCCATGGGGCTGGCAGACGACCTGGCCGAGCGCATGCGCCTCAACGCCAGCCAAGCCGCGCTGTACACACGCACGTGGAGCACTGCCGCCCGTAGCGCCACGACCAACTGCACCACTCTGGCCTGCGCCCGCAGCGACTTGGCCCAATGGGACATGGCACAACTGCAACAGGCCCTGAACACACAGCTGCCGCAAGGCGATGCCGCCGTGTTTGCCCTCAGCGGCCAAAGCGGCTGGTGGGGCGTGGTGGTGGCCTGGCACGACAGCGGCGAGAGCTACCGCACCGACACCGCGTGGGGCAGCCCCGCTTGCCCGAGCGCCATGAGCTGTTGGCGTTTGTTCTTTCGGCCAGCATGGTGAGCACCATGCTGACTCGCGGCCACACCCTGCCCGAGCTGCTGGTGGGCTTGGCCGTGGGCTTGGCTGTGATGCTGGGTGCCGTGGCCAGCTACAACGTTAGCCGCCAATCGTGGGCCGCCTTTGAAGCGGTCGATGCGCTGCACCACAACGCCCGTGTCGCACTGCGCAACCTGCGCATCCAAGCTCAGATGGCGGGTGCCGCGCAAGTCAGCACCACAGCCGATGGTCAACAGGTGCAACGCACAGCGCCGCACGACAACAGCCAACCCGATCTGCAAGGCACTGAGGGCACCCGCACCGACAGCGTGAGCCTGGGTCACTGGCACAGCCTGAACCCTTACGACTGCCAAGGCAACCATGCAGGCAGCGACGCACTGGTGCTCAACAACTACCAGCTCAACACCAAAAAAGAACTCACCTGCAAAGACCTGCGCCTGAGCGGCAGCACCTACCAAGCCTTGGCCGAAGGCGTGGAAGACCTGCAAGTGCGCTACGCCCAAGCCGGTGCCAACCAAACCATTCAATGGAAAACGGCGGCCCAAGTCAGCGACATGCGCCAAGTGCTGGCCATCGAAGTGTGCATGCGCTGGGTCAGCAGCCAGCCCAACGCCACACGCAACACCGCCAGCCTGGGCTGCCAGGGCGAAACCGTGGCTGCAGACGGTTTGAGCCGACGCGTGCTGCGCCGCACCTTCACCCTGCGCAACCATGTGGGCGTGCTGCCGTGAGCTACCGCATGCGCTCCTACCCGAAACGCAGCTTGGGGCTGGCCTTGCCCACCGTGATGGCCGTGTTGGCCTTGGTGGGCCTGGCCGCATTGACAGGCTGGCGCAACCTGCGCGGCACCGAGTGGCTGCTCAACGCCGAGGCCGACCTGCTGCGCACCCAACACAGCGCCGAAGCCGCCCTGCCCTTGGCGCTGCAAGACATCTTGGGCGCAGCCACCGACGCGCAGGGCAATATCAACCCGCGCCATACACCGGGCAACGACGCGCAAACGCATGCGTTCTTCCCCACCAGCCTGAGCGAGCGCGACACCTTGCGCCAACGCCTGGGCGCACAAGCCTGTGTGAGCGGCATCTGCGCGCCCAACGGTGCGCCCACCCGTAGCGCCAGCGAATGGCAAGCCATGACCAACGCCGCCTGGCCTCTGAGCGGCGCCGACACCCCTTACGGTGCCAACACCACGTGGTACTGGGTGGAGGTGCTGGTCGATGCCACGCCCCTCAACCCCAGCGCGCCGTTTGTCTACCGCATCACCGTGCTGGCACGCGGGGTTCTGCCTGGCACAGCGGTGGTGCTGCAAGCCCTGTGGTCGGCCCCCGCCAACCCGGTGCCGGGCAGCACGAGCGGCGGCACTTGGCACAGCTGGCAGGTGCTGGCCGAATGAGCCTCCAACGACAAAACAAACCCCTGCACATGAAAGCGCCCATGCCTCACCCCCGCCCTCACACCGACGTGGCACAACACGGCTTTAGCTTGGTCGAGCTGTTGATCGCCTTGGCCTGCATCGCTGTCTTGGTGGGCTGGGCCTGGCCCAACTACCAACAGTTGCTGCAACGCAGCCAACGCGCCCAAGCCCGCACCGCCTTGCTGCAAGCCGCCCATTGGCTAGAGCGCGCCGCCAGCGCCAACGGCAGCTACCCCGCAGCAGCAGACGTGCCCACCAGCGTGCTGCAAGCCGAAGGCCTGCGCTACCAACTCAGCCTTGCCAGCAGCGCGCAAGGCTTCACCCTCACCGCCACACCCACCGGAGCGCAAGTGGGCGACGCCTGTGGCAGCTTCACGCTCACACACACGGGCGTGCGCGGGGTGGTCAACGCGTCGCTCAGCGTGGCGCAGTGTTGGGGGCGTTGAAGGCACGGCCAGACGCCAACCATTGCCCCTGAAAGAACAATTTTGCCGATGCCATCAATCAACATCATTAAATTGACCTTTTGAGGTCAAAAAATCATAATACTGCTTAAGAAAACAAATAATTTGTCCTATCAGGAGCAAATATGAAAATTGAAAACAGCACACTGCCCTCCTTGGCCGCTGCCTTGGCCGCTGAGCGCAAACGTCAACAGTTGTCGCGTGAGGCTGCCGCCGCCGCTTGCGGTGTGAGCGTGTCTTTCATCCGTGATGCAGAGTCCAGCCCTCAGAATTGCAGCTTGGGTAAGCTGGTCCAGCTCATCAATGGCCTCGGCCTGAGTCTGCAAGCCCAGGGTTTTCAGGTCACCGCACAAGCAAACACCCGGCGTTCCAAACAAGCCCCCCTCAGAGCGGACTACGGCGTGTCGGAGGCACAAATCGTCCTGAGCACTGAATCTGCCGCAGACTCACCCACCGAGGCGCATCAGCCATGATTCGGCTGCGCGTTTGGGCCAATGCGCAAGCCATGGGGTGGTTTGGGCATGAGGCCGGGCAATACATTTTTCAATACGACCCCCAGTGGCTGGCTTCCTCGTGCGCCTATGTGCTGGCCCCGCAATTTGCGTTGAGCGCAACGCCCTATCGAGGCGAAGCCGTCAAAACCTTTTTTGCCAACCTGTTGCCCGAGGGTGCGCCCTTGGAGGAAATTCTCAACGCCATCCAACTGCGCAACGCCAGTGCCTTTGAAGTCGTCGGCCAGCTCGGTGCCGAGTTGCCGGGTGTGTTGTCGGTGTTGCCCGAGGGCCAAGCACCTCAGACTTTGCAGCAATACAGCGTGTTGAGCCCAGACACCTTGCGCCAACGCCTTCAACAACGTCACCACAGCAAACCGCTGCTTTTGGCCAACCCGCAAAGCAGCATGTCGCTGCCTGGCGCGCAAGACAAAATGGGCTTGCGCTACGACGCACAACGGGCCCAGCTCTACGACAGCGTGGGCAGCTCGCCCACCACGCACATTGCCAAACCAGACTCCCGTCTGCCCCATTTCACACCCAGCGCCGTCAACGAATACCTGTGCATGAAGTTGGCCCGGGCAATCCAGTTGCCAGTGCCAGAGGTCCATCTGCTGCACTTGCCCGAGACGCTTTACATCGTGCAACGCTACGACCGCCAAGTGGTCGACGGTCACATCGTCTGCATGCATCAGATCGACGCTTGCCAGCTCTTGGGCGTGGGCTCTGACTGGAAGTACGAACGGCAAGGGGGCTTGGTCAGTCTGAAAAAAATAGCACACGCCTTGCGCGCGTTGCAGCTGCCAGCCAAAGACCTGTTGAGTTTTCAGCGCTGGGTCATGCTGAATTATTTGATTGGCAACAGCGACGCCCACGCCAAGAACATCTCGGTGTTGATCGACGAGACGGGTTACGCCCTGGCCCCTTTTTATGACCTGTTGTGCGTGCAGGCCTATGGCGACGACCGCTTGGCGCTCTACATCGGTGACGATGACACCTACCCCCGCATTGGCGCTCACTCATGGGAAGCGTTGTGTGACGACTGCGGGTTTGGCGTCAAGCCCAGCTTGCGCCTGTTCAAAAAAATGGCCACCGATGTACCCACCGCATGGGCAAAGGTCACACAACAAGCCATGGCCATCCACCCCTTCACAGCCACCGAGCATGAGCTGGTGCAGACCATCACCGGCGTGATCGAGCGCAACTGTGGGTTGGCACTCTCCATGATCGGCTGAGCCAGACACCCCTGCACAGATAATTGCCACATGATCTCCCCCACCGACACCGCCCACATGGCCCAGGCCTTGGCCTTGGCTGAGCAGGCGCTGTACCTCACCTCACCCAACCCACGGGTTGGTTGCGTCATCACCAGCGCCGAAGGCGTGGTGCTGGGCAGCGGCCACACCCAAGCAGCGGGCCAGGCCCACGCCGAGGTCATGGCTTTGCGCGATGCCCAGGCCAAGGGCCACAGCGTGCAAGGCGCCACGGCTTACGTGACGCTAGAACCCTGTAGCCACCAAGGCCGCACCGGCCCGTGTTGCGATGCGCTCATTCAAGCCGGCATCCAGCGCGTGGTGGCCAGCCTGCAAGACCCCAACCCCCAGGTGGCGGGCCAAGGCGTGGCGCGTTTGCGCGCCGCAGGCGTGCAGGTGGACGTGGGGTTGATGGCCGATGCGGCACGCGAACTCAACATCGGTTTTTTCAAACGCATGCAGCACGGCATGCCCTGGGTGCGCATGAAGATGGCCGCCTCACTGGACGGGCAAACCGCACTGACCAATGGCGTCAGCCAGTGGATCACCCACGAGGCCGCCCGCCAAGACGGCCACGCCTGGCGCGCGCGCGCCTGTGCCGTGTTGACTGGCATTGGCACCGTGCTGGAGGACGACCCGCAGTTGGACGTGCGCGCCGTCGCCACACCACGCCAACCCAGCTTGGTGGTGGTCGACAGCCGACTGGAAACGCCCTTGAATGCCAAGCTGTTTGGCCCGCAACGCCCGCTGTGGTTCTATGCCGCGCAAGACAACGCCGAGAAACGCCGCGCCTTGGAGGCCCAAGCCGCCAGCGTGACCTGCCTGAGCGACGCCACCGGCAAAGTCGACTTGGCCCAGATGCTGCACGACTTGGCGCAACGCGGCATCAACGAGCTGCATGTGGAGGCCGGCCACAAACTCAACGGCTCGCTGCTGCACGCCGGGCTGGTGGACGAGTTGCTGGTGTACCTGGCGCCCCTGTTGATCGGTCAAGGCCGAGGCATGAGCAACCTGGGACCCTTGTCAAACTTGCAAGAAGCCCTGGCTCTGGACTTCCATGAGGTCACACAAATTGGCCCCGATCTAAGGATATTGGCCAGAGTCCGGCGGTGAGGCCCGATAAACCTGCGAAAATAGCAGGATGTTCACCGGAATCATCACCGGCGTGGGGCGCATCACCGCAGTTCACGACCTGGGAAGCTCTTTAAACCACGGCAAGCGCCTCACCATCGAGGCACCTGCCGGGTACCTTGACGACGTGGGCTTGGGTGACAGCATCGCTTTGAACGGCGCGTGCATGACCGTCACCACGTTTGACCCCCTCCACCACCAGTTCACGATTGACATCTCTGCCGAATCGCTGGCCCGCACCAGCGGCTTGGCGCAGCTCGGGCGCGTCAACCTCGAAAAAGCCTTGCGGGCCCACGACCGCTTGGGCGGGCACATCGTGTCCGGCCATGTGGACGGCATCGGCCAAGTCAGCCACTTTGAGCGCGTGGGCGAAAGCTGGGAGCTGCGCATCATGGCGCCGCCCGAGCTGGCCAAGTACCTGGCCTACAAAGGCTCCATCACCGTCAACGGCGTGAGCCTGACGGTCAACCAGGTGCAAGACTTCTTCGATGCTGCTGGACCCCTGGGTTTGCGCGGTTCAGAGATCAGCATCAACCTCATTCCTCACACGGTGGAAAACACCGCTTTGGGCACCCTGCAAGCGGGCAGCACCGTGAACCTTGAAATTGACACCGTGGCGCGTTACGTTGAACGCATGCTGCGCGTGGACGCGACGCTGAAAACGGTTTAACGCCTGCTCCATCCCATGAAGCCCTTGCACTCTTTATTGGTACGCATCTGCACAGCCACAATTTTGGGCCTGTGCGTTTTGCTGTCAGCCCACAGCGCGCCCGAGCGCATGGCCGCGCAAGCGGA
Organism: Limnohabitans sp. JirII-29; assembly: GCF_003063395.1. Classification (NCBI taxonomy): domain Bacteria; kingdom Pseudomonadati; phylum Pseudomonadota; class Betaproteobacteria; order Burkholderiales; family Comamonadaceae; genus Limnohabitans; species Limnohabitans sp. JirII-29. The sequence continues at coordinate 125,006 of NZ_NESB01000006.1, forward strand.
TGTAGACAAGCTGCAAGACCAGGTACATGCGCTCGACAAAGACGTGGGCGTGTTCAGCGCCAAGTTGGATGCACAGGACAAGCGCATCCAAGACATTCAAAGCATCACGGCTTCGCAGGCCAACCACATAGGGATGGTGGCGAACCACACGACGACTTTAGGTAACTGGATTGCATGGGTAGGTGCCTTAATCACACTGACGGTTTTTATAGGTGGGCTCATCAGTTTTCGCTTCAAAGACAAAGCCATCGAAGAAGCAAAGAAAGCCGCTAAATTTGAAGCTGAGGAATGGTTTGAAAACCATTCCAAGGAATTACAAAATGAAATTGCTGAGTTGAGAAAAGAAACCTCTCAAGCAATTGCAAAGATCCATGAACACGAGGCTGGTGTTGGAAACAAGGCTCGTGATGCAGAAAAGCGTATTGAAGACATGACACCGAAAGTCTTCAACAAAAGCAAAGCGTCTGAACTACCCCAAGAAGACCGGGCAGTGCTGAACACGACAAACGAAGCGTTAAAACAAAAACCTGAAGCAGAGTTCACCGCAGAAGATTACTTTGCGCGCGGCTTAGCTGAATACGCCAACGAACGCTTTGAAAGCGCCCTCACCGCGTTTGAGCAGTCGCTTGAACACCTGTCACAAGCAGAACCAGCCATAAAACAAGTGATGTTTTTATTTGCCAAAGGCGTCACGCTCGGAGCGCTCAACCGTCCTGACGACGAAATTGCCGTCTACAACCTCATTGACCAGCGATACAGCGCTGACACCGCCACGACCATTCGCGAAAAAGTCGCAACAGCTTTGTTCAACAAAGGCGTCACGCTCGGTACGCTCAACCGCCCTGACGACGAAATTGCCGTCTACAACCTCATTGACCAGCGATACAGCGCTGACACCGCCACGACCGTTCGCGAACAAGTCGCCAAAGCTTTGGTCGGCAAAGGCGTCAGACTCGGTACGCTCAACCGCCCTGACGACGAAATTGCCGTCTACGACCTCATCGACCAGCGCTACAGCGCTGACACCGCCACGACCATTCGCGAACAAGTCGCAACAGCTTTGTTCAACAAAGGCGTCACGCTCGGTACGCTTAACCGCCCTCACGACGAAATTGCCGTTTACGACCTCATCGACCAGCGCTACAGCGCTGACACCGCCACGACCATTCGCGAACAAGTCGCCAAAGCTTTGTTCAACAAAGGCATCACGCTCGGTACGCTCAACCGCCCTGACGACGCAATTGCCTTCTTCGACCTCATCGACCAGCGCTACAGCGCTGACACCGCCACGACCATTCGCGAAAAAGTCGCAACAGCTTTGGTCAGCAAAGGCTTCAGACTCAGTACTCTAAACCGCCCTGACGACGAAATTGCCGTCTACGACCTCATTGATCAGCGATACAGCGCTGACACCGCCACGACCGTTCGCGAACAAGTCGCCAAAGCTTTGTTCAACAAAGGCGTCACCCTCGGTACGCTCAACCGTCCTGATGACGAAATTGCCGTCTACGATCTCATTGACCAGCGCTACAGCGCTGACACCGCCACGACCGTTCGCGAACAAGTCGCCAACGCTTTGTTCAACAAAGGCATCACGCTCGGTACGCTCAACCGCCCTAACGACGAAATTGCCGTCTACGACCTCATCGACCAGCGCTACAGCGCTCACACATCCACGACCATCCGCGAAAAAGTCGCAGCAGCTTTGTTCAACAAAGGCGTCACGCTCGGTACGCTCAACCGCCCTGACGACGAAATTGCCGTCTACAACCTCATTGACCAGCGATACAGCGCTGACACCGCCACGACCATTCGCGAAAAAGTCGCCAAAGCTTTGGTCGGCAAAGGCGTCAGGCTCGGTACGCTCAACCGCCCTGACGACGCAATTGCCGTCTACGACCTCATCGACCAGCGATACAGCGCTGACACCGCCACGACCATTCGCGAAAAAGTCGCCAAAACTTTGGTCAACAAGGGTGTCGCCCTACGAAAGCTAAACCGCAGTGACGACGCAATTGCCGTCTTCGACCTCATCGACCAGCGCTACAGCGCTGACACCGCCACGACCATTCGCAAACAAGTCGCCAACGCTTTATTCAACAAAGGCATCACGCTCGGTACGCTCAACCGTCCTGACGACGAAATTGCCGTCTACGACCTCATCGACCAGCGCTACAGCGCTCACACATCCACGACCATCCGCGAAAAAGTCGCAACAGCTTTGTTCAACAAAGGCGTCACGCTCGGTACGCTCAACCGCCCTGACGACGAAATTGCCGTCTACAACCTCATTGACCAACGATACAGCGCTGACACAGCCACGACCATTCGCGAAAAAGTCGCCAAAGCTTTGGGCGGCAAAGGCGTCAGGCTCGGTACGCTCAACCGCCCTGACGACGCAATTGCAGTCTTCGACCTCATCGACCAGCGATACGGGGCTGACACCACCCCACTCATCCGTGAACAAGTCGCTAAAGCTTTGCTCAACAAGGGTGTCACCCTACGAAAGCTAACCTGCAGTGACGACGCAATTGCCGTCTTCGACCTCATCGACCAGCGCTACAGTGCTGACACAGTCACGACCGTTCGGGAACAAGTCGCCAACGCTTTGAACGGAAAAGGTTTTTGCTTGTTGATGAAGGCCAAGCAACACTGGACGTCTGTTGAGTCACGCACACACCAGCTTGGTCAAGCATTGGTTTGTTTAGAACGTGCATTGACGCAGTGCAACGCCGAAGACAAAGCAATGATCTACGGAAACATTGGCTATGCGCAGTTTTTGCAAGGCAATACCCATGAGGCTGAGACACGCACCCGTGAATGCCTGCGCCTTGGTCGAGAGCGCATGCTCCAAGCGCAACGTGCTGATGCACAGCAACATCGTGTTGAGCCTGAAGACACCCAGTACGAAGCCCTACTTGAACGTCTATGGCATGAGCTTGATAACGCAACCCCCAGCGAAGCAGCAACTTGACGCCTACACATTTTTGAACGAATTGAATATTTCATGACCCCTACTCCCATCTCCCCTGTCGAAGACATCGTGGCCGAGCTGAAAGCTGGCCGCATGGTCATCTTGGTCGACGAAGAAGACCGCGAAAACGAAGGCGACTTGGTGCTTGCCGCCGACCATGTCACGCCAGAAGCCATCAACTTCATGGCCCGTTTTGGCCGTGGCTTGATTTGCCTCACGCTCACCCGTGAACGTTGCGAATTTTTAAAGCTGCCGCCCATGGCCGCACGCAACGGCACGGTCTACAGCACCGCGTTCACCGTGTCGATCGAAGCCGCCGAGGGCGTGACCACCGGCATTTCCGCTGCTGACCGCGCCCGCACCATCGAAGTAGCCGTGGCCAAAGGCACACAGCCCAGTGATCTGGTGCAACCCGGCCACGTGTTCCCGCTGCAAGCGGTGGACGGCGGCGTGTTGATGCGCGCAGGCCACACTGAAGCGGGTTGCGACTTGGCTGCCATGGCCGGTTGCTCGCCCACCTCGGTGATTTGCGAAATCATGAAAGACGACGGCACCATGGCCCGTCTGCCCGACTTGCAGTTGTTTGCCGCTGAGCATGGCCTGAAGATCGGCACCATTGCCGACCTGATTGCCCACCGCAGCCGCACCGAGTCGCTGGTGCAAAAAGTGGGCAGCCGCCCACTGAACACAGCGCACGGCGAGTTCACCGCCAATGCCTACAAAGACATGACCAACGGTGCCGTGCACATGGCCTTGGTCAAAGGCAGCTGGAAGGCTGAACAAGACGTGTTGGCCCGGGTGCACGAACCCCTCTCGGTACTCGATGCGCTGGAGCCCAACCGTGTCATGCACTCCTGGGGCTTGGATTCGAGCCTGCAACGCATTGCCCAAGAAGGCGCCGGCGTGGTGGTGTTGCTCAACTGTGGCGAAAGCGGCGAGCAGTTGCTGGCCCAGTTTGACGGCACCGCCCGCTCGGCCCATGGGCCATCGCGTGGCCGCATGGACTTGCGCAGCTATGGTGTGGGCGCGCAAATTTTGCGTGACTGCGGCGTGCACAAGATGCGCCTGTTGGGCAACCCGCGTCGCATGCCCAGCATGACCGGCTACGGCCTCGAAATCGTCGGCTATCTGGCCAAAGAATAAGTCTCAAGGAACCTCTGACATGTTTGTCTCCAACCTCGCCAGCACCACCACCTTGGACGGCAGCAGCCTGAAAATCGGCATTGTCCAAGCCCGCTTCAACGAAGACATCACCAACACCTTGCGTGAAGCCTGCGTGGCCGAACTCAAGGCCATGGGCGTGGCCGACGAGCGCATCACCGTGGTGCAAGTCCCCGGCGCACTGGAAGTGCCCCTCACGCTGGCAGCGCTGGCCCAAATTGAAGACCCCGAGCCCTTCAGCGCGCTGATCGCCTTGGGTTGCATCATCCGTGGCGAGACCTACCACTTCGAGCTGGTGGCCAACGAGTCGGGCGCCGGCGTGACCCGCGTGGGCATGGACTACCACGTGCCGATTGCGAATGCGATTTTGACCACCGAAAACTTAGAGCAAGCCGTGGCTCGCCAAACCGACAAAGGCCGCGACGCCGCCCGCGTGGCCGTGGAAATGGCCTTGCTGCTGGAGCAACTCGCATGATGACTGACACCGTCACACCCGAATCTGCCCCGACGCCAGAGCCCGCCACGCCTGAAGCCAAAGCACCGCGCAAGAGCTCAGCCAAATCGGGCCGCAGCCGCTCGCGTGAATTTGCGTTGCAAGGCCTGTACCAATTTTTGGTGGGCCGCAACGAGGCGGCAGACATCGATGTGTTCACCCGTGACCTGAGCGGTTTTCACAAATCCGACTCAGCCCACTACGACGCGCTGCTGTACGGCTGCGTCGAACAGCGCGAAGTGCTAGATGCCTTGATCGTGCCGCTGCTCGACCGCAAGCTGGAAGAAATCTCCCCCATTGAACATGCGGTGATGTGGATGGGTGTGTATGAGTTTCAGCACTGCATCGACGTGCCTTGGCGCGTGGTGTTGAACGAATACATCGAACTGGCTAAATCGTTTGGCGGCACCGATGGCCACAAGTACGTCAACGCCGTGCTCAATGGCTTGGCACCTCAACTGCGCCCCCTGGAAGTGCAGGCCGATCGGAACAACGGCAAGGCCAGATGAAGATCGCCCAGCGCGCACAGCGCATTGAGCCTTTTTATGTGATGGAAGTCGCCAAGGCGGCGGCTGCACGCGCCGCCACTCTGGGGCCCACCGACCCGGCCATGGTCTACCTGAGCATTGGCGAGCCCGACTTCACCGCACCGCCCTTGGTGCAAGAAGCTGCCGTGCGTGCCCTGCGCGACGGACAGACGCAGTACACCGCAGCCTTGGGGCTAGGCGCTTTGCGCGAACGCATCAGCGGCTGGTACAGCCAGCGGTTTGGTGTGCAGGTGCCGGCCAGCCGCATCGTCATCACCGCGGGTGCCTCGGCGGCTTTGCAGCTGGCATGTCTGGCCCTCATTGAGGCCGGGGACGAAGTGCTGATGCCCGACCCCAGCTACCCCTGCAACCGCCAGTTTGTGAGCGCAGCCGAAGGTCGGGCCGTGTTGGTGCCCACCACCGCCGCAGACCGCTTTCAGCTCAATGCGGCGCAGGTGCGCGAGCACTGGAACGCGCACACCCGTGGTGTGCTCTTGGCCTCACCGTCCAACCCTACGGGCACCTCGATCCACCCCCACGCTTTGCGTGACATCCATGCCGAGGTGTCGCAGCGCGGGGGCGTGACGCTGATTGACGAAATTTATTTGGGCCTGAGCTACGACGACGAGTTTGGCCACACCGCCTTGGCGCTGGACGATCAGATCATCAGCATCAACAGCTTCTCCAAGTACTTCAGCATGACCGGCTGGCGCTTGGGCTGGATGGTGGTGCCAGAGACCTTGGTGCCGGTGGTCGAGCGCTTGGCGCAAAACCTGTTCATCTGCCCCAGCACGGTGGCGCAACATGCCGCACTGGCCTGCTTTGAAGCCGACAGCCTGGCCGAGTACGAGCGACGTCGCGCCGAGTTCAAGGCACGGCGCGACTTCTTTGTGCCGGCCCTGAACCAACTGGGCCTGACGGTGCCCGTGATGCCCGACGGCGCGTTTTACGCTTGGGCCGATTGCAGCGCCGCTTGCGAAAAACTGGGCGTTCAAGGCAGTTGGGATTTTGCGTTTGAGGTGCTGCAACGCGCCAACATCGCCTGTGCGCCGGGGCGCGACTTTGGCCAAGCCGACACCGCGCGCTTTGTGCGCTTTTCAACCGCCCGCTCGCTGCCCGAGTTGCGCGAAGCCGTGGCCCGTTTGCACACCTTGCTGGGCTGAACACCGATGACGCACACCACACCCACAGCCTTTGAACACCCTGTGCGGGTGTACTGGGAAGACACCGATGCCGGTGGCATTGTGTTTTACGCCAACTACCTCAAGTTTTTTGAGCGCGCGCGCACCGAGTGGTTGCGTGCCTTGGGCGTGGAACAACACGCCTTGCGCCAAGCCACCGGTGGCATGTTTGTGGTGAGTGAAACCAGCATCAAATACCACCGCCCGGCGCAGCTTGATGACTTGCTGCGCGTGACCGCGCGCTTGGCCGAAGGTGGCCGCGCCAGCCTGGTGATTGCCCAACAAGCCTGGTGTGGTGACACGCTGCTGTGCGAGGGCACGATCCGCATTGGCTGGGTCGATGCCGCCACCCTCAAGCCTGCGAGAATTCCCTCTTCTGTATTGGAACGCCTGACATGACACAAGACTTTTCCATCGTCCATTTGTTGCTCAACGCCAGTTGGGTGGTGCAGGTGGTGGTGCTGATGCTGATGGGCGTGTCCATCACCAGCTGGACCGCGATCTTTCGCAAAATCATTTCACTCAAACGCGTCAAGACCCTGAACGAAGAGTTCGAACGTGAGTTCTGGTCGGGCACCAGCTTGAACGAACTGTTTGCCTCTGCCGCCAAAAACGCCAAGCAGTCAGGTCCGATGGAACGCATTTTTGCCAGCGGCATGCGTGAGTACCAAAAACTGCGTGAACGCCGCATCAACGACAGCAGCGCCTTGATGGACGGTGCACGCCGCGCCATGCGCGCGAGCTACCAACGTGAGATGGACGCCATCGAGTCCAACCTGTCTTTGCTGGCTTCGGTCGGTTCGGTGTCGCCCTATGTGGGTTTGTTTGGCACGGTGTGGGGCATCATGCACGCCTTCACCGGCTTGGCAGGCATGCAACAAGTGACGCTGGCCAAAGTGGCCCCCGGCATTGCCGAAGCCTTGGTGGCCACCGCCATTGGTTTGTTTGCGGCCATTCCCGCCGTGCTGGCCTACAACCGTTTTGCGCGCGACATCGACCGGGTGTCGATCAAGCTGGAGACTTTCATCGAAGAGTTCTCCAACATCTTGCAGCGCAACGTCAGCGCCACCACGCTGGCTCACTGAGTTCAAAGGCTCCCCCATGGCGTCTATCGCTCCCCGCTCCGGCCGTGGTCGTCGCACCATGAACGAGATCAACATGGTGCCCTTCATCGACGTGATGTTGGTGCTGCTGATCATCTTCATGGTCACTGCCCCGCTGATCTCGCCCAGCGTGATCGACCTACCCACCGTGGGCAAAGCAGCCACGGTGCCCGACCAGGTGATCCACGTCGAAATCAGCAAAGACGAGAAGATCACCCTCAAGAGCACTGGCACCACAGTTGCCACGCAAAGCAGCTCGCTGGACATGCTGGCGCGCGATGTGCGCCAGCTGCAGGGTGAGGTGGCACAAGGCCCGGTGGTCATCACGGCTGACCGCACCATCAAATACGAAACCGTGGTCAAAGCCATGGATGTGCTGCAACGCGCTGGCGTGCAGCGTGTGGGACTGGCTGTGCAGCTGGTGGACTGATTGACACCTCGCGTCCCCATGAGCGCCCACGCCCAGCACCTCGAATTCGCGCCCCCACCCCCACCGGGCACGGGGCGTTCGTTGACGCTCGCTTTGTTTGTGCACGCCTTGTTGCTGGTGGCACTGACCGCAGGCATTCAGTGGAACCAAGACAACCCCTTGTCAGCGGAAGCCGAATTGTGGTCTGCCGTACCTCAGGCCGCTGCACCCAAGCTGGTCGAGGTGGAGCCCCCTCCACCACCGCCTCCTGCGCCCAAAGAAGTGGTCAAGCCGCCACCGCCTGCGCCAGACCGTGAGGCCGACATTGCCTTGGCCAAGAAACGCAAACAACTCGACGACGAGAAAAAGCTGCAACAGGCCAAAGAGGCTGAGCGTCGCCAAGCCGAACTGAAAAAGGCCGAGCAAAAGAAAGCTGACGAGAAGAAAGCCAAGCTCAAGGCCGAAGAAGACAAGCGCCAGCTCGACGCCAAGCGTGAAGAAGAACGCAAGGACAAGGAGCGCAAAGACAAAGAAGCCAAAAAACTCCAGGCTCAAAAAGAAGCCAAGCAAGCGGCAGAGGATGCCAAGAAATTGGAAGCGATACGTAACGAAAACATGAAGCGCATCGCAGGCCTGGCCGGGGCCACAGGCGGCGATAATGCCACCGGATCGGCGCTGCGCTCAGCAGGGCCCTCTGACAGTTACGGCGGTCGCATCCGTGCCCGCATCAAACCCAACATCGTGTTCACCGAAGAGGTTGTGGGCAACACCCCGGCCGAGGTCGAGGTGCGCTGCGCACCCGACGGCACCATCGTAGGCAAGAAGCTCGTCAAGTCCAGTGGCAACCTTGCCTGGGACAACGCTGTGCTCAAAGCCATCGACAAGACCGAGGTGCTGCCGCGCGATGTAGACGGTCGGGTGCACTCTCCGCTGTTGATTAGTTTCCGTCCCAAAGACTGACCGAATGAACCGTTCTTTTGCCATTGATGTTCTCAAGCTGCTGGCTGCCCAGCTGATCGTGCTGCACCATTTGTCGGGCTATGGCCCGATGGCCGAAGCCATTCGCAGCGCGTGGCCATCGTTGATCGAACACCTCTACATGGATGCACGCCTGGCGGTGCAAGTGTTCTTGGTGATCGGTGGGTATTTGGCCGCCCAGTCGATCATGGGCCGTCGCGGTCAGCACCACCCCGTCACGCTCATTCAACGCCGTTACCTGCGCTTGATGCCTAGCTTCGTGCTGGCCCTGTGCTGGGTCACCAGTTTGGTGTGGTTGCTGCGTCCTTTCATTTCTGGCGACTGGCTGGTGGACGCGCCCAGCTTGCACAGCGTGCTGGCGCATCTGACCTTGCTGCAATCGGTGCTAGACGTTCCAGCCCTGTCGGTAGGCGTGTGGTACGTGGCGGCAGACTTTCAGCTCTATGCCCTGCTGGTGCTGTTGGCTTATTGGCTCAAGTCAGACCGGGCCTTGTCACTCGGTGTGGCGGCATTGTGCGTGGCCTCGATGTGGGGCTTCAACCGCTTTGAAAGCCTGGACAACTGGGCCATTTACTTCTTCGCTGCCTATGGGCTGGGTGTGCTGGCCGCTTGGGCACGCCGCTCAAGCTTTGACCAACTGGTGTTGGGTGCCGTGCTGCTGTTGGGTGAAGAGTCGCTGTGGTTTGAGCCACGCATTCGCTTGGCTTTGGCGCTGTTGACCTGCTTGGTATTGGCGTATGTGAGCGTGAACAACCTCAAGTTCAACCGGATCCAGCTGGGTCGTATCAGCACCTTGTTGGTGGACAGCGCCTACGCCATGTTCTTGACGCACTTTGGCATGATCGTGGTCTTCAGTGCCTCCTGGGAGCACTGGCAGCTGTCATCGCCCAGCGCGGCTTTGTGGATGAGTGGCTTGGCCTGGATGGCCAGCATCGCAGTCGGTGTGGCATTTCATGTGTGGGGCGAAAAACCCCTCACCGCCTGGGTCACCCAACCACGTGCTGCGCTGGATGTGCAGCAAATACGAAGCACCTTCAGCGCGACGTTGCGCCACGTGTTGAGCCGCATGGCCGCGTTGTGGCCAAGCCGTTCATCGGTCGCTAAGTTTTAAACCCTGTCGCCAGCTCACGCAGGCTGCGTGCTGCGGTCAAGGCCAAGGTGGACCACAAAGGCCACTGGGCGCGCCAAAAATCACGCGCATCCAGCGGGCGAATGGTGTGTGTCGACAACTCGGTCAACCACTGCGCCACCCACAACGGCGCACGCAGCACCTGTGCCTGAGCAGACATGCGCTGCACGCATAGGGTGAATACGCCCAATTCGCAGCCCAACGACATCCAGTCCTCCGAACCTTCGCTGAATGCGGGGGCCAAACCGAGCGCGCGTGCCGCGTGCTGCTGCACGTCTGCCATGGGCCAGGCCGCATGGTCTGGGGTGGATTTGAATTGCAAACGCAAAGCACGCTCAGCCACGTAGTGCACCCGCTCCCAAGCCAGACACACATCGGCCGCAGCGGGCAGCTCACGCAAGGCTTGAATGTCTGACGCCATCTGCGTCAATACATCGTGCGTCACCAACGCCAAGGCATTGCTGAGCAAGTCAGCACTTTGACCCACGCGGTAGACGGCCTTGGCCGCCACTGGGTTGAACAGGCGCACGCTTTCACGCAAGCTCTTGATCACAGGAGGCTCAGAAGCAGCGCTGGCGGCCAGCAAGCTCTCACGCAGGATATGCGGCACATCGAACAAGTCGACCTTGCAGGTGTTGATGATGGATTGCGCATCGCTGAGCGCCATCAGCTGTAGCTCGGCTTGTGCCTGGGCCAGCGCGGCCTCTTGGCGCAACATGGCGGCCACCAAGGCCCGCTCGTCCATCAAAGACGGCAAGTCCTGGCGCAAACCGTCGCTCATGTGTCCCAACGTGCGCGCCTCAAGCGAATTTGGTTGGGCATGGGCACCGAGCGGCGCAACACGTCTTCACCCAACCACTGGGCCGACTTCCAGGCACGCTGCGCCACCGTGGGCAGCGGCAGTTGCTGGTAGTCGTCGTTGAACACCTCAAAGCTGTAGTCACCCCGGTAGCCGAGCTTGTACAGACGGGTCACCAAGTCGGCGGTGGCTTCGCTGTGCACGCCCTCGCCAGGGAAGACGCGGAAGTGGCGCGCCGTGGTCATGCGCTCTTCGAAGGAATGGATTTCTTGCCACATGAAGTCGGCCAGCTGGACCAGAAAAATTTTCTCAGGGTCCAAGATCTCCAACTCATCGAGCGGTGTTTTGGCGGCCAGCATGTGGAACGAGTCCAAACCAATGCCCAGGTTGGGCACATCGGCGCGGAACACCACGTCCCAGGCCGTGGTGAATTCGTTGATGGTGCGGCCCCAAGACAAACCTTCAAACGCCACCTTGATGCCTAAGGGCACGGCCAGCATGGCGAGTTTGCGCAAGTCAGCGGCGATGTGGTCGAGGTCTTGCGTGGCATGGGTCGAGGTGGACGAGCACACCAGCAACACCTTGGAGCCCAAGGCCGCGCACATCTCCAACATGCTCTTGGCAATGTCGATTTTGTAGTCGTGCAAATGGCCGCTCAGGCCTTCGAAGTCGCGCAACACCTGAAAGCCAGTGACACGCAGGCCGCTTTGTTTGACAGCCCGCACAGCGGCATCCAAGCCATCGGGATGCCCCACCACATCGCGTGCCGACAGCATGACTTGACCAAAGCCCGCCTCGCGAATGGCCTTGAGTTTGGCTTCGAGTGGCCCCGCCAGCGAGATGGTGTCCATCCCGAAGTCGTCCATGGTTCCTTGGAATTGGCTCATGTCAGGCCTTCGCGGTGTGAACCAGCTCAAAGCTCAGCGAGCCCAACCAGGTGCGCGTGAGGGCGCCCTTGTCTTCCACATGCACGCCTTTGGATTCGACAAATTCCACGCCACGCGCGCGCAAAGCGCTGGCTGCTGCCAACACGTCGTCGGTGCCCAAGCCCACGCGGTGGAAATGCTCTTCTTCGTCCACGGCCAGCACACTGGGCTCGGGCTCGATCAGTTGCAAATAAAAGCTGTGGCAGGGGCTGCGCAAGATACGGCCTTTGGGCAAGATGCCAAAGTGCTCGCCCGTGGGCAAAGCCTCAAAGCCAAACAGCTCGTGGTAGAACTCGGTCCAGTCTTCAGCGCGGTCGGTGCCGATGTACTGCACCAAACCAAACACATGCAAACCAGCTGTGGCCGGTGGGTGTGGGTCCACACCGGGAATAGGCGTGAAGTCGACGTCGTAAATCGAGAACTCTTTGTAGCGATCCACAAAGTAAATGCGACTCGACCCCACCCCATGCACGGCAGGAATGTTGAGCTCCATCACTTCCACCTTGGTGGGCACAGCCCAGGCACCACGGTCAATGGCACGCTTGTAAGCCGCTGCGGCGTCACGCACGCGCAAAGCGATGGCGGCAATCACCGGTTTCTCACTCGGTGCCACACTGTGGGCCATGCCTGCCTCATGGGCGTTGACGATCACATTGACACCCCCTTGGCGATACAGCATGACCTCACGCGAGCGATGCCGTGCCACCGGGCGAAAGCCCATCATCTCCAGCACCTGTCCCAGCGCTTGCGGTTTGGAGGTGGCGTATTCGATGAACTCAATGCCTTCCATCCCCAGAGGGTTGGGGGCATCGGCAATGGATTCACGGTCTTTGGCAGCAGTCAGTGTCATGGGGTTCTCTCAAAATCAAACAGGAGTCGCAACCGCTGTGGTGGTGTGCGCACCACCCAAGAATAAACGCTCCATCTGCGGGTCGGCCAAAATTTCCGCCGCCGATTTGTACAACACCAAACGGCCCGATTCGAGCGCAATGGCGTTGTCCGAATACTTCAACGCGCTCTTGACGTTTTGCTCCACCATCAACACGGTGGTGCCTTGGTCGGCCAGTTTGCGCAACAGCTTGAACACGTCTTGCACCACCATGGGCGACAAGCCAATGGAGGGCTCATCAATCAACAGCACCTTGGGGCGCAGCAACAACGCGCGGCCAATTTCCAACTGCTTTTGTTCGCCGCCCGACAGCGACGAGGCCAAGGAGTTGATGCGCTCTTTGACGCGCGGAAAAAACTCCAGCACCTCAGGAATGCGTTCGTGGGTGGTTTTCATGCCCAAGGTGATGCCGCCCAACTCCAAGTTCTCGTACACCGAGAGTTGGCCAAACAGGTTGCGACCTTGCGGCACAAAGGCGATGCCGCGTGCCAACAGGTCTTTTTGCGTGGCACCGGTGATGTCGTCACCGTTCAAACGGATCTTGCCTTGGCGCGGTGTGAGCAAACCAAACAAGGTTTTCAGCACCGTGGATTTGCCCGCGCCGTTGGGGCCAATCAGCAAGGTGATGGACCCCTTGGGCACGGTGAACGACAGGTTGTTGAGGATCATGAAGTCCTTATAGCCCGCCACCACGTCGTCAAATTCAATGCATGCGTGTGTCATGGTTCAGCTCCCCAGATAGGCGTCGAGCACCTGTTTGTTGGCACGGATCTCGGCCGGTGTGCCAATCGCCATCACCTGGCCTTCGACCATCACCATGATGCGGTGGCATAGGTCCATCACAAAGTCCATGTTGTGTTCAATCACCACAAAGCTTCCTTTGCGGGTGTGGTTGAGTTCTTTCAGCAAGCTGCTGATGCCACCCACCAGCGACGGGTTGACGCCCGCACACGGCTCGTCGAGCAACACCAAGTCGGGTTCGCTCATGAAGGCCATGGCGATGTCCACCAACTTTTGCTGGCCATAGCTGAGTTCACCGGCTTTTTTGTCGGCCACGTGGCGAATGTGGAACTGGTCAATCAAGGCGTCGGCTTTGTCGCCCAGGTTGGAGTCACCCGGCGCGAACATGCGGCTGAACATCGTGCCTTGGTGCTCCTGGGCGGCAACGATCAGGTTGTCGCGCACGGTCATCTTGCCAAACACTTGCAGCGTCTGAAAGGTGCGTCCCACGCCCATGCGGTTGAGCTCCAAGGGCCCTAGGCGGGTCACGTCTTGGCCTTTGAGTTCGATCTTGCCTTGGTCGGGCGTGATCTGGCCCAGCATGCTGTTGAACAAGGTAGTTTTGCCCGAGCCGTTGGGGCCAATCACGCCAAAGATTTCTCCGGGCATGACCTCGAAGGACACGCCACCGACCGCCTGGATGGCACCGTAGGCTTTTTTCAGGTCAGTGACTTTGAGTACCGGCTCCATCATGCTTTTGCTCCTTGTGCAGCGCGGGCCGCCGAGGCCTCACGCGATTGGCGTTTGGCACGCAGCCGGTCTGGAATGCTGAGCAAGCCATCAGGCAGCCAAATCATCAGCATCACCACCGCTGCGCCAAAGACAAACAAATACCAGGCCTGGGCAAAGCGCAACCATTCGGGCAGGATCACACCCACCGCAGCACCCAACAAAGGGCCCAAGAAATAGCCAGGGCCACCCACCACCACCATGAGGTACATCATGATGGAGGCTTCCACGGTGAACGGTGCCGGGTCGATGAACTGCACCATCGAACCAAACAAACCACCGGCGATGCCCGCGTACGCGGCACCAATGGCAAAGCTCAGCAAGGTGTAACCGCGAATGTCCACCCCCAAGCTCTCGGCACGGATCGGGTTGTCGCGCAAGGCTGTGAAGGCCTTGCCCCAGGGCGAGCGCAACAAGCCCCACAGCAGCAGGCCCAGCACCACGGTGAACGCCAACACCAGGTAGTAGTAGGCCAGGTTGCCGTCAAAGCTCACGCCAAAGGCCTCGGGACGCGGGATGTTGTTGATGCCAAACGTGCCCCCGGTGAGCCACTCTTCGTTGCGCATCACCAGCCACACGGCGGTGTTGAAGCCCAGCGTGGCAAACGCCAGGTAAATGGTTTGCACACGCAGCGCTGGAAAGCCCAGTGCCAAGCCCACCACAAAGCAGCCCAAGGCTGCCAGTGGCATGCCCAACCAAAAGCTGTAGCCTGCCTGCATCAGGATGGCCACGGTGTAAGCCCCGATGCCAAAGAACGCCGCGTGGCCGAGCGACTTTTGCCCGGCGTAGCCGATGGTGAGGTTCAGGCCCATGGTGGCGATCACATAGATCAACCAATAGGTGAACAGATAAATGCCGTGGCTCTTGAGCAGCGTGGGCACAAAGATGCATGCCGCCAGGCCCAACAGCCCAGCCAGGAGTCCGAGCTTTTTCATACTTTGCGCTCCACTTTTTGACCGAGCAAGCCCTGTGGCTTGAACAAAATCACGACCATGAAAATGATCAAAGCCACCGCATCTTTGTAAGCGGGTGAGATGTAGGCCGCAGCCAAGTTTTCACACACGCCCACAATCACGCCGCCTAGCAAGGCACCCCGTGAGTTGTTGAAGCCGCCAATGATGGCGGCAAAGAAGGCCTTGTTACCCAGCGATGCGCCCATGTCGAACTTGGCCAGGTAGGTGGGGGTCACAAGAATAGCCGCAGCAGCTGCCAGCAAGGCGTTGATGGCGAAGGTGTAAAAAATCATGCGTGGCACATTGATGCCCAACACCGAGGCACTTTCGGTGTTTTGTGCCACCGCTTGCATGGCGCGACCGGTGACGGTTTTGGCCAAGAAGGCTTGTGTCACCAACACCAAGGCGATGGCAAACACAAAGGTGCCAATGTCGGTGGCGGAGATGGTCACGCCCGCGATGTTGTACACCTCATCGGGAAACAAATTAGGGAAAGGTTGTGGCTCAGCGCTGTAGCCCGCACGCACCGCATTGCGCATGGCGATGGACAGGCCAATGGTGGCGACCACGATGGGCATCATGCCGTATTTGAAGAGCGGATCCACCACGCCACGCTTGAACAACCAGCCCAGCACGATGACCGACAACACACAACTGCCCACAAAGCTCAGCACCAGCGGAAAGCCTGCGGCCAAAAAGCCCAACATCATGAAGGCGGGCAGCATGACAAATTCGCCCTGGGCAAAGTTGATGGTGCCCGAGGCCTGCCACAGCAAGGTGAAGCCCAACGCCGCCAGCGCATAAATGCTGCCGGTGGCCAAGCCACTGAAGAAGAGTTGGAAAAAGTCGGTCATGGTGAGATCGCTTCAAAATGAAAGAACGGCCTGCACCAGCAGGCCTGTTCTTGGAATGCGCGCGCACCCATGTGCGCGGCGTGAAAGGCTTACTTCTTGCCCAAAGCGGGCAAGGTGGCCACCACCACTTGACGGCCGTTTTTCACTTCGACCAAGAAGCTTTCGCGGTCCAGGTCACCGTTGGCGTCAAAGCTCACGTCCATGATCACACCGGGGTTCTTCTTGGCGCTGATGCTCAAGCCATGCAGGGCTTGGGCGACGGCCTTGGGGTCGAGCTTGCCAGCCTTCTCGATCGCGGCCTTGAGCACGTACACGCTGGTGTAGCCCTTGATGCCGTTATGGTCAGAAATGCTGCCATAGGCTTGGTAGTACTTGGCCTTGAACTTGAGCATTTCAGGGATGGGGGCGTCCACGGTCAAGCCCACGTGAGCCACCGCACCGTTGGCAGCATCACCTGCGAGTTCAATCACCTTTTGACCGGTCAGGGTGGTTTCACCAATGACGGGTTTGGTCCAGCCTTGTTTTTTGAGCTCGCGCAACAAACGGGCCGACTCTTCTTCGTTGGTGTAGGCAAAGATCGCGTCGGCGTTGCTTTGCTTGGCTTTGAGCACCGCAGCTGAGAAGTCCACCTGACCGGCGTCGGTCGAGATGTCGGCCACGATTTTGGTGGGGCCGTTGTCCAGCAACTTGGCCAGCGTGTCACGACCGCCTTTGCCAAAGTCGTTGTTCACATAAATCACGGCCAGGGTTTTGGCTTTGCTGTTGATGTACTTGGCGAGCTTGGGGAACGAGGAGCTCTGACCGAAAGCGGTGCGGAACACATAAGGGTTGCCCTGCTGGGTGATCGCTGCGGCTTCACCGCCAGTGAAGTTAGGAATGCCACCACGTTTGCTCTCGGCCATCGACACCATGATGGAGCCAGAGTAAACGGGGCCAAAGATGGCCAACACGCCATCGTCCACCGCTTTTTGCGTCAAGCCCTTGGCCACACCCGGGTTGGTTTGGGTATCGACCGTGGAGCTCTCGATCTTCTTGCCCATGATGCCGCCCGCATCGTTGATTTCTTTGACAGCCAACTCAACACCGTTTTTGAACAAGGTGCCTGCGGTCGTACCCGGACCCGACAACTCCACGATGTTGGCAATCTTGATGGTCTGCTGGGCTTGGGCCAAGCCAGCCAAAGCGGCGAACGCACAGGCCGCAGCCAGCTTGAGGGTGAAACGTTTTTGCATCTCGATGTCTCCTAGAGTTTGGACGGATCAGAACGGGTAATTTGTTCGCTAATCGCTCAATCAGCGAATTCCGATGCGAACTTTAAGGACTTTTCTAGCGTCTCAAAAGCAATTATTCTAATTTCGGGCGATAAACGCTCACTTATGATCGATGATCGAACGAATCAAGGGTAACTCCTAGACTGAAGCACACGCTGGCTCAGCCACCATTCACACCATGAGTTTTGAGCTACCAAGTTCGCCACCGCTGGGCCCCCTGGACAAAAAAGACTGGATTGCAGGCTTGGAGAAAGGCCTGTCCATCATTGAAACCTTCGATGATGCCAACCCACGCCTGAGTGCCAGCCAAGCCGGCCAACGATGCGGCTTGACGCGCACCGCGGCACGGCGCTATCTGCTCACCCTCACCCACTTGGGCTATGTGGCCACCGATGGCAAGCTGTTTTGGCTCACGCCTCGGGTGATGCGCTTGGGTCAGTCCTATCTAGAGTCGGCCCGCCTGCCACGCATCGTGCAACCGTTTTTGCAGCGCCTGACCGCAGGCACACAAGAGATCTCGTACGTGAGCGTGCTCGATGGCACCGACATCGTGTACGTGGCCCGCAACGGCACCAACCGCGCCATGAACACCGGCTTTGTGTTGGGCGCGCGGGTGCCCGGCCAGGTCACCGCAGCCGGGATGCTGCTGCTGGCCATGCAAGGCGAAGCCGCCGTGGACCAATGGCTGAGCAGCCAAGAACTGAAAACCTTCACCTCGTACACCATCACCAACAAAGACCGCATGCGCCTGGAGATGGCGCGCATTCGGGCGCAAGGATGGTCCATCTCTGAGCAACAACTCGACCTGAGTTACCGCGGCGTGGCTGTGCCCTTGCGCGACCACAAAGGGGCCTTGATTGCCGCGTTGAGTGTGAGCATGCCCATGACCCAGGAAAGCGCCGAAGAAGCCGCCAACCGCGTGCTGCCCTTGCTGCGCGAAACCGCCGCCGCGATGATGAATTTAATTTGAGCGCTTGAACTGCCAAGCGCACAGGCAGGCCACACAGGCGGTACCCACCGACAACACGTAGACAGACGACAAGCCCCAAGCATCGCTGAGCGCGCCACCACCCAAGGCACCCAAAACACCTGGCACGCCATAGCCAATCGAGGCATACAAAGCTTGCCCACGCCCACGCAAGCGCCCCGGGAAGTGGTGCGACAACACAGCCGTGGACACCGTGTGTTGGGTGGCAAAGGTGAGCGCGTGCATGACTTGCGCCAGCAACAAAGCCAACAAGGAGTCGGCCAACCAACTGGTCAAGGCCATGCGCAACACCATGGCCGCAGCGCAAATGAACAACCAATTGGCCAGACTGAACTTAGGCAACCAGCGCCCCTGGGTGAAGAACCACACAATTTCGGCCAGCACCGACACCGCCCACAGCACACCAATCATGGTTTTGCTGTAGCCCAGGGTGTCAAGGTAGAGCGAGAAAAACACATAGATGCCGATGTGCGACAACACATGAAAAAACACCGTGGCAAAAAACCACTGCACGCTGCGCTGGCGCAGCACCGACCACACGGGCGCGTGGGGGCTGTCGTGATGTACGGCTTCGCGCTGGTCAGGCAACCACCACACGCTCACATTCAAGGCGAGCAAAGAGCACACCGCCCAAACAGGGAAGCTCTGCATGCCTTGGTGCTCAAACCAGGCCCCTGCCACAAACACCGTGACCAAAAAGCCCAGCGAGCCCCACAAACGCACGCGGCCATAGCGCTTGGCGTCGAACGCACCCGTGTTGCTGACCACATGCGCCAGGGCCGCTTCGCTCATGGGCATCATGGCGCTGGTGTGGACGAACATTAGCAACAGCACCAAGGCCAACCACCCCACCCCGCCTGGGTAGAGCAGCCCCAAGGAGAAAAACAAGGAGGCACCGGCACAAAAGCGCAGCAACTTGACGCGCTCACCGGTGTGGTCGCTCAACCAACCCCAACCATAAGGTGCCAACACGCGGGTGGCCGCTTGCACAGCCGTCAACAAACCGATGAGCGTGATGGACAGTCCCAGATCTTTGAGCCAAAGCGGCAAGTAAGGGTTGAAAAAACCAATATGGGCAAAGTAGCTGGCCGACAAGGCCGCGAACGGAAACAGCTTGCGCCGAGCCAAAGCCTGTTGGCGCTGTGCCCTGATGCCCGGGCCCGACACGCTCAAGCCACGTGGCCGGGGATGGCGGGCATGGCGACCTGCACATCGCCGCATTGGGCGCGGTGGCGCAAGGCGTGGTCCATCACCACCAAGGCCAACAAAGCCTCGGCAATTGGAGTCGCACGGATGCCCACACACGGGTCGTGACGGCCTTTGGTCACCACTTCGGTGGGTTGGCTGTTTTGATCGATGGAGGCACGCGGGCTCAAGATCGAACTGGTGGGCTTGATGGCAATGCTCACCTCTAAGTCTTGTCCGGTGCTGATGCCGCCCAGCACGCCGCCCGCGTTGTTGCTCAAGAAACCTTCGGGGCTGAGCGAGTCCCCATGGGTGGTGCCGCGCTGCGCCACGCTGGCAAAGCCCGCACCAATCTCGACGCCTTTGACGGCGTTCAAGCCCATCATGGCGTAGGCAATGTCAGCATCGAGCTTGTCGTACAGGGGTTGCCCCAAGCCCACCGGCATACCCGTGGCCACCACGCGGATGCGTGCGCCGCAGGAGTCACCGGCTTTGCGCAGGCTGTCCATGTAGTCTTCAAAGGCTTGCACATCGGCACACGGTGCATAAAACGGGTTGTGGCCGACGTGGCTCCAGCTCTCGAACGGAATGGGCAGTTCGCCAATTTGCGTCATGCAGCCAAAGAAGCTTGTGCCAAATTTTTCTTTCAGCCATTTTTTGGCGACCGCACCAGCGGCCACGGTGGGCGCGGTCAAACGGGCTGACGAGCGGCCACCACCGCGTGGGTCACGGATACCAAATTTTTGAAAGTAGGTGTAGTCCGCGTGACCGGGGCGGAAGGTTTGCAAGATGTTGCTGTAGTCCTTGCTGCGCTGGTCGGTGTTTTGAATCAACAACGCAATCGGGGTACCGGTGGTTTTGCCCTCGTACACGCCCGACAAGATTTGCACTTGGTCGGGTTCGTTGCGCTGCGTCACATGGCGACTGGTGCCGGGACGGCGACGGTCTAAGTCGTGCTGAATGTCGGCCTCGCTGAGGGCCATGCCGGGTGGGCAGCCATCAATCACGCAGCCAATGGCTGGGCCGTGGGATTCACCAAAGTTGGTGACGGTGAAAAGTGTTCCGAAGGTGTTGCCGCTCATGGGCGAGGATTATCCCATCCCGCCTAAGACACGTGCTCAGAGTTTGACGGTATCCGACTCCGGCTCCGTACCATCGGGCCAGTCGCGAATGTAGGCTTTGAGCATCTTGTTCTCAAAGTTCTGGCTGTCCACCACGGCTTTGGCCACGTCGTAGAAACTGATCACGCCCTGGAGCTGACGGTTGCCAATGACGGGCATGTAGCGGGCGTGGCTCTCAAGCATCATGCGGCGCACTTCGTCGAGTTCGGTATCGGGCGAACAGGTGAGCGGGTGGTCGTCCATGGCGCTGCGCACGGTGAAGTCGCCAATGGCACCACCATTTCTGGAGATGGCTTGAATGACTTCACGGAAAGTCAACATACCCGCCAAGTCACCATGCTCCATCACCACCAAAGAGCCAATGTCGTGCTCAGACATGGTTTGCACCGCCTCGGCCAGAGGATCAAACGGATTGATGGTGTACAAGGTGCCGCCGCCTTTGACGCGCAAGATGTCGCTGACTTTCATGGTGATCTCCTCTGCCGATAGGGCTTGAAATATAGCCCACAATGGCATTCAAAATTCTGACAAACACCCCACAACAGCCCCGAGGAAACCATGCCTGGCTACAACGACCCGAGTTTTGACACCCTGGCTTTGCATGCCGGGGCGGCCCCCGACCCCAGCACCGGCGCACGTGCCGTGCCCATTCACCTGACCACCTCGTTCGTGTTCGAGTCGAGCGACCATGCCGCGTCGCTGTTCAACCTGGAACGTGCAGGCCATGTGTACAGCCGCATCAGCAACCCCACCAATGCGGTGCTCGAACAACGCGTGGCCGCACTTGAAGGCGGCATTGGCGCCATTGCCACCGCCAGCGGACAAGCAGCGCTGCACTTGTCGATTGCCACACTCATGGGCGCGGGCTCGCACATCGTGGCCAGCACCGCGCTGTATGGCGGCTCGCACAACCTGCTGCACTACACATTGAGTCGCTTTGGCATTGAGACCACCTTTGTCAAACCCGACGACATCGACGGCTGGCGCGCTGCCGTGCGGCCCAACACCAAATTGTTTTTTGGCGAAACGGTCGGCAACCCCGGACTGGATGTGCTCGACATTCCGACCATTGCGCAGATCGCCCACGAGGCGGGTGTGCCGCTGCTGGTGGACTCCACCCTGACCTCGCCCTACCTGGTCAAACCGTTTGAGCACGGCGCCGATTTGGTCTACCACTCGGCCACCAAGTTCCTGAGCGGCCATGGCACGGTGATTGGCGGCATCGTGGTGGACGGCGGCAGCTTTGACTGGGAGCGCAGCGGCAAGTTCCCAGAACTCACCGAGCCGTATGAAGGCTTTCACAACATGGTGTTCAGCGAAGAGAGCACCGTGGGCGCCTTCTTGCTGCGGGCACGACGCGAAGGTTTGCGCGACTTTGGCGCTTGCCTGAGCCCACACAGCGCATGGCTGATTTTGCAAGGCATCGAAACCCTGCCCTTGCGCATGGAGCGCCACATGAGCAACACCGAAAAAGTGGTGGCCTACCTGGCCAGCCATCCGCTGGTCAGCCGAGTCGGCCACCCGTTGATGGAAGACCACCCCAGCCACGCGCTGGCGCACAAGCTGTTGCGCTTTGGACCACGCGGTGCAGGCTCGGTGTTCAGCTTTGACCTCAAAGGCAGCCGCGCTCAGGGACGGGTGTTCATCGAAGCCTTGAAGTTGTTCAGCCACCTGGCCAATGTGGGCGATTGCCGCAGCTTGGTGATTCACCCGGCCAGCACCACCCACTTTCGCATGAGCGACGAGGCGCTGCGCGATGCGGGCATTGGCCCCGGGACGATTCGCTTGTCGATCGGACTGGAAGACCCCAGCGATTTGATCGAGGACTTGAAGCGCGCCTTGAAGGCCGCCGAGAAAGCAGGTGCAGCATGAAATTCACACTCCAAGGCCCCACCGGTCAGCCCTACGAGGCCTACGCCTACACCGGCGGCAAAGCCTTTGACGCCAGCCAACCCACGGTGGTGTTCATCCACGGGGTGCTGGGTGACCACAGCGTGTGGATTTTGCAAACCCGCTATCTGGCACACCACGGCTTCAATGTGTTGGCGGTGGATTTGCCTGGCCATGGACGCAGCGGCGGCGAAGCCCCCAGCAGCGTGGAAGAGGCCTCGCAGTTTGTGGAGGCCTTGCTCGATGCCGCAGGCGTGCAGCGCGCCGCGCTGGTGGGCCATAGCTGGGGCTCTTTGATTGCGCTGGAGACCGCAGGACGTTTGACAGACCGCATCAGCCACATCGCCCTGGTGGGCACGGCGTTTCCCATGAAGGTGTCGCCGGCTTTGCTGGAAAGCTCACTTCACGAGCCCATGAAAGCGATTGAGATGATCAACGTGTTCTCGCGTGCCACGCTGGCCGCCCCGCCTTCGGCACTGGGGCCGGGCACTTGGGTGTTGGGTGCCAACACAGCGCTGAATCGGCGCGTGCTGGCGAGCAACACCAAGGTCAATGTGTTCCACCGCGGATTTGTGGCGTGCGACAGCTATGCCAACGGCTTGCAGGCCATGGCCGACCTTACCTGCCCCGTGCTGTTTGTGTTGGGCAGCCAAGACCAAATGACCACACCCAAAGGCGCTCAAAGCTTGGTGAACCAAGCACGCGAAGCTGGAAAGACGCATGAGGTGGTGATGGTGCCCATGGGGCACCACCAAATGACCGAGTCACCCGAAGAAACGCTGCATGCCTTGCAGCGCTTTCTCACAGCACGTCTCTGAGGCGCAGGTCTTGCCAGCGCATCCACAAGCCCTCACCGGCTTCACTGCGCACCAGCAGCAAACGCTCCATCAGCGGAGTCAGCGGCGTTTGATGTGGATCGGCCAGCAGCACATAGCGTGACTCGCTGACGGCGTGGTGGGCCGAGTCGGCCGACTCGCTGAGCCGGCCAATCCAATCAAGATCCACCAGGGTGGTCAACACCTCTTCCAGTTGCAGGGGGTCCAGGTGCAGGTCTTCGCATAAGCGGGTCAGGCTCACACCATGGCTGGGATCGAGACGCGCCACATTCAAGCGCTGCAACACCTCCAGCGCGAGCTGAAAACGCCAACCCACGCTGCGACCATCGCGTGAAATGCCGCCCAGCAAACTGGGCAAATTGGCCACCAACACCGCGCCTACCAGCACGATGACCCAAGCCAAGTAAATCCAGATCAACAAGATGGGCAAGGTGGCCAGAGCGCCATAGACCACGGAGTAACTGGGCATCTTGCCAAAGTAATAGGCCAAGACATTGCGCGCCACCTCGGTGGCCGCAGCCACCCAAACACCGCCCACCAAGGCATGGCTCCAACGCACCTGGGTGTAGGGCACATAGCGGTACAGCGCGCCCACGCCCCAGGCCAGCAACATGAACTCCAGGCCGCTGAAGAACCAGCGCATGCTGCTGGTCACATCAGGGGCTAGGCCACGCGAGACGGCAATCAGTTGGGTCAGCATCACCAAGCTCGCGCCCATGAGCAAAGGCCCCAGGGTCAAAGCCGTCCAGTACAACAAGATGCGCTGGGCCAGTGGGCGGCGCTTGCGCACGCGCCAAATGGCGTTGAGCGTGCGGTCGATGGTGAACACCAAGGCAATGGCCGACAAGACCAAAGCGGTCACACCCACCACGCCCAAGCGGCTGGCTTTGCTGGCGAACTGGGTCAGGTAACCCAACACCTGACGTGAAATGTTGTCGGGCACCAAACTCTCCACCAGACGACGCTGCAGCACGACCTGAAAGTCGCTGAAGATCGGAAAAGCGGTGAACACCGCCAAGGCCACTGTCACCAAAGGCACCAAGGCGATGGTGGTGGTGAAGGTCAAGCTGCCCGCGGTCTGACCCAAGCGGTCTTCGCGAAAGCGCTGGCGCAGTGTGCGGGCAGTGTTGCGCCAGGGGAATCGGCGAAGTCGGTCAAAAAGGTGATGCAGTTGCGGGACAATCATGGCCCGAATCATGCCACTGCCCATGCACACCTCTTCTACACCTTCCCAAGCGCCCTCCTCTGAGGCCCTCATGCGCACCCCACGCCATGTGCAACTCACCCGTCTGATCGCGGTGGGCAGTTTGTTGGGCTTGATCGTGCTGGGCCTGGCCTGGGAGCTCTGGCTGGCGCCGGTGCGCCCAGGTGGCACCTTGCTGGCGCTGAAGGTGCTGCCCTTGTGCGTCCCACTCACGGGTCTGTTGAAAAACCGCATGTACACCTACCGCTGGCTCAGCCTGATGGTGTGGCTGTACTTCACCGAAGGCGTGGTGCGCGCCAGTGGCGACCGCGCCCCCAGCAACTACCTGGCCATGCTGGAAGTGCTGCTGTGTGTGGTGTTGTTTGTGGCCTGCGCCTTGCATGTGCGCCTGCGCTTGCAACACGCCAAAGCAACTGCCTTAACCGACCCAGCCGCTGCGCCTGTCAACCCATAAGTCTGTGACCTGACCATGACCGCTTTGTCTTTGCCCGAATTGCTGACCACCCTGCGCCACACCGTGGGCGACACCCATGTGCTGACCGAAGGCGACTTGTCTGCCTTTGAACAAGACTGGCGCAAACGCACACGCGGCAAAGCCTTGGCCGTGGTGCGCCCGGGCAACACGGCAGAAGTGGCCGCTGTGGTGAAGGCTTGTGCCCAAGCAGGCGTGAGCATCGTGCCGCAAGGCGGTAACACCGGCTTGGTGGTGGGATCGATCCCAGACGACTCCGGTACTCAGGTGCTGTTGAGCTTGCAGCGCATGAACGCGGTGCGCCACCTCGATGCTGCCAATTTAGCCATCACGGTAGAGGCGGGATGTGTGCTGCAAAACCTGCAACAAGCGGCGGAGCAAGCCGGCTTTTTGTTCCCCTTGAGCCTGGGATCTGAAGGCAGCTGCACCATTGGTGGCAACTTGGGCACCAACGCGGGCGGGACCCAGGTGGTGCGCTACGGCAACACGCGCGAGTTGTGCTTGGGGCTTGAAGTGGTCAGCGCGCAAGGCGAGATTTGGCACGGCTTAAGCGGGCTGCGCAAAGACAACACCGGCTACGACTTGCGCAACCTGATGATTGGCAGCGAGGGCACGCTGGGCATCATCACCGCCGCCACCATGAAGCTCTACCCCTTACCTGCGGCCAAACTCACCGCTTGGGCGGCCGTGCCTTCGGTGGCGCATGCGGTGGAACTGCTGGGCTTGGCTCACCTTCACTTGGGTGCAGGTTTGACCGGGTTCGAGATGATGGGCCAATTTGCCCTGAGCCTGGTAGACAAGCATTACCCCCAACTGCGGGTGCCGCTGTGGCAAGACACGCCCTATTGCGTGTTGCTGGAAAACTCGGACACCGAGTCTGAAGCCCACGCACGCGAACGCTTTGAGCATGTGCTGGAACTGGCCTTTGAACGCGGCTGCGTGAGCGATGCGGTGGTGGCCGAGAGCCTGTCACAAGCCCGCAATCTGTGGCACATCCGCGAGAGCATCACGCTAGCGCAGGCCGAAGAGGGCCTGAACATCAAACACGACATTTCGCTGCCCGTGTCCGCCATTCCTGAGTTTGTGGCCCAGACCGATGCCTTGCTAGAGAAAGAAATTGCAGGCGTGCGTTTGGTGAACTTTGGCCACCTGGGCGACGGCAACTTGCACTACAACGTGCAAGCGCCCGAAGGCAGTGACAACGCCGAGTTTTTGAGAACCCAGGAAGACCGTGTGAACACGCTGGTGTACGACACGGTCAAACGTTTTGGTGGCTCCATCTCGGCCGAACACGGTGTGGGTGGTTTGAAAGTGGACACCCTGCCCGACTACAAAGACGCCACCGCATTGGGGCTGATGCGCCAGATCAAACAAGCCCTCGACCCACAAGGCATCTTGAACCCTGGGCGTGTGGTGCGACTGGACTGAAACGGGCCTGGATGACGGGTCAACGTGTGAGGGGTTTTTCAACCAGGCTCAGCCGTTGTGGATTGCCTTCGGGCAAGTTCAAACGACGACCTTGAAAATAAATCTGAGCTTGATAGAGCTGCGCGCCGGTGACCTGCCACGGTGACTTGCCATAGACGCTGCGGCCTTCGCCAGGCTTGAGTTCCAGCCAAGTGGCCTGCTGGGCACCATCGACCACACACACCGTCATGGGCTTGTCGCTGACCAGGTACACATAGTTGCCCACTTTGTGGGCTTCTGTGGGAACAAGCTCTGGCAGAGACTCTGCCGTGTGCACACAGTTTGCGACACTGTCAGGCAACGCAGTGAGCGCACGGGGGGCGCCTGTCGACATCGGCGCGGATGTGCTGACCATCGGCACTGGCTCTGAAGCAGGCGCAGTGGGCAACGCTGCAAGCTCATCCACGGAAGGAGAAGCCGCTGGTTGCGGCGGGTTGGCCACCAGGTGCATGCGCTCGAACCATGCGTGCAGTGGCGCTGGGGCGACAGACACCACACCCCACCCTCCCAGTGCCAACAAAGCCGCCCACATAGCGAAACGCATGCCGCTTTGAGAGAGTGCCAAGCTGCTGGCGCTGCTGGAGATAGGCTGATGAACAGGTGGGCGCTGCTCCCCTACAGCCATCCGATGTTCTAGGCCATGCGTGGCGGCTTGCAAAGCCTCTTGCGGGTTCGCGGTAGGTGGGGCTGCCCCCAAAATCATCAACAAACGTTTATAGGATTGGCGCTTGATGCTGGGTGAATAAAAAAAACCTTCCCCCTCGCCTTCCAAATGTCGCACCTGGGCCACGGACAAACAGGCCGTGCGCGCCAAGGTGGTGACCTCTACGCCTGCAGCTTGGCGAAGCTGTCGCAAATACACAGGGTCGCAGTCCTGAAAGACACGCTGCATGTCTTCGGGCTCTTGGGGATGGGTCATGTTGGCATCTGTTCTCGGTATTGTTCGGCAGCAAAGCCTGTCCATGGTGTCAGGGCGCACGCATGGCGTCAATCCGTGGACTTGCTGAAACACTTAGGTATTCAATCCTGCGCGTGCCTCAACCTTCAGGCGTGGGCCTCAGCCTTTAAACTTGGGTGTCTGCCCTCAACCGGAATGTTTCCTGTCATGCGCCCTATCCGCCGTCAATACGAAGATTTCATGCAGCACGTCTACACCCATGGCGTGCCTAAAACCGACCGCACGGGTACTGGCACCAAAAGCGTCTTCGGGTACCAAATGCGCTTTGATTTGAATGAAGGTTTTCCACTCGTCACCACAAAAAAAGTGCATTTGCGCTCCATCATCCAAGAGCTGTTGTGGTTTTTAACCGGTTCAAGCAACAACAACTGGCTCAAGGAACGCGGTGTCTCGATTTGGGATGAGTGGGCGCGCGAGGATGGCGACCTCGGCCCGGTGTACGGCGTGCAATGGCGCAGCTGGCCCACACCAGACGGCGGTCACATCGACCAGATCTCCGAGGTGATCCAGACCCTCAAAAGCAACCCCGACTCACGCCGCATCATCGTGAGTGCCTGGAATGTGGCCGAGCTCAGCAACATGGCGTTGATGCCCTGCCATGCATTTTTTCAGTTCTACGTGGCACCACCCCAAGCGCCCGGGGAGCGAGGCCGTTTGAGCTGCCAGTTGTACCAACGCAGTGCGGACATTTTTTTGGGCGTGCCTTTCAATATCGCCAGCTACGCGCTGCTCACCCACATGGTGGCGCAGCAATGTGATTTGGAGGTCGGTGACTTCATCTGGACCGGCGGCGATTGCCACATTTACAGCAACCACCACGAGCAGGTGGAACTGCAACTCAGCCGAACGCCTTTTGCCTACCCCACGCTCAAGATATTGCGTCGCCCCCCAACGATCTTTGATTACCAGTTTGAAGACTTTGAGGTGCAGGACTACCAATGCCACGGTGCCATCAAAGCGCCGGTGGCGGTTTAAAGTTTGGGTATGCGCACATGGGATTGAACCTGATTTTTGCGCGCGCCAGAAACGGCGTGATTGGCCATAACAACACCTTGCCTTGGCACTTGCCCGAAGACTTGGCCCATTTCAAACAGACCACGCTAGGACAACCCGTCATCATGGGGCGTAAAACTTGGGAGTCTTTGCCGCAGAAGTTTCGTCCGCTGCCGGGGCGCACCAACATCGTGGTGACACGCCAGCAAGATTGGCACGCCGATGGCGCGCTGGTGGCCCACAGCATGCTGCAAGCACTTGAACTTTGCCCACCTGACACGCAAGCCTGGGTGATAGGTGGTGCCGAGGTGTATGCGCAAGCCATGCCTTTGGCCAACACCGCGGTGGTCACCGAGATTGATGCCGACTTTGAAGGCGATGCCTTCACCCCCACGTTTGACAGCAATTGGCACGAGACGGCCCGTGTGTCGGGCGTGGCCGCCAACGGCCTGTCTTATCACTTTGTGACCCTTGAACGTTTACCCTGAGAGCAACCCATGTCTGACCACGGATTTCATGTGCACGGCCCGCACGACCACGAACTCGAACACGCCGCCCAAGGCCATGGTGATGGTTTCACCAACAAGATCGCGATGTTCACCGCCATCATTGCCACCGTCGGTGCCATCTTTGGCTACATGGGCGGTGCGACACAGGCCAATGCGGGCTTGAACAAAAACAACGCGGCGATCAAAAAAACCGAAGCCTCGAACCAGTGGAATTACTACCAGGCCAAAAGCAGCAAACAAAACTTGAGCGAGCTGGCGCTGGAGCTGGCCCCGGCGGCCAAGCGTGACTACTACAACGAGCAAATCGAACGCTACAAAGCCGAAAAGGCTGATATCAAAAAGGCGGCCGAAAAGCTTGAAGCTGAGTCGCTGCAGTGGGATGAACAATCGGACACCCAGATGCACCAACACCACCGCTGGGCCCAAGCCACGACCTTGCTCCAAGTGGCGATTGCTTTGGCTGCTATTGCTCTGCTCACACGCAAACGATGGTTGCAATTTGCCATGTATGGCGCGGGTGCCCTGGGCTTAGGCGTGGGCGTGTTGGCGGCCCTTCACGTTTGACACGGACCATGACCATGCAACTCGCCACCTGGAACGTCAATTCGCTGACCGTTCGTCTTCCCCAAGTGCTCGACTGGCTACAAGCCAACCCCGTCGATGTGCTGGTCTTGCAAGAGACCAAAACCATTGATGAAAAGTTTCCCCGCGAAGCGATCGAAGCTGCGGGCTACCACGTGAGTTTTTTTGGCCAAAAAACTTACAACGGCGTGGCTTTGTTGTCGCGTTCACCCGCAGCAGGTGTGGTCAAAAACATTCCTGGTTTTGAAGACCCCATGGCGCGCGTGATCACGGGCACCGTCAACGACGTACGCGTGATTGGGGCCTACTTTCCCAACGGGGAAGCCCCTGGTTCCGAAAAGTTCGCCTACAAGATGCGATGGCTAGACGCGTTGCGAGATTGGTTGCGCAGCGAACTGGCACAACACCCTAAGCTGGTGCTGATGGGCGACTTCAACATCACTGTCGATGACCGCGATGTGTGGGACGCGGTGGCGCTGAAGGACACCATCCACTGCACGGTGGAAGAACGCACGCACTTTCAAGCGCTGATTGATTTAGGCACACACGATGCATTTCGCTTGTTGGAACAGGCTGGAAAGCTGTACAGCTGGTGGGACTATCGGGAGATGGCTTTCCGCCGCAATCGGGGTTTGCGCATTGACCATATTTTGGTCAGCGATGCGCTCAAAGCATCCGTGCAAGCCTGCGTGATTGACAAGGCTCCACGAAAAAATGAACGCCCCAGCGACCACGCCCCCGTGGTGGTGACGCTGAGCTAAACACCGCGCGCAACATGCGCGCGCGGTTTGTCGCGTCAGTCGTCCAACCCCAGCTCTTGGATTTTTCGGGTGATGGTGTTGCGTCCAATACCCAGTTTTTGAGCTGCCTCGATGCGGCGACCCCGTGTATTGACCAAGGCGGTTTGAATCAAGCGCGACTCAAAGCGTCGTGTCAGCACATCCCACACATCGGTGCGCCCCGCAACCAAGAGGCTCATGGCTTCGGCTTCTAAGCCTTGCTCCCAATCAGCACCTGGCAAGTTCAAAACCACAGGAGGGTTTGCAGCGGACTCGTGGGGCGTAGTGGGTGCCGAGATGGGGGCTGATCCGGCCTCATGCGCACGCTCACTCAACACATCCGATGACTCGGGGCTGCGAGCCGGTTCAGACCCGGGGGCATCGAGTTGGACCTCAGGGGGCAAATCCTTGGGCTCAATCACCTGCGCGGGGGCCATCACCGTCAACCAATGACAAATGTTCTCTAACTGACGCACGTTGCCAGGAAACGCAAACTGATTCAACACCGCTTGCGCCGATTCGGCGATGCGTTTGGGCTCGACGCCCAACTGTTGTGCGCTCTGCTGCAAAAAGTGGCGCGTGAGCACCGGAATGTCTTCACGCCGTTCACGCAAAGCGGGCAAGCGCAAACGGATCACGTTAAGACGGTGAAACAAGTCTTCGCGAAACACACCGTCTTTGACACGTTTTTCCAGGTCTTGGTGGGTGGCCGCAATGACACGCACATTGGCTTTGATGGCGCTGTGGCCCCCGACGCGGTAGTAGTTGCCATCGCTCAGGACCCGCAACAAACGGGTTTGCAAATCAAAGGGCATGTCACCAATTTCGTCCAAGAACAAGGTGCCACCTTCGGCCTGTTCGAAGCGTCCACGGCGGGTGGTTTGAGCCCCCGTGAATGCACCACGCTCGTGCCCAAACAACTCACTCTCTAACAAATCTTTCGGAATGGCGGCGGTGTTGATGGCGACAAACGGGCCTTTGCTGCCCGCATCACCACGCGGTGAATGTTTGTGCAGCGCACGCGCCACCAGCTCTTTGCCGCTGCCGCTCTCGCCAGTGATCATCACCGTCACATTGCTTTGGCTCAACCGGCCAATGGCACGAAACACATCTTGCATGGCAGGTGCTTGGCCCAACATTTCGGGCGTGGCATCTTGCAACTCGCTTTGGGCTTGCTCACGCTGGCTCTCGTCCACAGCGCGACGAATCAACTCGACGGCTTTGGGCAAATCAAACGGCTTGGGCAGGTACTCAAATGCACCGCCTTGAAAGGCTGACACCGCGCTGTCCAAATCGGAAAACGCCGTCATGATGATCACGGGCAGTGCGGGCAAACGTTCTTTGACTTTGCCCAGCAAATCCAAGCCCGAACCTCCTGGCATGCGGATGTCGCTGACCAGAATTTGGGGGCCGTCATCTTCACCTGCGGCATCGAGTGCTTGCAACACCTCGCGTGGGTTGGTGAAACTGCGGGTGGGCAGGTTTTCGCGTTGTAGCGCTTTTTCAAGCACGAAGCGAATTGACTGGTCGTCGTCAACAATCCAAATCGGTTTCATCTCGATACTTTCATGGCAGCACTTTCATTTCATCAATACGAGTAAGCAGAAAGTTTCAGGGCAAGGGGATCAGAATTTTGAAATCTGTGCGTCCCGGCACACTGTCACATTCAATCAAGCCATGGTGTTGTTGGACAAATGTTTGCGCCAAATTCAACCCCAGGCCCGAACCGCCATCCCGTCCCGACACCAAGGGGAAAAACAACCTGTCCTTGATCTCTTCTGGAATACCGGGTCCGTTGTCAATGACATGCAATTCCAGTGCCAACCGATAACGCTGTTTGCCAAAGGTGATTTGTCGGTTGATGCGTGTTCGCAAAACAATTTCTGCCTCACCTGCTTGTGTGCGTTCGACCAAGGCTTGCGCGGCGTTGTGAACGATGTTGAGCACGGCTTGAATCAGTTGCTCACGGTCGCCGCGAAATTCCGGGATGGAGGTGTCATAGTCACGCACCACGCGCAAGCCCCTGGGGAATTCGGCCAACACCAAACTGCGCACGCGCTCGCAGACTTCGTGAATGTTCACATCACCCACCATGTGTGGACGTCGATGTGGCGCCAGCAAGCGGTCCACCAACACTTGCAGACGATCAGCCTCATGGATGATGACTTGGGTGTACTCCACCAAGTCACGACTTTCGACCTCCATTTGTAGCAACTGCGCCGCACCACGAATACCACCCAGAGGGTTTTTGATTTCATGGGCCAGGTTACGGATCAGCTCCTTGTTGGCTTGGGCTTGGTCAATCAAACGCTCTTCACGGTCTTGGCGGGCTTGCTGCTCCAGCGGTAACAACTCCACCAACACTTCATCCGCGCGATCGGTGGGTGCCACGATCACGTGCACTGGCAACGAATCTTGCTGTGGTCGGTGCAAGTGCGCGTCATAGCGCAAGGCGGCAAAGGCATTGCTTTGCGCTCCTTGCAGGGCGTTGTCCAAGGCCTGCCCTTCGGTGAAGTACTGTGACAACGTGGTGCCTTGGATGTTGCGACGTGACACGCCCATCACATCTTCCAGGGAGGCATTGGCAAACACCACCGAGCCATCGATGCGGACCACGGCGACCAAGGTGGCCAGCAAATCGAAGGCATGGAATCGATCTTGTGGGGTTGGGAGATGAGAAGTCATCACATCACTTTCATTCATGGGGTAGCCCCGGTCGCAGGGGCAGACAAACGCGACAGCTCGCGTTGCAAGCCCGCCAGATCAGCCTCACTGCGCTGCAAGGCAGCGCGCAATTGCGCCACCCGTTCTTGGTATTTGGCGGGTTGACGCTGCTCATCGGCGCGTCGTTCAGGCTCGCCTTGGTTCCACTCTTGTAGCAAGGCCTGGTGACGTGTTTGGGCACGCTGCCATTCGGTTTGCAAGACCGCACGCGCTTGCGCGTCGCGTTGGCGCTGTTCGCCGATGTCCACCTTGGACTCGCTGGCCACAACACCGGGTAAGGTAGCTACCGTTGGTGACGGTTGAACTTTGGTGCCTTCAATCACAGTGATGGCGGCACTGCGCAAGGGCACGCAGTTGCCCTTGGGGTCGGGTTGGTTGGTGTACGCGTTGCCACAGCGATACACCTGCAAAGGATCTGCGGCCCACACGTTGACGCCTGTTCCTGCGCCTACAGCACACAACACATACAGCATGAAAAAACGGTTCATCGCGACACTCTAAAAAAGAGGGAACTGCACCAACAAAAAAGGACGGCTCTCGCCGTCCTCTTTCTTGAAACACCGCAAAGAATTACAGCGAGTAGTACATGTCGTACTCAACAGGGTGCACAGCCTGACGGAAGCGTGTGACTTCAGTCATTTTGAGCTCAATGTATGCGTCGATCATGCTGTCGGTGAACACGCCACCTTTGGTCAAGAAGGCACGGTCTTTGTCCAAGTATTCCAAGGCTTGGTCCAAGCTGTGGCACACGGTGGGCACCAATGCGTCCTCTTCGGGAGGCAAGTGGTACAGGTCTTTGGTGGCAGCTTCGCCTGGGTGGATCTTGTTTTCGATACCGTCCAAACCAGCCATCAACAAGGCCGAGAAGCACAGGTAAGGGTTGGCCATTGGATCTGGGAAACGTGCCTCAATGCGACGGCCTTTGTCAGACGCCACGTGTGGGATACGAATCGACGCAGAACGGTTGCGGCTGGAGTAAGCCAACTTCACAGGAGCTTCAAAACCAGGCACCAAGCGCTTGTAGCTGTTGGTCGAAGGGTTGGTGATAGCGTTCAACGCACGGGCGTGCTTGATGATGCCACCGATGTAGAACAAGGCGGTATCGCTCAAACCTGCGTAGCCATTACCTGCGAACAGGTTTTTGCCATCTTTCCAGATCGACTGGTGCACGTGCATGCCAGAACCGTTGTCGCCAACGATGGGCTTGGGCATGAAAGTGGCGGTCTTGCCATAGGCATTGGCCACGTTCCACACCACATACTTCAGCTTCTGAGTCCAGTCAGCGCGCTCGACCAAGGTGGAGAACTTGGTGCCGAGTTCGTTTTGACCAGCGCCAGCCACTTCGTGGTGGAACACTTCAACGGGGATGCCCATTTCTTCCAAGATCATGGACATTTCGGCGCGCATGTCTTGGGTGCTGTCAACGGGAGGCACAGGGAAGTAGCCGCCTTTGACGGTGGGACGGTGGCCTTTGTTGCCGCCTTCGATGACTTTGCCGGTGTTCCAAGGAGCTTCGTAGTCGTCGACCTTGAAGAAAGAACCCGACATTTCATTGCCCCAACGCACGTCGTCGAACAAGAAGAATTCGGGTTCTGGTCCGAAGTAGGCGGTGTCACCCAAGCCAGAAGCCTTCAAATAGGCTTCTGCGCGCTTGGCGATCGAACGTGGGTCACGGTCGTAAGACTTGCCGTCACCTGGCTCCAACACGTCACAAGACAACACCAGGGTGGATTCTTGGAAGAAAGGATCGATGAAAGCAGACATGGCATCGGGCATGAGCAACATGTCTGAGGCTTCAATGCCTTTCCAACCGGCGATCGAAGAGCCGTCAAATGCGTGGCCTTCGGTGAATTTGTCTTCATCGAAGTGAGAAATTGGCACGCTCACGTGCTGTTCTTTGCCACGGGTATCGGTGAAACGGAAGTCAACGAACTTGACTTCGTTGTCTTTCACCATCTTCATCACGTCTGCGACGGTCTTGGCCATCAGGTTCTCCTGCAAGGGTAGGTTGGTTTAGAAAAGTTTCGAGGTTTTAGGATGCAGGTTCTGTGCCAAGCCATTGGCACCAAAACCCGTCACCGGTTCGACCGTCTAGGGTGCGTATTTTGCCTTGACTTCATGCCTCATCCGCCTCAAAGCAGCATTTATGCATGAAAAAGCCCAAACAAACAAAAGAACCAATTTGGTGCAAATACACGAATTGCACCAAATTAGAGCAAGGTTAAGATCGCACCAATTCAGGGCCAAGTTTGGCGCCAAAGGGCTTCAAACCTTCCAGCAGTTGTGGGTAGGCTTGATCCACTTTCGTCGGATCGCCTTTGACACCCAGCTCAATATGGCGGCCGTATTGGGGATGGTCCACGCTGGGCAAGCTAAACACTTTGACGCCGGGGTGGTCTTGCTCGATGGTTTCCATCAAAGGTGTGAGCGACGCCTCCATCGCGCCAAAAACGATCACCGACTTCTCAACCCAGGCATTGGTCTGGAAGAAGTGGGGATAGTAGGTGTCAAGAACCCAAGCGATCATGGGCCAAGCCATGACGGGAAAGCCTGGCACAAAGTGCACAGCGCCGCCCTCAGACCCGAAACAGCTGAATCCCGGGATTTTGTTGTAGGGGTTCGGAATGATCTTTGCGCCTTGTGGAAACACGCCCATGTTCAAGCGGTGCTTGTTGTCATCACGGTCAGGCTCATACGGCACGCCTTGTTCTTTGGCGACATCTTGCATGCGTGCGCGAATCAACACCTCAGCCTCGGGGTGCAAAGCCAAATCAACGCCCAAAGCGCGCGCAGCGCATTGGCGGGTGTGGTCATCAGGGGTGGCGCCAATGCCCCCGCATGAAAACACAATGCTGTGGCTGTCAAAGGCCCGCTTGAGCTTTTGGGTGATACGTTCAGGCGAGTCGCCCACGTAGTCAGCCCAATCAAGGGGCAGGCCACGTTCGGCCAGCAGTTCTATGGTTTTGGGCATGTGCTTGTCAGCACGTTTGCCAGACAAGATCTCGTCACCGACGATGATCAGCCCAAACTCAGGGCGCGGGGGGTGGGATGTGTTGCTCATCCTCAGATGCTAGCGCGGGCATGGGAACCGAGACGCCGACCACCACAGAGTCCGACTCCGCACGCAGACTTTCCAAAGCAGCCAAGCTGTAGTGGGTGAACCACAACGCGGTGAACGCAAACACCACGGCGTAGATCCAAATAGCCACCGGGACCAGCACCACAAAGGCGGCAGCAAACAAAGCGCCTGACGCCCAGACCACGCTAGGCAAAGCCCCCAGATACCCTGTCAGCACACCAATCAACAGCAACCAACCGCGATGGCGGCGACCAATCTCTAATCGTTCTTCACGGCTTGCATGCACCGCCAAGGCATCAAACACCATGACGCGGTAACTCAGCCAACCCCAAATCAGAGGGGGAATAACAAACATCAGAGGCGGCAACAACCACAGGGGCAAGGTGATGACCATGGTCAACATGGCCGCCAGGGTGGAGCCCACCGTCCAGACCAAGCTGGTCATGGCAGAACCACCGTGTTTGAGCGCCAAGTGTTGAAAGCGGCGTTGCACCACCAGGTCCAGCAAGGCCGGTCCCATCATCAAGGACACCGCCAACAAGGTCATGACCACCAACAAAGGGGTGACCGAAAAAATCACGACCAAAGGCACCATCACGCCCTGCAAGTTGGCGGCGCCGTGCGCTTGCATCCAGTCCAGCATGCTTTGCAACAGCTGCCAACTGTCCAGCATGTCGCGCACCCAATCTTGGGTCGGTACCCAAAAAAAGTAGCCCCAACTCAAGGCCACCAACAGCAACATGACCAATGGCAGCAAAGATAACAACATGACGCGCGGCATCAGGCAATAAGCCCACGCACGCCAAAAAGAATCGAACAACAAACGCATCACAAAAGCATAACCCAGCCTCAACGAGCCGAGTTCGCCTTAGCGACCGGACGTAAAGCCGCCATGAAACGTTTCAAACCCAATTTTTGCTGGGCCCAAAAACCTTCACCGTAATCGCGCCCCTGCTCCACTTGGTCACGGATACCGGTCGCTTCAAAACGCCGGGAAAAATCTGCGGTACCAAAGCAGATGTCCCACCAAGGCAGGAGCACGCCAAAGTTGTGTCCCCCCAGCACCTCACGCGATGCGTCGGTGCGCTGCGCAGGGCTTTCATGGCCAATGCCTACCCCGTGATGCAAACGATGAAAACGCGGACTGACCCACAGCCGCTCCCCCCAACGACCAAAGCTGATCGCCAAATTGGCGTGCTGAAAGTTTTCGCTCAGTTGGGTGATGGCTACCACCGCCACAAACTGGCTGGGTGCAATCCCAATCAACTGCGCCACCACCACCCAAATCACGGCGCCCATCACATCGTCTAGCAGGTGGTTGCGGTTGTCCGTCCATTGCGTCATATGGCGCTGAGAGTGGTGTACCGCATGCAGCGCCCACCACCAATGCCATTGGTGTTGCGCACGATGCAGCCAGTAGCCCACAAAATCAAAAACCACCAAATAGATCAAGAAGCTGGCCCACGCCCCATCGGTCACACCCGGCCAAAGATCTTCAAGATGAAAAGTCCCCATGCCTGCGGTGCGCAGATGCCCCATCAAGTCGTCCATGAAGGGGTCAATGGTGAAAAACAGCGCAATGCGAAACAAGCCCAAACGGTGAATCAGGGTGTAAATCACATCGGTACGCACCGCATGCGGGTTGGCAAAAGGCTCCACCGGGCGCCAGCGCTGCAAGGGCTCAATCAGCAGCAACATGACCGCCAGCTGTATCAGCCCCACCAACAACCAGCCGGTGCCATTGAAAACATCTTCCAGTCGGCTGCCCAACCCCAAAGCAAAGGCCAAAGGCTGCAACCAGTTTTCATACAACGCGGCTTGCACGTTGGCAAACCCATCAATCAGTGTGTCCATGCGTTGTATTGTGGGTGGTCTCGCAGTGTGGCAAAACAAAACCCTTTGGCCTT
Organism: Limnohabitans sp. JirII-29; assembly: GCF_003063395.1. Classification (NCBI taxonomy): domain Bacteria; kingdom Pseudomonadati; phylum Pseudomonadota; class Betaproteobacteria; order Burkholderiales; family Comamonadaceae; genus Limnohabitans; species Limnohabitans sp. JirII-29. The sequence goes on from NZ_NESB01000006.1 coordinate 162,856, forward strand.
GAGGCCTTCAACCAAAGGTTCCAGCACGGTGGGGGCCCAGGGATCTTGACGCGACCAGATGCCCAAATGCGCCATCAAGATATCACCCGAGCGGATGCTCTTCAAGGCCCGCTTGAGCAACAAAGCGTTGGGGTATTTGTCACTGGGCAACTCGTCCCCCAAGAAGCCCGCATCGGCCCACCCCACATGGGCAAACCCACATTGTTTGGCTGCTGCCAGCAACGAGGGCGAGGTCTTGCCACCGGGCGCACGAAACAAGGGCAAAGGCTTTTGCCCCGTGAGTTGCTGCAAGCGGGTGTTGGCGCGTTGCAGTTCTTGGCAGTACTGGGCAGCGTCCCAAGACTCAACCAAGCCTTTTTTCGGTCCCGCGCTGGCACGCATCAACCAGCGACCTTGCGGCTGGTCGGCACGCCAGTACACATGGTCATAGGTGTGCGAAGCAAAGGCATGGCCTTCGGCGCCACGGGCACGCCACCAAGCAGCCCAGTGCTCACCCAAGGTGCCATCGCCTTCTTGTGTGGGTTCATGAGCCGCAAAAAATGTGACCTTGACCTGCTGGCGGTTGAGCACCTCGGCCACCAAGGGCGCCACGCCCATGTGGCCGGTGTCAAAGGTCAGATACAACGGCTTGTTGCAGGGAACCGCCGCTTGCGCCATGAGGCTCCAAGCCATGCCATATAACGCCCACAGCGCTGACCTACGCATGCTCAAAACCGCTTCGCGTGGTCCAGCGTCCAAATGCCATGGGGAGACTTGCCCACCTTGACCTGGCGCACCAACTGGCCTGTGCTCAAGTCAATGACACTGACTTTTTTGATCCAGCGCGAGGACACTAGCAGCAACTTGCCGTCGGCCGACACCTCCATGCAATCAGGGCCCCCGGGTGCTTTGAACTGCGCCACCGACTCGAGGGTGGTGTAGTCGATCTTGTTGATGGTGTTGGCCACACGGTTGCCGACAAACACATGGCGACCATCGCCCAAAGCTCGGAAAGCGTGAGCGCCCGCGCCCGTAGGAATGGTTTTGAACAACTTGGCTTGCGGGCCTGTGACGTCGTAAACCTCGACCCGGTCTCCGCCTGTCAAACCAACCAACAAATATTTGTCATCGGGTGTGCCAAACACATCGGCTGGCAGCGAGCCGGTTTTGACGCGCCATTTCAAAGTTTGCGTGGCCAGGTCGACCGCCACCAATTCGTCACTGTCTTGCATCGAGGCATAGGCCGTGGTGCTTTTGGTATCGATCCAGATGTGGCTGGGTGTTTTGCCCGACGGAATGCGCTTGGCCAGGGTGAGGTCTTTGCCGTCCCAACGGTAAATGTCAATGTGGTTGAGGCGGTTAGCCACCGTCACAAACCATTTCATATCGGGGGAGAAGCGCAACTGGTAGGGGTCGAGCGTGCCACGGACCACACGTTGCACCTCCGCCGTGCGGGGGTCAAAAAATGTCAGGGAATCGCCGCCCGCATTGGCCACGATGACCGACTTTTCGTCAGGGGTGAGGTACAGGTGGTGCGGCTCTTTCCCCGTCGGGATGCGTCGGGTTTCTTTCCACGTCACCGGATCAATCACGCTGACATTGGCGTCTTGCGAATTGAGCACAAAGATGGGGTTGGCAGCCTGCACGGTATGGGCAGAAAAAAGCAGCAAGCCAGCCAGCGCCAGCGTCAATCGTTGAAACAAAAACACGGTGAATGCACCTTCAAAAAATCAGCCCCCAGTGTAACGAGCGGCTCTACGCCCAGCGTGTCGTCGGGCTTTAATATGCGGCCATGATCATGATCCAGCTCAAACAAACGCGCCTTGAAGTGGAACTGATCGGCCATGCCTCAACGGCCAATGCGCCAGCCAAAGCTCCCATCGTTTTTTTGCACGAAGGCCTGGGCTCGGTCGCCCTGTGGCGCAGCCGCGAAGGCTTTTGGCCCGAACAGGTGTGCCAAGCCACCGGACGCGCTGGCGTGGTGTATTCACGCCAAGGCTACGGGCAATCGCAGGGCGTGGCCGATGTGCGTGGCCTCAACCGTTTGCCCCCTGACTACATGCACCGCGAAGCCTGGGAGGTGTTGCCTGAGCTGTTGGCTGCGCTGCGTATCGAACAGCCTGTGCTGGTAGGGCATTCGGACGGCGGCACGATTGCCTTGTTGCATGCCGCACGCCAGCCCCTGAGTGCGTGCGTGGTGATGGCGCCGCATGTGATCGTGGAAGAGGTGTCCTTGCGTGCCATCGAAGCCGCACGCGATGCCTACTTGCAAGGCGATTTGCGGCAACGCTTGTCGAAGTTTCACAGCGATGTCGACACGGCGTTTTGGCAATGGAACGACGTTTGGCTGTCAGACGGCTTTCGCAGTTTTGACATCCGAGCCCTATGCCGCGAGATTGCCTGTCCTGTGCTGGCCATGCAAGGCGTAGACGATGTCTACGGCACGCTGCGCCAAATTAAAGACATTGCCCCCGAGCACGGACAGATCACACGCCACGCCTTGGCCGATTGCGGGCATTCGCCACACAAAGACCAGCCACAAGCCACCCTGGCCTTGGTGGCAGATTTCTTGGCCGACAAGCCCTGAACCAGCCGCCCGTGCTGGCGCACACTCAGAGCATCACTTGCCTGTTAAGAGCTTCATCTCGTCGTCTGTGATCCAGCGCCACTGCCCTGGCTTCAAATCCTCGGGCAAGGGCATGGCACCGATTTGCGAGCGGTGCAAGCCCACCACCTTGTTGCCCACCGCAGCCAGCATGCGTTTGACTTGGTGGTATTTGCCCTCGGTCAATGTCAAGCGCAGGTGGTGCTCAGCCACAGCTTCGCAGGCGGCGGCACGCACGGGCTTGGGTGAGTCATCCAGCACCACGCCATCGAGCAGTCGCTGAACTTGCTTGGCGTCCAGCGGGTCGTCGGTGCTCACCTCGTACACCTTGGGCACGTGGTGGCGCGGTGAACTCATGCGGTGAATCAAGGGGCCATCGTCGGTCAACACCAACATGCCGGTGGTGTCTTGGTCAAGACGCCCCACTGCTTGCACGCCTTGCACCGCGCTTTTTTGCGGCCTTTGCCGCAGCGCCGGTGGCAACAGGGTGTACAGGCTAGGCCATGCCGAGGGCTTGTGTGAGCACTCATAGCCCGCTGGCTTGTGCAGCAGCACATAGGCTTTGGCGTGGTAGGGCCACAGCACGCCTTGCACCGAATACATCAGACCTTCCTGCACATCCACCTCTTGCAGTGGGTCATCACAGTCCACCAGGCCATTGCCCAGATCGACTTGCACATAGCCTTGCTGAATCAAACCCGCACAAATACGGCGGGTGCCAAAGCCTTGGGAATACAAAATATCTTGCAGTTGCATGGGCGCGATCGTAAACGCTGGACCGATGGGCAAAATAGACAACTTGCACAGGCCCTCGTACCCACGACCTTGAAAGTCCCCCATGTCTCCCAGCTCTCATTACCTGTCATGCGGCCCGTTCAACCTGCACTACACCGCCTGGGGCCCAGATGACGCGCCCGTGGTGATCGCCTGGCATGGCTTGGCGCGCACCGGGCGCGACTTTGACAGTCTGGCCCAAGAGCTGGCACCGAACTACCGCATCATTTGCCCGGACACCATTGGCCGTGGTTTGAGCCAGTGGAGCCATGACCCCGACAACGACTACTGCCTGGCCCGCTACGCGCGTTTGGCCTTGAGTTTGATGGATGGCTTGCAGATTGAGCGTGCCCACTGGATTGGCACCTCCATGGGCGGTGCCATCGGTATGGTGTGCGCCGCAGGCTTGGACCTGCCTGAGTTCAAAGGGCGCATCCAAAGCCTGTTGCTCAACGACATGGCCCCTGAGTTGGCGCAGGCGGCCATCGAACGCATCAAAGCCTATGCGGGCACCCCACTGGCGTTTGACACCGTGCCAGAGCTGGAAGCCTTTTTCCGCCAAGCCTATGCACCGTTTGGTTTTCACACCGATGCCCAATGGCGGCATTTGACAGAAACATCCACCCGCCGTTTGCCCGATGGCCGCGTGACGCCCCATTACGACCCCGCCATCGTGCAACAGTTTTTCCGCCCCGTCCCTGAGTACGACATGTGGGCCCAGTACGACGCACTGAGCATGCCCGTCATGGTGCTGCGCGGGGCCAATTCCGACTTGGTTCTGCCCCCTACGCTAGAGGCTATGCGCAGTCGCGGACCGGGTGCCTTAGGACGCTTGCAAGTGCATGAGATTGCAGGCTGCGGTCACGCCCCGGCGCTGAATGTGCCTGCGCAGTGGGCTTTAGTGAGCGACTTTTTGCAGTCAGCGGCTTGACGCTGGACGTGCCAAGGGCACAAACGCGGCACGCGCCTCCTCACCCAAACCATCGGTGAGCTGCTGCAACAAGGCAATGAATTGTTCGCGCTGCTTGGCATTCAATGGGGCCATGAGCTTGTTGTAGGCCTCATGCACCGGCAGCTCTGCTTTTTTCAAAAGGCGAGCCCCTGCTGGGGTTAAACGCACGGCCATTTGGCGACGGCTGCTTTCAGACACCTCCCGCGCAATCAAGCCGCGTTCTTGCAAGCCGCGCAACACCCGCAGCACCGTGACTTTGTCAAACGCCAGCGCACGCGCCAGACTGGTTTGGTCGATGCCCGGCTCTAGGCTCAGCACAGTCAAAGCCCCGTACTGCGCTTGCGTCAGACCCAACTCGGCACAACTGCCTTCAAAAATAGCAGCCGAAATTTGGTGCGCGCGACGCAGCAAAAAACCAGGGCGTTCGTACATCTCGATCAAAGGCATGTATTGGGGTTTCTATCTAGAAGCGGTCAATTGAGAAGAAGACACAATAATCGTTTGCATGCTAACGAAAACTCATTCTCATAGGTATCGGGGTAAACGATGAAAGTAGCGATCTTAGGTGGAGGCATTGTCGGCTTGGGCTTTGCACTGGGCTTGCACGCACGCGGCATTGACTGCGAAGTGTTTGAAGCTGTGGCGGACATCAAAGAGATCGGCGTGGGCATCACCCTGCTGCCCCACACCAACAAAGAGCTCGCCGCCCTGGGCTTGTTGCCGCAGCTGGAAGCCGTCGGCATTGAAAACCTCGAGAGCGTGTTCTACAACCGCTTTGGCCAATACATTTACAAAGAGTTGCGTGGTCGCCACGCGGGTTATGCCACCCCCGAGCTGGGCATCCATCGGGGCAAGCTGCACCGCATCATGTTTGATGCGGCCATGGCGCGCCTGGGCGCAGACCGCATCCACACCGGCTACCGCTGCATCCGTGTGGACCAGACCGAACAACATGCCATTGCCACGTTCCAATTGACCAACGGCGACACACGCCAGGTGCAAGCCGACATTGCCGTGGCGTGCGACGGCGTCAACTCGGCCGTGCGCAAACAACTCTTCCCCGACGACAAGGTGTGTTTCGCAGGCATCAACACCTGGCGTGGCGTGACCGTGCACAAACCCATCTTGACGGGAAAAAGTTACATCCGCATCGGATCGATCGACACCGGCAAGATGGTGATCTACCCCATCGTTGACAACGTGGACGGCAAGGGCAACCAGCTCATCAACTGGACTTCTGAGATTCGCCTCGAAGGCGCACGCATGAACGACTGGAACAAGCCAGGCAACCCAGCCGATACGCTGGAATATTTCAAAGACTGGAAGTTCCCATGGTTGGATGTGCCCAACCTGATCATGTCGTCCGAACGCGTGTTCGAGTACCCCATGGTCGACAAAGACGCGCTGCCGCAATGGAGCTTTGGCCGTGTCACCCTGATGGGCGATGCCGCACACCCTATGTACCCACGCGGCTCCAACGGTTCAGCACAAGGGCTGATCGACGCCCGCACCTTGGCCGACCTGCTGGCACAAAGCACCGACCCCGTCGCCACCTTGAAGGCTTACCAAGACCTGCGCCTGCCAGCCACGGCCAAAGTGGTGGAAACCAACCGCACACAACCGCCGGACTTCATCATCATGAAAGCCGATGAACTCAGTGGGGACAAACCCTTCAACCACATTGATGACTTGATCAGCCAAGACGAGCTGCGCAAAATCTCGGACCACTACAAAGAGATTGCAGGCTTTGCCCTGAAGTCTTGAAGCTTTTCACCCACAAGGAGACACGCATGGACCGCCGTCATTTTTTCCAGAACTCTGCTTTGGTCACCACCGGTGCGCTGGTGGGGTGTGCCACACCGGGCATGGCGCAGCAGCAACCCAAAACACCGTTTGCCGTGCCTGCGGTGTACATCCCCATCGTCGGCTCCGACGAAATGTTTCCAGTGCGTCGCATCTATTGCATTGGTCGCAACTACGCCGCGCATGCCCGTGAAATGGGCTCAGACCCGACGCGTGAACCACCATTCTTCTTTCAAAAACCCACCGACGCTATTCAGTACGTGGCCGCTGGCACCGTGGGCCAACACCCCTACCCACCCCTGACCAAAAACTACCACTACGAAGCAGAGCTCGTGGCGGTGCTGGGCAAAGGCGGGCGCAACATTCCCGTCAACAAGGCCCTGGACTTGGTGTACGGCTACACCCTGGGACTGGACATGACGCGACGCGACTTGCAGCGCTTCATGGGTGACCAGAAAAAGCCCTGGGAAATTGGCAAAAGTTTTGACAAATCGGCCCCCATCGGCGCGGTGCACAAAGTGGCACAGACTGGCCACTTCACCCAAGGCGAGATTTGGCTCAAGGTCAACGGTCAAAGCAAACAAAAAGCCAATCTGAACCAAATGATCTGGTCAGTGGCAGAGCAAATCGCACAGTTGTCGGAAGCGTTTGAGCTTTTCCCGGGCGACATCATTTACTCAGGCACCCCCGAAAACGTCGGACCGGTGGTGCGTGGCGATGTGATTGAGATGCACATCGACGGCTTACCCAACCTCAGCGTCAACATTGTTTAAACCATGACACAAAAAAATCTGCAAAAACCTGGCAAAGCCCCTTACCTGCGCATCGCGACTGAAGAAGCGTTTTGCCCTTCTGAGATGCTCGACATCTACCGCAACATCCTGAAGCAACCGCATGTCGACCCCGGCTTTCAAAGCCTGATGGGCTTTTACATGAGCAGCCCCAGCGAACGGGCCCAACACATCATGCGTTGCTTGGTGGACTTGGACCAAGTGCGTATCGGCCACATGGACGATGCCGGCATTGACATGCAAGTGATTGCGCTCACCTCCCCCGGCGTACAAGCCATGGACCGTGACTTGGCCGTGTCGTTTGCCAAAGTCGCCAACGACGAATTGGCCGAGGGCGTGCGTCGCCACCCAGACCGCTTTGTCGGCATGATTGCTGTGGCGCCCCAAGACCCGGCCGAAGCCGCCAAGGAAATTCAACGTGGCGTGAACCAACTGGGCATGAATTCGGTGGTGATCAACTCACACACCCACGGTGAATATCTGTCAGACCAAAAGTTCTGGGAAATTTTTGAAGCGGCGCAAGCACACGACACGCCGATTTACCTGCACCCCAACACGCCCCCAGCCAACATGATTGGCCCCTTTCTAGAAGCGGGTCTCGACGGCGCGGTGTATGGCTTTGGGGTAGAGACCGGCCTGCATGCTTTGCGTTTGATCACCTCGGGGGTGTTCGACCGCTTCCCCAAACTGCAAATCATCTTGGGCCACATGGGTGAAGCCCTGCCGTTCTGGGCTTACCGACTCGACTACATGCACGCTGCCACGGTGCGCTCAAACCGTTACCCCATGGTTCAGCCACTCAAACGTAAACCCAGCGACTACCTGCGTGAGAACTTCCACATCACCAACAGCGGCATGGCTTGGCCTAAGGCGATTGAGTTCACACAGAGCGTGCTGAGTGAAGACCGTGTGCTGTACGCCATGGACTACCCTTACCAATACGCCATTGACGAGGTGAACGCGCTGGATGGCATGGACATGAACCCCACCACCAAGAAGAAGTTCTTCCAAACCAACGCGCAAGCCTTGTTCAAAATTCCAACGCCAAAAACTGGCGCTTGACACTGAGGAAACTGCATGAAACGTTTTCTGCTTGCGTGTTTGACGTGCCTGTTGGTGGCCCCCGTCTGGGCCCAGGGCAGCAACACCACGGTCAAAATCATCGTGCCCTTCACCCCGGGCACCGGCATGGACACCATTGCACGCACAGTGCAACCGCGTCTTGCTGAAAAGTTGGGAATGCCGGTGGTGGTGCAAAACATGCCAGGCGCCAGTGGCAACATTGGCGCTGAGTTTGTGGCCAAGTCAGCGGCAGATGGCAACACCATTCTCATGGGCGCCAACACCATGCTGATGGCGTCACAACTCTACAAGACAACCAGCTACAACCCGGTGAAAGACTTTGCGCCTGTGTCCATGGGGGCCTACGGTACTTTGATGCTGGTGGCACACCCAAGCACAGGCATCAAAACAGTCAAAGACCTGGTGGCCATCTCACGTGCCAAGCCGGGGTTCATCACCTTTGGTTCACCCGGCGTCGGCACACCCCACCACATGGCCATGGAGCTGTTCAAGCTGGAGACCAAGGCGTTCATGCTGCACGTACCTTACCGTGGCACAGCGGGCTATACCCAAGACTTGCTGGCAGGCGAGTTGATGGTGGGCTTCTTGCCCATCCACGTGGCCCAAGGTTTTGTGAAGTCCGGCAAGCTCAATGCGCTGGCGGTGGGTAGCCCCAAACGTCACCCGGTGGCGGCAGACGTGCCCACCTTCTTAGAGCTGGGCTACAAAGAAATTGACGTGGACCTGTGGTACGCCTTCTTTGTGCCGGTCAAAACCCCTGCGGCAACCGTCAACAAACTCAGCAGTGACTTTGCCAGCATCTTGCAACAGCAAGCGGTGAAAGACATCTTCAGCCGCGCTGGCTTGGATGCCAGCCACTCCACGCCTGAAGAGCTCGGCGCCATCGTGGCCAAAGACTACCCACGTTGGGGCCGCGTGATTCAACTCAAAGGCATCGTGGCCGAATAAGCTGCGCTCGTGACACGGGGCCTGGTGCTCAGGCCTCGTCGTCCACTTTCCACTCGGGCAACTGCCAGCCCCAATGCAAAGCGGCCAAACGCGTGAGGGTGGCCAAGCCCGCCCCGCAGGCCAAGCTCAAAGTAGAGTCCGCCGCGAGCGCCTGCAATCCCACGACCAACCAACAGCCAGCAAAAGCACACACCGCATACGGATGGTGATCGCTGAAGGCGGTAGGAACTTCATTGCACACGATGTCGCGCAGCACGCCACCAAAGGTGGCTGTGATCACGCCCATTAAGACCGCAATCAATGCAGGCATGTTCAGGCCCAAAGCAATCTGGGTGCCACTGGCAGCAAACAGGCCCAAGCCCAGCGCGTCGGGCCACTGGATCGATTGCAAGGTCGGGCGAAAGTGCTTGGCCCGCATCAACCACATGGCGGCAATGCACAAACCCAGCACCAACCAGACGTACCACGAGTGCTCAATCCAAAACAGGGGTCGACGGTCCAACAACACATCGCGCAAAGTGCCACCACCAAACGCGGCCACGCTGGCCACCACGGTCACCCCGACGGCATCGAGCTTTTTGCGTGCGGCCTCCATCACACCCGACAGCGCAAAGGCCAAGGTGGCGGCCACCTCGATGCCGGTTTGCACATTGGAAAAAGTTTGTGTGATCAATCGGTCCATCACCCCATCTCCTTCTCGCGGGTGGCGTTAAGCCACCACCATCTCGCCGCCCAGGGCTTCAAACAAATCTGGCAAGAGCTTACACAGCTCACCGGTGGCGATCGCTACATCGGCGTCAAAGCCTTCGTCTTTTTCAGCGGAGGTGGCTTCAAACACCACATCCAAAAAAGCCACTTTCTTCAACTGCAAGGCCTCGGTCAACACAAAAGACACGCGGCTGTCCCATGTCAAGGCCAAGCGTGTGGGCAACTTGCCGCCTTCCACGTATTGCTTGACCTCTTGCGTATCAAGCGGATGGCGCACATAACGCACCACCGACTTGGACTCGTCAGCAGCCTTGAGTTCGCATTCACGGTCCACACTAAACCCGGGCGGTGGCTCTTGCGAGATCAACCAGGCCGTCATGGCCGCTTGCGGGGACATCTGGGTGTTGAGCAAGGTCACACTCAATCCCGCCAAGGACGTGACCAACAACGTGACCACCTCGTCGGCTTTGGCCTGACTGCCGGCATCGATGACCAGCAAGCGGGCAGCAAGGTCGATCCACACCACCACGGACGACTCTTTGGTGAATGCCAGAGGCATGAGCGACATGCGCACGTCGTCCTTGATCTCGCGCAGTTCTTTCTTGCCCGGTTTACGCCCCGTGGTGGCTTCAATGTGCACACTGCGCTCTTTGGCTTTGCGCGTGACCACCGAACCCGGCACGGATTTGGTTTCAATTTTGAGTTTCAAAATCAGCTGGCCCGCCACCGACTCCACCAAAGGGCCATGCGCTTCGCCACGTGGCTCCACCCAACCCACTGATTTCTCTTGGCTGGCACCGCAGGGCACAAAACGCTCAGCGTCCAGGCTGTCTTCGATTTGCGCCAAGGTGGGGGCCCAGCCCTCACCCACCCGATACACGATCACATTTTTGAACACGCGTTGCCTTTGTCTACGCAAAAAGAAAATCCCCAGTGCCGTGGCGGCACTGGGGACTGTATGTGGCGGAAGCGGTGAGATTCGAACTCACGGAGGGCTCACACCCTCGCCGGTTTTCAAGACCGGTGCATTCAACCGCTCTGCCACGCTTCCGAGTTGAATTCCAGCGCATATTGTAAATGCCCTTTGAGGGCATTTTTGATGGCGCGTTCAAGAGTCGTTGTCTGCCGGTAAAAACAAAGACTGCAAATCACTCAAAAAGTCAAAGCCCCGCTCGGTGGGCACCACGCGCTGAAAGTCGCGGGTCACCAAGCCTTTGGCCTCGGCCTCGGCCAGAGCGGCTTGAATCGCGGTCACGGGCAAGCCTGTGCGCTCGGTGAAATCGGCCAAGGAAAACCCGTGACGTAAGCGCAATGCATTGAGCATGAACTCAAACGGCAATTCGCTGCGTGCCACCTCGGTGCTCTGCGCCACGGCACGTTCAGCGCGTGTGGCATCCAAAGCGTGGTCCATGTACAAGCGCGGGTCGCGGTTGCGCACTTGGCGCAACACACGGTGCGCAAAGCTGAGTTTGCTGTGAGCGCCTGCCCCCACGCCCAAGTAGTCGCCAAACTGCCAGTAATTCAGGTTGTGCCAGCAGCGGTGGTTGGGTTGCGCATAGGCCGACACTTCGTAGCGATGTAAGCCTGCAGCGGCGGTGCGCTCGGTGATGCGGTCGAGCATGGCGTAGGCCTCATCGTCCTCAGGCACTTGGGGTGGGAACTTGGCAAACACCGTGTTGGGCTCAATGGTGAGGTGGTAGACCGACAGATGCGGCGGCGCCAGCGACAGTGCCATGTCCAAATCTTCGTCCAGCTGCGCCAAGGTTTGACCTGGCAAGGCGTACATCAGATCGAGGTTGAAGGTGTCAAAGGCACTGGCGGCCTCTTCCAGCGCTGCAATCGCCTGGGCACGGTTGTGGACCCGGCCCAAGGCTTGCAAATGCGTGTCGTTGAAGCTTTGCACTCCCACCGACAAGCGGGTCACACCGGCGGCACGAAAGGCCCTGAAACGGTCTTTCTCAAAGGTGCCCGGGTTGGCCTCTAGGGTGATTTCGCAATCAGCTTCCAAACGCAAACGCGCCCGTAAGTCGCTGATCAAGCGCTCAATGGCCGCAGGCGAAAACAAACTGGGCGTGCCGCCACCAATGAAGATGCTGTGCACGCTGCGACCCCAAATCAGGGGCAAGGCACTCTCCAAGTCGGCACACAAGGCGTCCAAGTAACGCTGCTCGGGCAAGCTGTCTGCCCCCCCCTTTGACCATTCGTGCGAGTTGAAGTCGCAGTAGGGGCACTTCTTCAAACACCAAGGCAAGTGCACGTACACAGACAACGGCGGCAGGCTGCTCAATGACAGCGTGCCAGGACGCATGAGGTGCTGAATGTCTGTGCTCATGCAGGTGAAAACCAACGTTCACGCATCAAGGCCAGCATCTGCTGCGCCGCTTGGCCGCGATGGCTGTTGGCATTTTTCACATCCACGGGCAGTTCGGCAAAGGTTTTGCCGAAGCGGGGGATATACATGATGGGGTCAAACCCAAAGCCGTTGCTGCCCATGGGCGCACGTGTGATTTCGCCCACAGCGCGGCCCACAGCGATCAAAGGTTCCGGGTCATCGGGGTGACGCACCGCCACCAAGGTGCTGACCAAGGCAGCACGGCGGTTATCGACGTGCGCCATTTGCTCCAGCAAAGCGCGCACATTGTTTTCATCGCCCTTGTCGTAGCCAAACTGGGTGGCGTAAAAGGCAGTTTGCACACCTGGCAAGCCGCCAAAGGCATCAACACACAAGCCCGCATCGTCGGCCAGCGCGGGCAAGCCACTGACACGCGACGCATGGCGCGCTTTGGTCAGGGCGTTCTCCACAAAGGTGTGGAACGGCTCCTCCGCCTCCCCCACGCCCAGATCGGCTTGGCGCACCAGCTCAACACCCAAAGGAGCGAACATGGCTTGCAATTCGGCGAGCTTGCCTTGGTTGTTGGATGCCAAAACGATTTGCTTCATGATTGCCATGGTGCGATCAGGCGTGCAGAGCTTCTTGTTGCATAGCGATCAGCTCGCCAATGCCTTTTTCAGCCAAGGCCAGCAAGGCATTCATTTGCTCGCGGGTGAATGGCAGGCCTTCGGCCGTGCCCTGCACTTCCACGTAATGCCCGGCGCTGGTCATCACCACGTTCATGTCGGTGTCACAGCTGGAGTCTTCGGTGTATTCCAAATCAAGCAAGGGCAAATCACCCAACATGCCGACCGAAATAGCCGCCACGCCCTGGGTGATGGGGCTCTCAGTGAGCTTGCCCGAAGCCATGAGGGTGTTGACCGCGTCTTGCGCTGCCACAAACGCGCCGGTGATACTGGCCGTGCGCGTGCCGCCGTCGGCTTGCAACACGTCGCAATCGAGGTGGATGGTGCGCTCACCGAGTTTTTTGAGATCAAACACCGCGCGCATGGAACGACCAATCAGACGCTGAATTTCCTGGGTGCGGCCCGATTGCTTGCCCCGTGCAGCTTCGCGGTCACTGCGCGTGTGGGTGGCGCGAGGCAACATGCCGTATTCGGCTGTGACCCAGCCTTCACCACTGCCTTTTTTGTGGCCAGGCACCTTTTCTTCCACAGAGGCGGTGCACAACACCTTGGTGTGACCAAACTCAATCAGCACGGAACCTTCGGCATGCATGGTGTAGTGGCGGGTGATGCGCACGGGGCGAAGCTGGTCAGCAGCACGGGTGTGACGGGATGCAGGGAGCGTAGAAGTCATGGTCAAAAACAATCGTTGGGGGTCATCAATAACTGTCAATTGTCGGGCAATCCCGATATCCGGCTGAGGTGCTGAGATAATCGTTCTTTGCTCTTACTCCTCACACCATGGCCATTTACAGCATGACGGGTTATGCCAGCGCGCAAGCCGAGCTGCACCCCGACACCGCCGACACCTCTGCCAGCCCTGCCCTGCGTTTGGGGCTTGAGATCCGTTCGGTCAACAGCCGATTTCTAGATCTGAGCTTCAAAATGCCCGAGGAACTGCGACCCCACGAGGCCGCTTTGCGTGAGCTGGTGATGAAGCACCTCAAGCGCGGCAAGGTGGAGGTGCGCGCCAACATCGAGTCCAGCAGCGACAACACTTTGGGAGCCCCCACCCCACAGCTTTTGCAGCGCTTGTCCGCTTTACAAGACACGGTGCATTCTTGGTTGCCCAAAGCCAACCCCTTGTCGGTGGCCGACGTGCTGCGCTTGAGCACCTCACAAAACACCGCCCCTGCCGACATTGGCCCCACCCTGCTGAAGTTGGCCAAAACAACGCTCAAACAGCTCAGCGACGCACGCGAACGCGAGGGCGCGCGCCTGAGCGAAACCCTGCGTGAGCGTTTGAGCCAGCTGCGTGTGCTGGCGCAACAGGCCGCGCCCTTGGTCCCTCAGTTGGTTGAGCAACAACGTCTGCGGTTCTTGGAACGGTGGCGCGAAGCCATGGCCCTGACCGATGGGGCGACCCTGCCCGAGGCCGCCCAAGACCGCGCGTTGACCGAAGCCACCGCCTTTGCCATTCGCATTGACGTGGCCGAAGAGTTGACACGTCTGGTATCTCATTTTGAAGAAATGGATGCCCTGCTGGACCAAGGTGGCAAATCAGAAGGCATCGGCAAACGGCTCGATTTTTTAATTCAAGAGTTGCACCGCGAGGCCAATACACTGGGCTCCAAATCGGCCACCATGGAGATGACCCGCATCTCGGTGGACATGAAGGTGCTGATTGAACAACTCCGCGAACAAGTACAGAACCTCGAATGATGGACAACTTTCCTGGCAACCTTTTTGTGGTCGCAGCACCCAGTGGCGCTGGCAAATCGAGCTTGGTCAAAGCCTTGATGGAGCTTGACGCGCAAGTGCGCCCCTCGGTCTCACACACCACGCGGGCACCGCGCGGACAAGAAAAACACGGCCGAGAGTACTTCTTTGTCTCTGCCCCTGAATTTGACCAAATGGTCGCCTCCAACTCTTTTCTAGAGTGGGCCCACGTGCACGGACAGCGCTACGGCACGTCACGCAAAGCCATTGAAGACCGCATTGCTCAAGGCGCGGATGTGGTGCTTGAAATTGACTTTCAAGGAGCCATTCAGATCAAGAAAATCTTTACCAATGCGGTGTTGATCTTCATCTTGCCGCCCAGCTGGGAAGAACTCAAATCGCGCTTGCACAACCGTGGCGAGGACGCCCCTGAAGTGATTGCCTTGCGCCTGCGTAATGCGGCCGAGGAAATGGCCAAGGTGCAAGAATTTGACTACGTTATAATCAATGAATTGTTTGAGCGCGCCTTGTTCGACCTGAAAGCGATCGTGCATGCACAGCGACTCAAATACCCGGCCCAACGCCGGGCACGGGCTGACATCTTTGAAGCCTTGAATCTCATTTGACCGATTTCTGGAGCATCCACATGGCACGCATCACCGTTGAAGACTGTCTTGAGCAGATTCCTAACCGCTTTCAATTGGTGCTGTGCGCCACTTACCGCGCTCGCATGCTCAGCCAAGGCCACACGGCCAAAGTTGAGAGCAAAAACAAACCAGGCGTGACCGCTTTGCGCGAAATTGCAGCAGGCCAGATTGGCTTGGAAATGCTGAAAAAAGTTCCAGGTTGATCAGCGTTTCATCTGCCCCCAAAAGCACCGCTCAGTCGGTGCTTTTTTCATTGCGGGTACAGTGTTGCCTATGAGCTCGGCCAACCCTTTCTCCCCTGTGGTGACAAGCCCTGCGGGCAACCACAAAGCAGCCGCCAATGCAGCGGCTGCAAGCTTTGCTGCGCTGACTGAAAAACTGGGCTATCTCAACGCCGAAGGTCTGGATCAAGTCCGCCGTGCTTACCGCTATGCCGACGAAGCCCACCTCGGCCAATTGCGCAACAGCGGCGAGCCCTACATCACCCACCCCATCGCGGTAGCGGCGCAATGCGCCGAGTGGAAGCTGGATGCGCAAGCCTTGTCCGCTGCGTTGTTGCATGACGCGATGGAAGACTGCGGCATCACCAAGACCGATTTGATCGAGCGCTTCGGCATCCAGGTGGCCGACTTGGTGGACGGATTGACCAAGCTTGAAAAGCTCGAATTCAATACACGCGAAGAGAACCAAGCGGAGTCGTTTCGCAAGATGTTGTTGGCGATGGCCCGCGATGTCCGCGTGATATTGGTCAAACTGGCCGACCGCAGCCACAACATGCGCACCATGGGCGATATGCCGCGCAGCAAGTGGGGTCGTATTTCAAGTGAAACACTGGAGATCTACGCCCCCATTGCCCACCGCTTAGGCTTGAACCAAACCTACCGCGAACTGCAAGAGCTGGCATTCAAACATCTGCTGCCATGGCGCCACAAAGTGCTCAGCAAAGCGGTGCAAAAAGCCCGCCATCGCCGCCGCGACCTGATGCAGCGTGTGCAGCAAGAAGTCGAAGCCGCGTTTGCCAAAGCGGGTTTGAAAGTGCGCATTTCTGGACGCGAGAAAACGCTCTACTCCATCTACAAAAAGATGAGCGAGAAGAATCTGAGTTTTGCTCAAGTCACCGACATTTATGGCTTTCGACTCATCCTGCCCGATGTGACCGACTGCTACACCGCGTTGGGCGTGTTGCACCAGTTGTACAAACCGGTTCCAGGTAAATTCAAAGACCACATCGCGATTGCCAAGCTCAATGGCTACCAATCACTGCACACCACCTTGGTGGGGCCTTCTGGTTTGAATGTGGAATTTCAAATGCGCACCGAGGGCATGCATTTGGTGGCAGAGTCTGGCGTGGCCGCACATTGGCTCTACAAGGCCAATGGTTCCGCACAAGACAGTAGCAGCAACTTGGGCAACAAGTGGTTGCAGTCCTTGCTCGACATCCAAGATGAGACGCGCGATGCCACCGAATTTTGGGACCACGTCAAGGTTGATCTGTTCCCCGATGCGGTGTATGTGTTCACGCCCAAGAGCCGCATCATGGCCATGCCGCGTGGCGCCACCGTGGTGGACTTTGCCTATGCGGTGCACAGCGACGTGGGCGATCGCACCATGGCCGCCAAGGTCAACGGTGCGCAAGTCCCGCTTCGTACAGAACTGCGCAACGGCGACGTGGTGGAAGTCATCACCTCTACCGTGGCTGCGCCTAACCCAGCCTGGTTAGGCTTTGTTCGCACAGGCAGAGCACGCTCGAAAATTCGCCATCACCTCAAAACCATGGCACAGGTGGAGTCACAGCAACTGGGGCAAAAATTGCTCGCGCAAGCGCTGCGTGCTGAAGGCATTGAGCAAATGCCTGCGGTGGATGCCTCACACCAAGTGATGTGGGACAAGTTACTGCGCTTTACGGGCAGCAAAACTCAAGATGAGTTGTTGGTCGATATCGGCCTGGGCAAACGCGTGGCCAGCATTGTGGCCAAGCGTTTGGCCACGCTGCTGTCCGAAGCCGGACAAAAACCTGACGCCCTGCTCATGAGCCGTGAGCGTTTCACCGCACATGAAAATGTGTCGCAAGGTGGCGTGGTGGTGGATGGCAGTGAGAATGCTTCGGTGCAATATGCACCCTGCTGTCGCCCCATTCCAGGCGATGCGATTTTGGGTTATTTGGGTCGTGGTGAAGGCCTGGTGGTGCACACCCACGAATGTGGCGTGGGGCAGCGGCTCAAACACAAAGACAGTGAGCGATTCATTGCCGTGGAATGGGCTGAAGAGCCCACGCGCAATTTTGAAGTCGCCATTGTGGTGACCGTCGGCAATGGCAAGGGTGTGTTGGCACGGGTGGCAGCTGCCATTGCCAATGCGGAGGCCGACATCACGCTGGTGAACATGGCCGATGAGGTGAGTGGCCAAGAAGCCACCGATTTGCGCTTTGTGATTTCGGTGCGCGACACCGAACACTTAGACACCGTGCTGCGCAGCTTGCGACGCTTGCCGTCTGTCATGCAGGCGCAACGGGTGGTGTCGGGCGTGGACCGCGAAGCCTGAAGCCGTCAACCCAGCGTTGAAGGTGCCGGATAACGCACCTCCACCACCTCAACTTCTTGCACGCCCACGGGCGTGACGAGTTTGACCACATCCCCTTCCCGCGCTTTCAGCAAGGCGCGGGCAATGGGTGAAATCCAACTCACCTGACCTTTGAGACTGTCCGCCTCATCAATGCCCAAAATGGTGACCGTGCGCTCTACATCAGCCTCATCGATGTACGTGACCGTGGCACCAAAAAATACTTGGTCGCTGCCTTGGTGCACGCTCGGATCCGTGACTTCGGCAATTTCAAGGCGCTTGGTCAGAAAGCGGATACGCCGGTCTATTTCACGCAGGCGTTTCTTGCCATAGTGGTAGTCCCCATTTTCAGATCGGTCGCCGTTGCTCGCCGCCCAATGCACAATCTCCACCATGCGCGGGCGTTCGTTGTCCATCAAGTCAAACAGCTCGGCACGCAGTACCGCGTAACCTTGAGGGGTGATGTAATTTTTGCCACCAGCAGGCAGGGGAGGTAAACCGACCTCTTCGTCATCGTCCGAGTCGGTTTCTCGGGTGAATGCTTTGCTCATGCAAGCCTGGGCTCAATGCCAACCAATGACTTGGTAGCCTCGTTCAGCCAGGCATTGCTGGACAAAACGCCGATACAAACTGCTGCCCCCCACCGATTGACCAGCCGCCGTGGCAGCAGCCCCACCAGCGCCAATGGCAGCAGCACCCGCAGCGATGTTCCTGAGGTCTGGTGAGTGGCCTTGAAGCACCGAACCCACGACACCAGCGGTTGCCACCCCTGCGGCACCCGCAGCACCTGCGCGGGCCGCGTCTACTTTGTTGACAGACCCAACCTCAGAGCGTTGTGCCAAATCAGCACATGCTTGGCTGTCTGCCTCTGCTTGCGCAGGGCCTACACGCTGGTAGTGAGCGTTCGGATAGAAAGCAGGCTTGGCAATAGGTGTCGCACAGCCACCAAGCAATAACAACCCGAAGGTAAAACAACTAAAAGCAAGGTGGGTTTTCATGCCCGCAATTTTAGTCTTGCAGCTCAAACCCCAAAGCCATGCGCAACGCGCGGGTACTCTCACCCGTCAGCTGATCCGCCAGTTGCTGGGCGAGTTGCGGCTGCTGGGCATGGGAGGCGATGCCCAAGGTATAGACCGTGGCCAACTCGAATTCTTGAGGAAACAAGCCAATCAAATCGACACCTTGGGTGTAGTTGATTTCGGTCACCTGTGTACCGCCCAACACATGCCCGCTGGCCTTGGCCATCTCGCGCATAGCCGTGGCGCCATTGGGGTAGGTACGAAAACGGTCAGCCAACTCAACATCCAAGCCCAAGGTCGTGAGCACCTTCAAGAAATGAATGCCCGCAGTGGCCAACTTGGGATCAGGGAAATAAATACCTTCAGCGGCACGAAAGGCCGCTTGCAACTCAGCCCGTGTTTTGATCGCAGGATGTGGGGTGCCCGTTTTCACCGCCAATCCGGTTTTGACAACCCCTAGGCGACGTGTGCTGCCCGGTTGCACATGACCCGAAGCGACCAGGCCATCAACCAAGGCTTGGGTCAAGATGACCAGATCACACGGTGCGCCCGCCAATAACTTTTCTTTCATGGCGCCAACGGCGCTGAATGTTCCATGCAAGGTACAGCTGTGTGCGGCTTCGAAGTCCGCCTGCAAAGGCTCGACCAAACCAGCGGCTGCACCACCGCTCAAGATATGCAATTCCATCAATACTCCTTGGATGTGTGTGGGATCAAACGGTGTCCGCTTGATCCATGGCTTTGACAATTTGTTCAGGGGTGATAGGCATCTCGCGCACACGCACGCCCAAGGCGTGGAACACCGCATTGCCAATCGCTGCGGCACAAGGACCGATGGTGGCTTCGCCCGCACCCACGGACGGGTGCTGAGCGTCTGACAACAACTCGACCGAGACTTCTGGGACATCGTTGAAACGCAAAATTGGGTAGCTTTCCCAATCCACACTGAGTACTTGGCTTCGGTCAAACTTGGCCGCCTCCAGCAAGGTCCAGCTGGTGGCTTGGATGGCTCCGCCCTCCAACTGGTTGGAGGCGCCATCGGCATCCACTACATACCCTACGTCAGCGACGATGTAGAGACGCTTCACACGCACTTGTTCAGCCACCTCCACCTCGGCCACCAGTGCGCAATATGCCCCGGTGTTTTTGTAACGGGCGTAAGCCAAGCCTTGGCCCCAGGCGGTGTCTGCGCCTCTTGCTGCATGGGCTTGTTGACGCGCGTCACGGTGTGGCCATTGGGCTTGTTTCGCGACATGATCAAGCACGGCACGCC
Source organism: Limnohabitans sp. JirII-29 (assembly GCF_003063395.1). Lineage (NCBI taxonomy): Bacteria > Pseudomonadati > Pseudomonadota > Betaproteobacteria > Burkholderiales > Comamonadaceae > Limnohabitans > Limnohabitans sp. JirII-29. The sequence continues at coordinate 182,713 of NZ_NESB01000006.1, forward strand.
CGCGCGGGTCTTGCAAATACTGCAAACGAAACGCCAACGGATCTTGGCCTGTGGCATGCGCAAGCTCGTCCATGAACGACTCGGCTGCAAACACATTGGTGTGTGCCCCCAAACCACGCAAGGCTGAGACACGCATGGGCATCTGCATCACGCGGTGGTTGAGCACCTGCAACGCATCAAACTGGTAAGGAGGCACTGCGTTGCGCTCGGAGCCCCCACCGGCGGACATGGCCGCGTTTTCAGCCAGCAGGATAGGAAAGTCAGCATGCTGCAACCAACAGCCCAACAAGGCAGGCGTGGCGTTGCGCCCAGGACGCGTGCCATGGCCTTGACTCCAGACATCGTGCTGCCAAAAGACCACACGATCTTGTGCATCCAGGCCGGCCTGCACGCCCACGCTCATGGCGGGCCCCAAAGGGGACCAAGCCATTTCATCGTGACGGGACCACAGCACACGCACAGGCGCACCCCTTGCAAAGCGGGCCAGCCAAGCAGCGTCAAACGCCACATCATCGGCCCCGTTGTGACCGTAGCAACCCGCGCCTTGCATGTGCTGGATGGTGACTCGTTCAGGGGCGATTGCCAAAGCCAGCGCCAAATCACGGCGTAAATTAAAAATACCTTGTGAATGGCTCCACACGTCCAACGCATCTGCGCGCCACTGAGCGAGCGCACACGAGGGTGACATGGAGCCATGGTGCAAATAAGCACGGACATAGTCAGCCTGCAAGGTTCGAACTGCTGGAGGGCGCGCAACATCGACAGCTGGTGTCGAACTGGCCACCGTGGTGGTCTGCAAAGGGCTGTTGCGCAACCAGTTGCTCAAAGCAGTGGCATCTGGCAACTCAAACGGAATGGACCAAGCGCGCCCCTCTACCAAGGCTTGACGGAGAGCCTCAACCGCTTGGATGGCTTGCACTTCAGTTTGAGCCAGCAGTCCAATTTGACAGCCATCGCGATAAACACCTTGGACACCAGGCAACTGCTGAACTCGGCCACACACCTGCAACCAGATGTCATCGTTCAAACGTGCCTGTAAATTAGGTGGACGCAACATACGCCCGTGCAACATGCCGGGTAACTCAAGGTCTTGCAAGTAATCGGCAGCGGCAAAAAACTTGCGCACCAGATCAGGACGCACAGGCGAGGAACCAGGCGCCAATGTGACGCTGGGCAAACGCTCGGCGGGCAACACCTCAAGGTGCAAATCCACTGCATGGCACAAGTCACCATAGCCACACAGCACCCGCCCCTGGTGCATGAACTGACCGTTGAGCACCTGAATGTCTTGCACCTGCACGGCATATTGCGCAGCCGCTGCCTGGGTGAACAACATCCGGGCGTGACGCGACGCCAGACGAACGGCAATGCCTGAATCCTGAACGGACAAACTGCCCGAAGTGACGGCCTCGTTAGGGCTCAACGCGGTGCTGGCTGCGAGCGCATCAATGCATGACACATCCAGCGCCAGTTCTTGGGCTGCAATTTGCGCCAGCGCATGCAGGATGCCTTGACCAATTTCAACCTTGCCCGACAGCAAGCGCACACGGCCATCGGGTAAGAACTGCAACCATTGCGCAATCTGACGGTTGGTATTGAGACCACCCGGCAAGACCACAGGTTTATCAATGCTTGTGCTCATGTGCCCTCCATGGCCTGGGCAGCTTGACACACAGCACGCACGATGCGGTTGTGTGCGCCACAGCGACACAAATTACCCTGCAAAGCCTCACGCACTTGATCGGGTGTGGGATGCGGGTTGTGCTTGAGCAAAGCGGCCGCCGTCATCAACATGCCACTGCTGCAATAGCCACATTGCGCTGCTTGTTGCTGGCAAAACGCAGCCTGCAACGGATGGGGATTGTCCGCTTGCCCCAAACCTTCCAGCGTCACTACCTGCTTGCCCACCACCGACCACATGGGCGTGCTGCACGCAGGCAGCGCATGGTTGTCAACCATCACATGGCAGGCACCGCACTGCGACAAACCACAGCCAAACCGCGCCGATTTTTGACCACAGCTGTTGCGCAACACATCCAGCAGACTGTCGTTGTCTTGCGCGTCTACGCTTTGAGTGTGGCCATTGAGTTCAAACTGAATCATGGGCATGGCAAGCCCGTTCAGTCGGCTTTGGCACCAGATACTTTGACGATGGTGGCCCACTTGGCCACGTCCTCTGCCAAGTATTTGGTGAAAGCGGGCACAGTCATCGACATCGGCACTGCACCTTGTTTGGCCCACGCTGCTTTCACATCGGGTGAGTTGATGATCTTGTTGACCTCGGTGTTCAGGCGCGTGACGATGGCATCAGGCGTGCCCGCAGGTGCCATCAGCCCCAACCAAATGACCGCCTCATATTTGGCTACGCCCTGCTCACTCACCGTGGGCACTTCAGGCATCACCGAAGAGCGCACACGACCAGTAGTGGCCAGGCCACGGACCTTGCCAGCTTTGATGTTCTCGGCCATCGTGGTCACCGCATCAAACATCATGTCGACTTGACCCGACAACACATCGGTGCGCGCTGCGGCACTGCCTTTGTAGGGAATGTGGGTCATTTGAATATCGGCCATGTGCTTGAACAACTCGCCGGCCATGTGGTACGGCGTGCCGTTGCCTGAGGACGCATAGTTCAACTTGCCCGGGTTGGCTTTGGCCAGCTTGATCAGGTCTTGCAAGGAATTGGCATTCACGGCTGGATTGACCACCAACACCAAGTCGGAATAGTTGACGGGCGCAATCGGTGCAAAGTCTTTCAACAAGTTGAAGGGCTTGTTGGGAATCAAAGACTCGTTGACGGTCTGGGTGTTGGACATCATCAGCAAGGTGTACCCATCCGCAGGCGCTTTGGCTGCGGCATCGGTCCCAATGATGGAGCCTGCACCGGGACGGTTGTCCACCACAAAAGGTTGCCCCATGGCATCTTGCAAACGTTGCGCCATGAAACGCGCGTAGTTGTCCGCCGGCCCACTGGCGGCAAACGGCACGATGATCTTCACAGGACGGTTGGGATAACCCTGCTGTGCTTGTGCAGCAAACGGCACACCCATAGCGGTGGCAGCAAAACAAGCAAGGGTGAACAGACGTTTGAAATGCATGGTGTGATCTCCGTGATTGTTAGGGATGAAGCGCCAAAACTTCAGGCCACATTAGAGGAGATAAAACCAAAAATCGCGGTCACCTAAAGCAATTGGCAACACATCATGAGGGACAAAAGAAAAAGGGTTTGCGTCTTTCGATGCAAACCCTTGTTCAATTTGGTGCGGCTGGCAGGAATCGAACCCACGACCCCTTGGTTCGTAGCCAAGTACTCTATCCAGCTGAGCTACAGCCGCTCTGGAAAGACAGCATTGTATCACAAGAAATTGGTAGGGCGTCACAGACTTGAACTGTGGACCAAAGGATTATGAGTCCTCTGCTCTAACCAACTGAGCTAACGCCCCAAACCAAGTTGAGCATTGTAAATGTGCTGCCACGTATCATCTTTCAATGAAACTTTCACCCCGGTCTATTGGACTCATTGCTGCCATCACCACTGTTCTCATTTGGACATCATTCATCGTGATTGCACGTGCCTCGGCATCGCACAACTTGTTGCCGTTGGACATTGGATTTCTACGCATCTTGGGTGCCAGCACCGTGTTGCTGCCTTGGGGCTGGTGGCTGATGCGCGGGCCTCGACAAACAGGTACGGCCACTTGTTCGTTTCTAGGTCTATCGCCGTTGCCATGGCGCATCACGGCTGCCACGGGCTTGTTTGGCGGACTGCTCTACGCGGTGTTGGCGTACTCAGGGTTTTTCTATGCGCCCGCTTTGCATGCGTCTGTCTTGTTGCCAGGCAGTTTGCCTTTGTGGACATCGTTGCTGGCCATGGTGATTTTGAAAGACCCAATTTCAAAGAATCGTGCCATTGGTTTGGCCTGCATCGTGGTGGGCGATGTATTGGTAGGAGGTGCCAGTTTGCTCAAAGCGTTTGAAGGCGGCGAAGTTTGGAAAGGCGATGTGTTGTTCATGAGTGCCGCCATGTGCTGGGGCATGTACAGCGTGCTGGTGCGTCGCCAAGGCTTGAATGCCATTCACGCCACCATGGCCATCACTGCGTTTGCATGCGTCACGTTTGTGCCAATCTATGGCGTATCCGCATGGATGGGTTGGATACCCAGCCACTTGGCAACTGCCCCGCTGAGCGAGTTGTGGTTTCAGGCCATGTTTCAAGGTGTGGGGTCGGTGGCGATTTCGGGCATCACGTTCAACATGATGATTCGTCACTATGGGCCCGTGCGTTCCACCATGATCACCGCCCTCGTGCCAGGCTTGTCTGCCTTGGGCGCGTTGGCGGTGTTGGGGGAGCCCATGCAACTGAACGTGCTCGCAGGCCTGGCACTGGTGACCTGCGGCATTTTGTTCGGGGTGCGTAAGGCTTAAAACTCCAGCGTCTGCCCTTCGGTCATGGGCACCACTTTGATGGGGCTGCCTTTCATGGCGTCTTGGAACTCTGCCAACGTGCCTTTGGTCAAAGGGTTGGAGTTGTAGTGCATGGGCATGACCATCTTGGGTTGAATCCAGGTGCGGGCGGCAAAAGCAGCGTCCTCTGGGTCCATGGTGAAGTTGCCACCAATCGGCATGAGCACGAGGTCAGGTTTGTAGCGTTCGCTGATGAATTTCATGTCGCCAAACAAACCGGTATCGCCCATATGCCAAATCTTGAAGCCGTTTTCCAGCTCAATGATGTAGCCCACCGCTTCGCCCGCAGGATGCGATTCGTTTTTGCCGGTCGCAGGATTGTTCCAAACGATCAAGGATGAATGTTCAGCAGCCACCGCCGTGACCTTGATGCCAGGCAAAGGTTTGACGCTACCGGTTTTGTTGAACCGATGACCCAAGTTGGCAGGCAATACACCCAGCGTGATCAGCGGTGTGACCATATCAGCGGGGCCATACAACACGGTGTTGTTGAGTTTGGCCAATTCGGGTGCATCGCCTAAATGGTCCACGTGGGCGTGGGTGACCAACAACAGGTCTATCTTGCCCAACGCTGAAAAATCATTTTTGATATTGGCCGGTGTTTTAGGACCGCCCTTGAGCCAGGGGTCAATCACAATGATTTTTCCACCGGGCGACTTGATGCGAAAACCGGCCTGGCCCAACCATAGCATTTCGGTTTTGCCGTTTGACGCAGGGGCAGTTTGAGCCTGTGCGGACATGCCAAACAAAGCCACGGCGGTCAACGCCACGGCACAGTTCAATTTGAGCCAACGCGTGAGTGTCATAAGTACATCTTTCTTAAAGGGTTGCAGAAACCTTGGCATCTTTGGGTAAAAACCGCAATTCAGACAGAGGGTTTCCCGCAATCCATATGGCGAGCAGTTGCACCGGTGACAGCGCTACTTGTGGCTGAGGGCGTTGCTGACCAGCTTGGACGTGATGTCCACAATTTGAATCATGCGGTCGTAGGCCATGCGGGTTGGGCCAATCACGCCCAAGGTTCCCACCACTTGGCCATCCACCTCATAAGGGGCACTGACCACAGAAAGCTCTTCCATCGGAACAATCTGGCTCTCGCCGCCGATGTAGATGCGCACACCTTCGGCTTGGGCCGAGATATCGAGCAAGCGCACCAATTGCGCCTTTTGTTCAAACAAATCAAAGGCGCGGCGCAAATTGCCCATGTCGCTGGAAAAATCGCTGACCGACAAGAGGTTGCGTTCGCCACTGATCACCACATCGTCTTGCACTTGGGTCAAAGCTTCGGTGCTCACTTGCACCGCCGCTTGCATGAGGGTGGCGATCTCTCCACGCAGGGACTCGACTTCCAGCAGCAGCTTTTCACGCACCTGCTCAATGGCCATGCCCGAGAAGTGTTGGTTGAGGTAATTCGAGGCCTCAATCAACTGCGACTGCGTGTAATCAGCCTCTGTGAACAAGACCCGGTTTTGCACATCGCCTTCTGGCGAGACGATGATGACCAAAAAGCGTTTCTCCGACAAACGCAAAAACTCGATGTGACGAAACACCGAACTGCGTCGCGGGGCAATGACCACGCCGACGAAATGAGACAAGTCAGACAGCAAATGCGCGGCGTTGGCGATGACCTTCTGTGGTTGATCCGCCACCAGTTGCGGCGTGTGCAGCTGTTTTCGGTCGGTGGTGAGCATGGTGTCCACAAACAACCGGTAACCACGCGCGGTGGGAATGCGTCCGGCGGAGGTATGCGGGCTGACGATCAAGCCCAAAGACTCCAGGTCAGACATCACATTGCGAATCGTCGCGGGCGACAGTTCAATGCCAGTTGCGCGCGAGAGCGTGCGTGAACCGACGGGCTGCCCGTCGGCGATGTAGCGCTCTACCAGCGCTTTGAGCAGTAACTTGGCGCGATCGTCTAGCATGGTCATTTCTTGTTCGAATTTTAATGATGTAATTTGGCTATGAAATCGAAGTTTCGCCACATCGCACTGCTCGGAAAATACCAACTACCCACGGCGGGCGGTGCCAAGCCATCTACACGGCTGACCCTGGAGAGCATTGCACAGTTTCTGCACGCGCAGAACTGTGAAGTTGTTCTGGAGCACGACACCGCTGCCAACACCGGATTGTCGGGCTACCCAGTGATGGATGTACGAGGCATTGGCACACACTGCGATTTGGCCTTGGTGGTGGGAGGTGACGGCACCATGCTGGGTTATGGAAGACAACTGGCCCAGTACCAAGTGCCCTTGATTGGCATCAACCAAGGACGACTGGGATTCATCACCGACATTCCGCTGAACGCCTTTGCCGACACCTTGCAAGCCATGCTGCGCGGTGAATACGAAGAAGACAACCGCGCCATGATGCACGCCAAGGTCTGGCGCGATGGGCATTGTGTGTTTGACGCCCTGGCCCTCAACGACGTGGTGGTCAACCGTGGTGCCACCTCGGGCATGGTGGAGATGCGGGTGGAAGTGGATGGCCACTTTGTGGCCAATCAACGCGCCGATGGCTTGATCATTGCCACACCGACGGGCTCAACCGCTTACTCGCTGTCAGCAGGGGGCCCCTTGCTGCACCCCTCTTTGCCGGCCTGGGTGATGGTGCCAATTGCGCCACACACCCTCTCCAACCGCCCCATCGTGCTGGCAGACCCCGGAGAGATCGTGATCGACCTCGTGGCCGGGCGCGATGCCAGTGCCAACTTTGACATGCAATCGTTGGCCTCTTTGTTGATTGGGGACCGCATCACCGTGCGTCGCTCGCAACACAAGGCGCGCTTTTTGCACCCCAAGGGTTGGAGCTACTTTGACACCTTGCGTAAAAAACTGCACTGGAACGAGGGCGTGGCATGAGCTTGCAGCACATCGTTTTGCGCGACTTTGTGATCGTGCGGGAACTCGACCTGAACCTGTCGAGTGGCTTCACAGCGCTGACGGGTGAAACCGGTGCGGGCAAATCCATTTTGATTGACGCCTTGCAGTTGGTCCTGGGCGCGCGTGCTGACGCCAGCGTGGTGCGCGAAGGCGCTGCACGGGCTGAGATTTGTGCGGAGTTTGATGTCAACACGGATCTACACAGTTGGCTTCACGAAGAAGGCTTTGACGCTGACAGTGCACCCGCCGACAGCTTGTTGCTCAAGCGCACCATCGACGCACAAGGCAAAAGCCGCGCCTGGATAAACGGCAGCCCAGCCACTGCCACCCAGTTGCGGGCCTTGGGCGACAAAGTGCTCGACATCCACGGCCAGCACGCCTGGCAAAGCCTGACCCGCCCCGACGCAGTGCGGGGCTTGCTCGACGCCTACGCGGGTGTGAGCTTAGGGCCATTGGGTCAGTTATGGAGCACGTGGCGACGCAGCGTGCAAGCACTGCAAGATGCACGCAACGCACAACACACACTGCAAGAAGAACGTGAACGCCTGCTTTGGCAAATGACTGAAGTCGACAAACTCTCGCCTGGCAGCGACGAGTGGGACGAGCTCAACACGCAGCACACGCGCTTGTCCAACGCGCAAGCCCTGATGGACGCGACCAGCGCTGCAATAGCCGCACTGGAAGATGAAGACAACGGTGCCTTGCACCAACTGGCGCGCGCACAAGATGTGCTGCAAGACCAAGCCAGCGTGGAGGCTGAATTTGCCAACTGGGTCGATGTGCTGGCGTCTAGCCTGGCGCAAGCCGCCGATGTGGCGCACTCCTTGCACAGCTACTTGGGACATACCGAGCTGGACCCTCAGCGTTTGCACAGCCTGGATGAACGAATGTCATTGTGGATGTCACTGGCGCGCCGCTTCAAACGCACACCGCAGGAGCTCCCCGCCCTTTACCAAGAATGGCGCACACGGCTGTCGCAACTCGATGCCGCCACCGACTTGGGCGCTTTAGAAGCCACACAGGCACAGGCCGCTGTGGCTTACCAGGCACAGGCACGTGTGGTGTCACAAGCCCGCGCCAAAGCAGCACCCAAACTGGCCACCGCCATCACACAGGCCATGCAGGGGTTGGGCATGCAAGGCGGACGTTTTGAAGTACAGCTCGACAAGACCGACCAACCCACAGCCAGTGGCTTGGAAAACGTGCAGTTCTTGGTGGCGGGTCACCCCGGGACCACGCCACGCCCGGTGGGCAAAGTGGCCTCAGGTGGCGAGCTGTCTCGCATTGCGTTGGCGATTGCGGTCACCACCAGCCAGCTGGGCAGTGCACAAACCTTGATCTTTGATGAAGTCGATTCTGGCGTGGGCGGGGCCGTGGCAGAAACCGTGGGTCGTCTGATGCAGCAACTCGGTCGTGACCGCCAAGTCATGGCTGTCACCCATTTGCCCCAGGTCGCGGCTTGTGCAGATCACCATCTGGTGGTCTCGAAACACAGCGATGTACAAGGCACGGCCAGCCAAGTGACCCGACTGGAAGACGACAAACGCGTCGCCGAAATTGCCCGCATGCTGGGAGGGGAGAAAGTGTCAGAGACCACCCTCGCCCACGCCCGAGAAATGTTGCACAGACCCGCCCTGAAAAAAGTTCGCAGCGCATGAACCAAGAAATTGTTCTGATCACAGGCATGTCCGGCTCGGGCAAGTCGGTGGCTTTGCACGCGCTGGAAGACGCGGGCTATTACTGCGTCGACAACCTGCCGCCCGAGTTGTTGCTGCCGTTCGTCAAGCTTGAACAGCAGCAACGCGCCAACAAAGTGGCCATTGCCATGGACGTGCGCAGTGCCGGCTCGCTGCCCTTGGTGATGCCGCAACTCAGCCATCTGCGTGCCTTGGATGTGAATGTGCGCCCCCTCTTTTTGGACGCCAGCACAGAGGTGTTGGTGCACCGGTTTTCAGAAACTCGCCGTCGTCATCCGCTGTCGCAGCAAGAAGACTCCAACACCGTGCCTGACCAGCAACGTGACTTGATTGAAGCCATTGAGTTAGAGCGTCAATTGCTGGCTGACTTGCGTGAAGCCTCGCACATCATTGACACCAGCTTGTTGCGCAACACCAAGTTGCAGGCCTACATCAAATCACTGGTGTCAGCACCTGCCACGCAGCTGACCTTGATGTTCGAGTCATTTGCATTCAAACGCGGCATTCCCTTGCATGCTGACTATGTGTTCGATGTGCGCATGCTGCCCAACCCACACTACGAACCCGAGTTGCGTCCTCTGACAGGACGCGATGAGCCCGTGGCTCAGTGGCTCAAGCAACACCCACCGGTTGACAAAATGGCGGTGGATATTTCTGCGTTCTTGACCTCGTGGCTACCCCAGCTGAACCAAGACCACCGCAGCTATGTGACAGTGGCGATCGGATGCACAGGCGGGCAACACCGTTCGGTGTATCTGGTGGAGCGCCTGAGCCAGCAATTCACCCAAGACTGGGTCACGCTCAAGCGTCATCGCGAATTGGACATCATGGGTTTGTGAGGAGTTTTCGCACAGGGGCTGGCAAGCCCAAACTGGGCCATGCATCGCCCGCCAGCCACTGCCCATGCCCCAAGGCCTGAGCGCTTGGCAACACCAAACGCACCGGGTGAAGGTGCAGGTCTTTGTGGGTCAGCACATGCTTGAACATGCCCTCCTCTTGCAAGTGCGCGCGTTGACGCTTGGGCACTGCCGCTTGCAAGTCCGCCAAAGTGGCGAACATGGGCAAGGCATACAAACCGGCCCACACTCCTGTGTGTGGCCGTTGTTCCAGCAACACCTCACCCGCAGACGTTTGCGCCAGCAACAACCACCACGACTCTGCACTTCGTTTGAGTTTGCGCGTTTTGACCGGATAACGCTCGGGCGCGCCCTCTGCCGCTGCCACGCATTGCGCTTGAACGGGACATTGGGAGCACCTCGGCTGCTTGGGCGTGCACAAGGTCGCGCCCATGTCCATCACACCTTGGGTATAGCGCGGCATGGCGCGTGCTACATCTCGTGTTGGCAACATGGTTTGCGCAATCTCCCACAACGCACGCTCATGGCGAGAAGAGGCCAAGTCATCCTTGAAACCCAACACACGCGTCAGCACCCGCTTGACATTGCCATCCAAGATGGCAATGGGTTCGCCAAAGCACAACGAAGCCACCGCTGCCGCCGTCGAGCGGCCAATGCCCGGCAAGGTTTGCAAAGCTTCTGAACTGCGAGGAAACACGCCGCCGTGCAAAGCCACCACGGCTTGCGCTGCCTTGTGCATGTTGCGGGCGCGGCTGTAGTAGCCCAAACCGCTCCACAGGCCCAGCACATCGTCTAAGGGCGCTGCGGCCAAATCGGCAACCGTGGGAAAGCATTGCAAAAACCGTGCGAAATAGTCACGCACCGTGCTGACCTGAGTTTGTTGCAACATGATTTCAGACAACCAAACCGCATAAGGGTCTTGCGTGTTTTGCCACGGCAAGTCGTGTCGTCCATGCTTTTTTTGCCAAGCCACCACGGCCTCGGCAAAGCCCATGTGTCGTTGAGTCATCAGGTCAGGCTTTCTGGCAGGTGGGGCAGTAATAGGTCGAGCGTTGACCTTGGCGCAACTGGCGAATCGGGGTCGCGCACACACGGCAGGGCTCGCCTGCACGGCCATACACCATGGCCTCTAATTGGAAATAGCCCTGCTGACCGTCGGCGCTGGAGAAGTCTCGCAATGTGCTGCCACCTTTGAGAACCGCTCGGGCCAACACATCCACAATGGCTGCACGTAATTTCTCAGCACGTGGCCGGCTGACCCGATCCGCCCGCAACGTGGGACGAATACCGGCCAAAAATAAGGCCTCAGACGCATAGATATTGCCCACCCCAACCACCACATCACCGCCCAACAAGACCTGCTTGATGGCGGATCGGCGTTGCCGCAAGCCATGGTGAAAAGCATCCAGGTCGAATTGCCCGTCCAAGGGCTCTATACCCAAATGCCCCAACAACTTGATCGCTTGTGGACTGGTTTCACTTTCTGCATACACCACAGCCCCAAAGCGACGCGGATCGTTCAGACGCAACAAACCCTGGTCAGTGTCCAAATCAAAGTGGTCATGGGTCCCTGGTGGACTGCGATCTTGACTGAACCTCAAACTGCCAGACATGCCCAAGTGCCACAGCAGCAAGCCCTGGTCCAAATCGACCAATAAATACTTGCCACGACGACGCACACCCAGCACCTGCCTGTTCAGCAATGACTGCGGTACACACCCCAAGGGCCAACGCAAGGCTTTGCCCACACGCACACCCGTGATGCGGGCTTGCGCAATGCGATCGGCAAAACTCAATCGGGTAACTTCAACCTCGGGTAATTCGGGCATGGTGCAGACGTCAAAAATCAGTCAGCGATTATGATGCCCCTATGAAATTGCCCTTGTTTTCAGCCCCTATCCAGGCTTGGCGTTTGGTCTTGCTGCTCAGCATTGCAGGGGGGTGGCCTGCCTGGGGTCACGCGCAAACCGATGACGCACCAGAAAAGGTGGAGAACTCAGCGCTCACTGGCGAGCTGCTGTATGAAATTTTGCTGGGTGAACTCAACTTGCGCCAAGGTGAACCTGGGGCGGGATTTTCTTTGTTGCTTGATGCTGCACGTCGATCCAACGACACGCAGCTCTACAGCCGTGCTGTCGACATAGCACTACAAGCCCGCTCAGGCGATGGCGCTTTGATGGCTGCGCGCGCTTGGGCGCAGGCTTATCCGAAAGACAGAACAGCCAACAACCATGTGTTGCAAATCTTGCTGGCACTCAATCAAACCGCTGAGAGCTTGGAGCCGCTGAAAAAAGAAATTGCGTTGGCCCCACTGCCTGAGCGAGCAGTCGTGATCAGTCTGATCCCTCGACACTACAACCGGGTGACTGAGAAAAAACTGGCCACAGAAGTGGTACACAAGGCGCTCGAACCTTACCTGCAAGCCAATACAACAGGAGGCGCCGCCTGGACCAGCCTAGGAAGAATGCGCTTGGCGAGCCAGGATCTGACAGGTGCACTGGAAGCTGCCCAGAAGGGACTGGCCATCGACCCACAGTCCATCGGCCCTGCCCTGCTGGGCCTAGAACTGATGGGTCGTCAAGTCAAAGAAGCCCAGGCCTTGGTCATACAAGCCATGCGCCAGCAAGACACGCCCGAACTGGCGATGAACTATGCGCGCGTGTTGATTGAATTGCAGCGTTATGCAGACGCACAAGTTGTGTTGCAAGACGTCACGAGCCGATACCCACAGCAAGCTGAAGCATGGTTGGTATTGGGTTCGCTGCAATTTGAACAAGGCCAAGACAAACAAGCAGAAGCTTCCTTGGCACGCTACGTCAACATGGTCAAACAAGACTCGGGAGAAGACGCTGTACGCGGCATCACCCAAGCACAGACACGACGTGCAACACTTTTGGCACGTCAAGGCAAGCTCAATGAGGCACGCCAATTGCTGGCCCAACTACCCGCCAACAACACCCAAGAAAGAAACAACCGTTTGTTGGCAGAAGTGCAGTTATTGCGTGACCAGCGTCAATGGCAAGCGGCCTTTGACGTGCTGGCGAATGCTCAATCAAATGCACCCGAGTTGCTGTACGAACAAGCCATGCTGGCTGAAAAGCTCAACCGCCTCGACGAGATGGAGCAACTGCTGCGTGCCGTCATTGCCAAAGCACCGTCGTACTACAACGCCTACAACGCACTGGGGTTTTCGTTGGCCGATCGCAAAATTCGACTGCAAGAGGCCAAGCAACTCATCATCAAAGCACTGACTTTTGCACCTGACGATCCATTCATCACCGACAGTTTGGGCTGGGTCGAATTCCGTCTAGGCGACTTGCCCAGCGCGCTCAACTATCTGCAAAAAGCCTATAACGACCGTGCCGACGCAGAGATTGCCGCGCATTTGGGCGAGGTGCTGTGGCAAATGGGCCAACGCGATGAAGCACGCAAAATTTGGCGTGAAGGCATCAAGTCAGCGCCCGACAACGAGACTTTGCAAGAAACACTGCAACGCCTCAAACCTGAGCTTTGAGGGGTAACCGGTGTCTCGAAAGACATGGCTACTTTTGGCCGCTTTGGCCACTTGTCTATGGCTCGCTGCCTGCGCAAGCCCCCAGCGCATGATGCCGCGTGACCCGCTCACCCTCAGCCCGACGCAGCCCGAATGGCAAGGTCGCTTGAGCGTAGTCGTTCACAACAGCCCACCTCAATCGATGAGCGCAAGTTTTTTATTACGCGGCAACGCCTCGCATGGCGCGCTCGATTTGTACTCGCCATTGGGTACCACCGTAGCTGCCGTGCGCTGGGCTCCAGGCTCGGTGATATGGCTGCATGGCAATGAGCAGCAAGCCTTCGAGTCTATGGACGCTTTGACCGAACAAGCCACTGGCGCCGCACTGCCTGTGCCAACCTTGTTTGATTGGTTGCAAGGCACACCGTCAACAACACCTGGCTGGCAAGCTGACCTATCCGCCCTTGAGCAAGGCCTCCTCGTTGCACGGCGTACAACCCCCTCGCCCGAAGTGGTGCTGCGCCTGAAAATCGACTGATTGCTGTTGCACCATGCGCACCCTGACCGACGTTTTAGCACCTGCCAAACTGAACCTGTTTTTGCACATCACGGGACAACGTCCAGATGGCTACCACCTGCTGCAATCGGCCTTCATGCTGATCGACTGGTGCGACACACTCCACTTCGAGCGCTTGGACCGCTCAGTGATTCAACGCGAAGACCTGACCACCCCACTTCCCCCCGACGACTTGATCACGCGGGCAGCACGCAGCTTGCAAGCAGCCAGTCAGACATCATTTGGGGCACACATTGCCGTGGAGAAATCTATCCCTGCACAAGCGGGCATGGGGGGTGGGTCGTCAGATGCCGCCAGCACACTGCTAGCTCTAAATCGCTTGTGGGGCTTGAATTGGCCGCTGTCTAAACTTTTACCTCTAGGGCTTGCACTCGGTGCCGATGTGCCATTTTTCTTGCACGGCCACAACGCTTGGGTGGAAGGCATTGGCGAGCAAATTACACCGATTGAATTACCGCCGAGACAGTTTGTCGTGATCAAACCCGACGCGGGCTTGGAGACAGCGCGAATTTTTCGTGATCCGAACTTGGAGAGGCGTACAGAAGCTGCTACAATTTCGGTCTTCGCTGTTCATCCTTTCGACTTTGGTCGAAACGACTTGCAGCCAGTGGCTCAGGCGCTGTGCCCAGAAATTGACCAAGCCCTTCAATGGCTAGGTTCTTTTGGATTAAGCCCACGCATGACCGGATCTGGCAGTGCAGTTTTTGCGCAGTTGCCCGAAGGTGTGTTGCTTCCTGAGCCACCCTCTTCATGGCAAATGCGGGTGTGCAGCAACATGGCAATTCATCCATTGGCTGGTTGGGTTGTCAGCGACAATTAACGGTTGGTAGCTGCAAAGCTGCTGACCTGTGTAGGGGAGTCGCCAAGTTGGTTAAGGCACCGGATTTTGATTCCGGCATGCGAAGGTTCGAGTCCTTCTTCCCCTGCCAAAGATTGCAAGTGACGGCACTTTGGCGTCATACATCTTGAAGCGAAAGTCACCGTCATCATGTCGACCCCTACTCCCGACTTCATGGTCTTTACCGGCAACGCCAATCCAACGATGGCAGCCGAAATTGCCAAACACCTTGGTATCGACCTGGGAGCTGCCAATGTGGGCCGCTTCTCTGACGGCGAAGTCACCGTTGAAATCAATCAAAACGTACGTGCCCGCGATGTCTTCGTGGTGCAAAGCACGTGCGCACCCACCAATGAAAGTTTGATGGAATTGCTGATCATGGTGGACGCCTTGAAGCGCGCCTCCGCAGAACGCATCAGCGCTGTCATCCCTTATTTTGGTTATGCACGTCAAGACCGACGTCCACGCTCTAGCCGTGTGCCAATTTCTGCCAAGATGGTGGCTGACTTGCTGCAAACCGTAGGTGTAGCGCGTGTGCTGACCATGGATTTGCATGCCGACCAGATTCAAGGCTTCTTCGACATCCCGGTTGACAACATTTATGCATCCCCCGTGCTCCTGGGTGATTTGCGCCTGAAGAACTACGACGACTTGATCGTGGTCTCCCCCGATGTGGGTGGTGTGGTGCGTGCCCGTGCATTGGCCAAGCAGTTGGGATGCGACTTGGCCATCATCGACAAACGTCGCCCCAAGGCCAACGTTTCTGAGGTGATGAACGTCATTGGTGATATCGAGGGCCGCAACTGCGTGATCATGGACGACATGATCGACACCGCCGGCACCTTGGTCAAAGCTGCCGAGGTCTTGAAAGAGCGTGGCGCCAAAAAAGTTTACGCCTACTGCACGCACCCTATTTTTTCGGGTCCCGCCATCGAACGCATTGCCAAAGGCGATGCCCTCGATGAAGTGGTGGTCACCAACACCATCCCGCTCAGCGAAGCTGGGCGTGCTTGCAAGAAAATCCGCCAACTCTCGGTGGCACCGCTGATCGCAGAAACGATCCAGCGCATTGCCAAAGGCGAGTCGGTGATGAGTTTGTTCTCCGACCAAGACCAGCTGTTCTAAACAGACTGATTGCGCGTCGTCGAACATTGTCCTGGGCTGCTTGTCAGCCCTTTTTGAAACTGGAGCCACACTGGTCGCGGTGGGCTCTCACTGGAGTGAAACTATGAAATTCGTCGCTTTTGAGCGCAGCAAGCAGGGAACGGGTGCGAGCCGCCGTCTGCGTATCACCGGTCGTACACCTGGCATCGTCTATGGTGGCACCACTGAGCCTTTGTTGATTGAGCTCGACCACAACGCTTTGTGGCACGCCCTCAAGAAAGAAGCCTTCCACGCTTCTGTCTTGGAAATGGAACTCAACGGGAAGAACACCGAAGTGCTGTTGCGCGACGTGCAATACCACCCGTTCAAGCAACTCGTGTTGCACATCGACTTCCAACGCATCGATGCCAACACCAAAATGAACAAGAAAGTGCCTTTGCACTACAGTGGTGAAGAAAACTCCCCTGCAGCCAAAGTGGACCAGTGCTTGATCAACCACGTGGCCACCGAACTGGAAGTGTCTTGCTTGCCCAAAGACCTGCCCGAGTTCATCGCTGTGAACCTGAGCGGCTTGACCAAAGGTCACTCGCTGCACCTCAACGACATCAAACTGCCTGCTGGCGTGTCCGCTGTGACCAAAGGCAAAGCCAACCCCGTGTTGGTGGCCGTGGTGGCGACCAAGGCTGACGAGCCGACCCCCGCAGAAGCCGCGGCTGCCGCTGCTGGCAAGAAGTAATCTTCTTGGTCTGTCTGCTAACGGCCCACCTCGGTGGGCCGTTTTTCATTGGAAAGCACCCCGGATAATCAGCCTCCATGATCAAGCTCTTAGTTGGCCTAGGAAATCCAGGCCCCGAATACGAAGCAACACGCCACAACGCGGGCTTTTGGTGGATTGACACCATCGCGCGCGACCTGAAGGTGCACATGCAACCTGACCGCGCCTACCACGGCCTGGTCGCACGAACCGCGATTCACGGCCACAACATTTGGCTGCTTGAGCCCCAAACGTTCATGAACGTGTCGGGTAAATCGGTGGCAGCACTGGCTAGGTTTTTCAAAATTCAGCCCAACGAGATTTTGGTTGCGCACGACGAGTTGGACATTCAACCCGGCGAAGCCAAACTCAAACTCGGGGGCAGCCATGCTGGGCACAATGGCTTGCGAGATATCCATGCGCAACTCGGCACAGACCAGTACTGGCGACTGCGCATCGGCATCGGTCATCCGGGGGTGAAATCAGAAGTTGCCAATTGGGTACTGAAAAAACCAGCGCCCGATCAACGCAGTGCCATCGAAGACTGCGTGATGCGAACTTCCTTGGCACTGCCACATTTGCTATCGGGTGACATGGTCAAAGCCACACAAATGGTCCATACCGCCAAGCCGCCCCGGCCCAAACCTCCCAGGCCGGCCACGCTGGCCAAGCCAGAGGAGACACGGCATGTCACACCACCATCCACGACGTCTGATACCGACTCAAAGTAGAGGCATCACAAGCAGTTGCCTGATTGCAGCCACGTTGCTGTGGCTCATACCACCTGTAACACGCGCACAGACCGTCTACCGTTGTGGTGACCAGTACAGCGCCACGGCCTTGTGCCAAAACAGCACAGCCCCCGCAGTGCAAGACACGCGCAATGCGGAGCAAACCAAAGCGCAAGAACGTTTGACACTGCAAACACAGCGCGAGGCGCAAGCCTTGGAGAAAAACCGCCTCCAATCCGAGCGCCGAGCATCTGTCCATTCGCCAGCAGTCACTCCCGCTTGGCCACAAGACAGCGCACTCCCCCAATCATCAGGCACAGCACCAGATACGTTGGCACCACCTCATCACGCACACAGCCAGAAGGTCAACCCTTACTTCACCGCAAAAGATGGCAGCACCCACTCAAACAGTGGCAAGGCGAAGCAACCCGTCAAGAAAAAAACCAGCTCAGACACGGCACAAAAACCGTGATGTAGTTCAGGCCTTGGGCGAACCGTCTGGCGGAGACAGGATTGGCACAGCAGGCGGTGAAGCAGACGTCATCAACAAACGAAACTTGGCCATCAACGCATCTCGACCCTCCACCCGTTGCGGGTTGACGGGGATACAAGCCACCGGACACACCTGAACACACTGAGGTTCGTCGAAGTGGCCCACACACTCGGTGCATTTGTCGGGGTTGATTTCGTAAATCTCTGGCCCCAAAAAGATCGCCTCATTCGGGCACTCGGGTTCACACACATCGCAGTTGATGCATTCGTCGGTGATCATCAAGGCCATGGCAACATCCAGTTGGGGTCAAAAGCTAAAACCCGATTATCCCAGTCCCAGGCCACACCCCCCATACAACCGTACCCACAAAGCGGTTGTTAGTCGACTCAAACTTTCAGTTGCGCAGGGCGATACACCGGTTGGGGCGGCATGCCATGCAAATGCGCAGTGTCAGCCCAGGTGTGAATATGCAAACCGCTCGCCCAAGCCACCTGGTTCCAGCCAGCATTAGGTATGTCACACGCGCGCGGACCATGCAAGGACAGCGCCTGCGCGTTGCGCCACACCATGTCGAGCACACCACCGTGCGTCACCACCACCAAGTGCTCGCCAGAGTACTGTTGGGCCAAACGCTGCAAAGCAGACACCACCCGGTCATGGAACACCTGAGTGCTTTCGGCCCCCGTCACCGCGTAGTTGGCATCGAAGTCCAACCAGCGCTGCCATGCCTCAGGATGCTGCACTTTGATTTCTGGCACACGCAAACCCTCAAAGCTGCCAAAGCACTGCTCGCGCAAACCAATCTCCAAGAAGAGCTCACAGCCCAAGACTTGCGCCACAGGTTCGGCGGTTTGTTGCGCCCGCAGCAAATCGCTGCTGATCACACGTGTCGGCACGTGGCCCTGTTCAGCCCAAGCAACGAGTGACTGCTGCACACGCTCTTGCAAACGCTGGGCTTGGGCCTGGCCCATGGCATTGAGTGGCACATCCACTTGGCCCTGGAACCGAAGCTCTTTGTTCCAGTCTGTCTCACCATGTCGAATGAGTAAAAAGTCGGTCATACCCCAGCACGCCACATCATGCAGCCGCCGCTTTCTTCGCCATCAAACGCGTATAGACCGCGGGTGACACCAAATCGCTGGCATCGCCCTCTCCGCCCAGCTGAGAAATTTCACGCACAAAGGTGCTCGAAATGAATTGGTACTGTGCGCTTGGCGTGAGAAATACCGTCTCCACATCCGGCATGAGTTGGCGGTTCATGCCCGCGAGTTGGAACTCGTAGTCAAAGTCGGTCACGGCACGCACACCGCGCACCATGACATGCGCCTGATGGGTACGTACAAAATCACGCACCAAACCACTGAACGGCTCCACCGTGACTTGAGGATAGGCAACCATCACCTCACGCGCCATCGCCATGCGTTCGTCCAAATTGAACAAGGTTTTTTTGTGATGCCCCGCCGCCACCGCCAAGATCACTCGATCAAACAAATGCGTTGCTCGCACCAAGATGTCTTCATGCCCCAAAGTGATGGGATCAAACGTGCCGGGATAAACGGCAATCACGGGCTTTTTGGCCATGGACACTCCTGCAAATTCAACTTGAAAGGGATTATGCAATTCGCTGCAACAAGTGGGCATGTACCGTGCCTGCCTTGAGGTGACGGTAGGCCGTCAGGCCCAACACAGCCAAGGCCTCATCACTCCAACGCGCGGGCGCCTCTAGGTACACAAAGCCGTCGGCCTTCACGGCCTGGGCTGCAGCTTGCAACGCGGCATCAAACAAACCGCTGTCAAACGGAGGGTCGATGAACACCAGGTCCACGCTCGACGCGCCCAGTTGCTTCAAACACGCCACGCCATCGCCTCGCTGCACCTGAACCGCACTGGCCTTCAGGCGCGCCACCTGGGTGTTGAGCTGCATCACCAACCCAGCATCACTTTCGCACAGTTGCACATGGGCAGCACCTCGGGAGGCAGCCTCTAACCCCAAAGCCCCCGTGCCAGCAAACGCATCCACACAACGCCAGCCCAACAGGGATTGGCCGAGCCAGTTGAACAAGGTTTCACGCACGCGGTCTGGCGTGGGTCGTAAACCTGGCTTCAAAGCCACAGGCAGCTTGGTACGACGCCATTCACCGCCGATGATGCGAACCTCGCCAGCGCCTTTGGGTAATTTGGGAGAAGGGGTAGTGGGTTTCATAGAATGGCTTGATTCTAGAAACCCCCACCCATGTTTAGCTTTTTCAAGAAAAAAATCAGTGCTCCGTCTGTGGCGGACACGCCTTCAGCAACGCACGCAGAAAATACGTCCGCACCGACAGCAACCGCCTCACCGCGCCCACGTCAAAGCTGGATGGCACGTCTGGGCCAAGGCTTGCGCCGCACGGGTCAAAGCATCAGCACGGTATTCACCGGCACGCAAATCGACGATGCGCTCTACGAAGAACTGGAAGCTGCCTTGCTGATGGCCGACGCTGGCGTGCAGGCCACCCAGTACTTGCTGGCCGATTTGAAGCAGCGTGTCAAAGACAGCCGCACCACAGACCCCTCACAAGTCAAAGCCTTGCTGGCAGCATCGATTGCCCAACTGCTCAAACCACTGGAAAAGTCCTTGGTCATTGGTGCACACAAACCCACCGTGATCATGGTGGCTGGCGTCAACGGCGCGGGCAAAACCACCTCCATCGGCAAACTCACTCGCCACCTGAGCGACAGCGGTGCCTCCGTGCTGCTGGCAGCAGCCGACACCTTCCGCGCAGCCGCCAAAGAACAACTCGGTGTGTGGGCAGACCGCAACCAAGTGGAAATCGTCAGCCAGGCTGGCGGCGACCCCGCCGCGGTGAGCTTTGACGCTGTCACCGCAGGCAAAGCACGTGGCAGAGATGTGGTGCTGGTCGACACGGCAGGACGCTTGCCAACGCAACTGCACCTGATGCAAGAGCTCAGCAAAATCAAACGCGTGGTGCAAAAAGCAGATGCCACAGCCCCCCACGAAGTGTTGCTGGTGATTGACGGCAACACCGGGCAAAACGCCCTCGCGCAAGTCAAAGCCTTTGACGAAGCACTGGGATTGACAGGACTGATCGTCACCAAACTCGACGGCACCGCCAAAGGCGGCGTACTGGCCGCCATTGCCTTGTGGAGCCAAAGCCGCAGTGCTGCGGGTGGCACACCGGTGCCGGTGTATTTCATTGGTGTGGGCGAATCGGTGCAAGACCTTGAGACGTTCAATGCGCAGGAATTTGCCGATGCCTTGCTCGGTTAAGTCTCAGCGATAAATTTGATCGCATGCTGCAAAAAATCATCCTCATCGTGCGCAACCGTCCAAGGTTGAGTTTTTGCATCGCGTTAGGGGTGATGAGCTTGGTGCTGTTCCCGAGCGAGTGGGCCTTGCATTGGATCACCCGGCTGACCCTGGCCTGGAATGTCGGGGCCTTGCTTTACTTGGTGCTAGCTTTGCACATGATGTTCGGCTCCAGCCACGAACGCATGCGCACCCGAGCCCTGCAACAAGACGAAGGTCGTCTCATCTTGCTGGGCATGGTGGTCATGTCAGCGCTGACTTGCCTGGCTGCCATCGTGGCCGAATTGGCATTGGCCAAAACCGCACAAGGCACCCTGCGCTATGCCCACATCGGCTTGGCGGCATTGACCATGGTGTCCTCATGGGGCTTCACACAAATCATGTTCGCGCTGCATTACGCCCACGACTACTACGTGGGGGAAATCAAAAACCAAACAGGTGGGTTGGATTTTCCAGGCGGCCACGCCCCCGATTACGGAGATTTTTTGTACCTTGCCTGCGTCATTGGCACCTCAGGTCAAACTGCAGACGTGAGCTTCACCAGCCGTGCGCAACGCCGTGTGGGCTTGCTCCACTGCGTGTTGGCCTTCTTCTTCAACACCACCGTGGTGGCCTTGATGATCAACATGGCCTCAGCCTTGCTCTAGGGCTTGCCATCTCGGCAAAAAACTCAAGCCAACTTCAGCACAGACAGCGACTTGCCCATGAAAGTAAAGCGCTCCACCACGACTGGGTAGCGTTCAAACACATCGGAAGTCTTGCAAAATCCGACCGAGAAAAACACCGTGTTTTTGGCGTTGGCATCCAATCCTTCGAGATGACCGTTCAACACCGGGACATCTTCAAGCGCCACACCAGATTGCCAATTTTCAACTGGCTCATGCAGATCAAAGTTCTGAGCCAACTTGTAAAACAAAGGCTCCAACTTGTAGTCGGCGTCTCCGAATTTGATCAAGATGATCTTGTCAAAGTCCGTCAACAACTCTTCGAGAATGGCCCACGCCTCGCTGGTTTTTTTGGCGTAAAAAATCCGATCATTCTCGCGGTGCAGCGAAATTTTGTGCCGTGACTCCATCACCTTCAACAGCAACTCACGGGCGTACACCGATCGACGCAAAGACTCCATGAAGGCCACAGCCACGCCAGTCACCACGGCGAAGTTGAGAGAAGTAATCAAATCTTTGTGTGAGATTTGATCAAACGTCCCATAAGGCGGCACAAAAAAGTAATTGCCCAGCCCAATGCTGACCAAGATTGAAAAGACAGAAAATTTATAACCGTACAAATATTGAATTAACAAACATCCCACGATGAAAAAGTGAAATACTGCATAGGGTTCTATGTAGGGATGCAACACGTAGCGAATCACAAACGCCACCAGTGTGATGAAGCAAGCCCCCAAGAACGCCTGTTCCTGAGAAAACTTCACCCAATTTTTTGAATTTTTGATTTCCATGAGTCAATCCGCGATCGCATCAAACGGCATTTACCTTCCAGGCGGGCCGCACTGCGTCTTGATGTTACATGGGCTGGGTGCCAGCTCGGTCGAATTGGCGCGCATGGCCAAAGACTTGCACCAGCAAGGCTTCTCGGTGGTGGTACCCGACATCACTGGGTATTGTTTTGGCACCCCTGGACAAGCCTGGGAGGCTTGGGTGGAGCAAGCCCAAAACCATCTGTGGGAATTGCGCAAGCAATACACCACGGTCTCCGTGGTTGGCGTCTCCATGGGCGCCACGTTGGCCATGGTGTTGGCACAACGAGAAAACATCCATGCCCTGGTGCTGTTGTCGACCGCACTGTCCTATGACGGCTGGGCCATGCCCTGGTATCGGTTCTTGCTGGATTGGGCCGCGTGGCTGCCTTTTGCCAACCGCTACACCTATGAGGAAGAAGAACCCTATGGCGTGAAAAACGAGGAGATGCGCGCCATGGTCAAACGCGCCATGAAGTCTGCCCATATCTCTGAAAGTGGTTCTGATATTTTGACCATGCACTACATCACAGAAGGACGCAAGCTCATCAAAGAAGCGCTCAAACATGTACCTGATGTGGACGCACCTGTGTTGTTCTTTCATGCGGTCGACGATGAGACCGTTCATATCCGCAATGCTGAACGGGCTTATCGCCATGTGTCATCCAGCCAGAAAGACTTCATTTACTTGGGCGACAGCTACCACATGATCACGGTCGACAACGAACGCGAAACAGTGAGCTTAGAGACCGCGCGCTTTTTAAAGAAAACGGTCAACGAGTTTTTGAATGAACCCGCCTTTGAAGTGCCCACCGTGCAATCGCCCGAACTGCGCCGGGCACTCAGAAAGCGCGCGTGAACGTCATCGCGGCATCCATGCGCTGCGTCCTTATTTGAAAGATCTCGTCAGGGCGAAAAACCCACTGTCTTGCAGCTTGGTCGAGACCAATGGGCTCTGGGTAATGGCCGAATCCAACCAGCGACGTCGCAACTGCAAATTCAGGTGCCATGCCTCGCTAAGAGGCAGCTCAAACGCCATGGCCAACACAGGGGTGGTCGAGGCGCTTGCGCTGTAGGCCCCATACACACTGCTGAGCGACTCCGCCGCGGACACTCCGTAGAGATGCTGCACATACTTGCGACTGCGATGCTCTACGCCCAATTGCGGGTACACCGTCACTGCGCCCAGCTTGAATTCGGCGGCATACGTGGCCTCTTGCAAAAAGCCACCCGAGGTGGTGTCGTACAAGCCATACACAAAGAAGGCCCCCCAAGGGGTCTCTTGGTAAGTTCCCAACCCCACGGGGACCGGATTGGCACGCGCCTGCACGCCACTCAGACGCGGGGTATTTGTCTTGAAACCCTCAAAGCTGATGCGCGCAGCAAGCTCTAAGTAGCCCATGCCCAAGCGGGCAGTTTTCACCCCCAAGGTGTCCACTCGGGTATAAAAACGACCATAGTCAAAGTAGGCGTAAGGCAGCACAAAATTTTCCGCACCGTCACTCGGCACAATGTTCTGCGTGTTGTACACGGCAACGCCCACATCCCCCGTCAAACGGTCTTGCAACGGTGTTTGCGCTGAAACCTGTAGCCCCATGCATGCCATTGCTGCGCATAAAAATTTAAACATCTTTTCACCCCACCACATCAGGGTGCCACTGACGCACCGTCGATACGGTGCCGCACCAAGGCCTGTGCCACAAAACCGCTGACTTTCATCTCCTGCACAAACTGGGTCAGCCATTCGGTCGCCGCTTGTCCGCGCGCTTTGGGCAAGCCCATCGCTTGGTCAATCACCATGAAGCGGCCAGGTAACAAACGCACATGGGGCACACGTTGGGCATCGGCCTCCAACTGCTGCTTCACCCCGGCGGCCACCTCCATCTGCTGGGCCAGAAAGAAGTCCACCACCTGCGGTGATGTGGGAGCGCGCACGATCTGCGCATGCTTCAAATGACGACTCAAAAACAAGTCATACGCACTGCCCTTGCCCACCACCACACGGTGTGCGGCCACATCCACCTCGTCGTTGTGCTGCAGGGGCGAATCTTGTCGTACCAAATAACTCCCCTCAATTTGTACATACGCGCCGGTGAAGGCCACCCCCTGTGCACGCTGCGGATCCAATGCAAAAAAGCCGATATCGGCTTGGTCTTGCGTCACCGCCTCCACCGCTTTGCCTGCGGCGTCAAGCACCACCATCTGTAGGGACACACCCAAACGCTGGGCCAATTGCTGGGCCAAATCGACCGACACCCCGACCGGTAAACCGCTGACAGGGTCGCGTCGCGCCAAGATCGGATTGCCCAAGTTGATGGCAGCACGCAAGGTACCGCTCGGCGCCAGCAACGCCGCAGGCGAGCTGGGCGCCTGGGCATGGACCCAGCCCAACGTCGCGACGCACACGACGACACAACTGCGTAAAAAACGACGGACCAAAAGAAAGCTGGAAATGGGTCTCATGGGCAGAGGTTAGCACTCCGGTACAGTCCATCCCCATGACATACAGCGTGAAAGAAATGTTCTACACCTTGCAAGGCGAAGGGGCAAACGCGGGCCGTCCGTCCGTGTTCTGTCGCTTCGCAGGTTGCAACTTATGGAGCGGACGAGAAGAAGACCGAAGCAGCGCCATCTGCCAGTTTTGCGACACCGACTTTGTGGGCACCGATGGCGACGGTGGCGGCAAATTTGCCACGGCCCAAGACTTGGCCCTCGCCATTGCCGCGTTCTGGCCCAAGGGCCAAGCGCATCGCTTGGTGGTGCTCACGGGAGGCGAGCCCTTGTTGCAAGTCGACGCGGCACTGGTTCAAGCCCTGCACGACCAAAACTTCACCATCGCCGTGGAAACCAACGGCACGGTGCTGCCACCTGACGGCATCGACTGGCTGTGTGTGAGCCCCAAAGCAGGCAGCGCCTTGGTGGTGCGCAGCGGGCAAGAGCTCAAGCTGGTCTACCCACAAGCGGGCAACCATCCCGAAGAGTTTGAACAACTCCACTTTGAACACCACTACCTGCAACCGATGGACGGCCCCTTGGCCGCGGCCAACACCGCAGCCGCCATCGCCTATTGCCAGTCACACCCTCAGTGGCGACTGAGCGTGCAAACCCATAAATTGATCGGTATTCGATGACGTTTGAACTCAGCCAACGCTTCTACTTTGAAGCGGCCCACACCTTGCGCCGAACGATTGACGCCCAAGGCAGTCTGCGCATCCACGGCCACACCTACCACGCAGAAGTCACCATCGCGGGCACACCCGACCCAGCCACCGGCATGATGATGGACTTGGCTTACTTGCGCCAAGAAGTCGAGAAAGTACGCACCCAACTCGACCACCACTTCTTAGACGAAGTGGCCGGTTTAGGCCCGGCCACGCTGGAAAACCTGTGCCTGTTTTTACATACCCAACTCAAAGACGCCTTGCCCAATTTGGCTCGCGTGGTGGTGGAGCGTCCAGCCAGTGGCGACAAGTGCTGCCTCAAGGTGCCGCAAAGTTGATCTTGGTGGCCAAGCGTTTGTTGGCGTCGATCTCGTCGGCAATCACCTTGGCAAACTCAGCGGGCGTGGAGCCCACCGTCACATAGCCCTGCTCGGCAAATGCGCGTTTGACCTCCGGGTCTTCCAAGGCCTTGACCACTTCTTGGCGCATGCGCGTCACGTATTCCATGGGCGTGCCAGCTGGGTACCACAAGCCGTACCAAGGCGTGTAGACAAAGCCCTTCACACCCGCTTCATCGACCGTGGGTACATCCGGCATCAACGCCCAGCGGGTTTTGCCCGTGATGGCCAAGGCACGCAGCTTGCCCGACTTGACCAAGGGCAACAGCGCCGTGGCCGAGCCAATGCACACATCGATGCGTCCGGCCATCAAGTCGGTGATCGCCTCGCCCACGCCTTTGTAGGGCACGTGGTTGATCTTGGTGCCCGCACTGGTGTTGAAAAACTCGGCCGCAAACTGCATCACATTGCCCACACCGCCCGAGCCGTAGTTGAGCTTCTCGGGCCGCGCTTTCGCATCGGCGATGAACTCTTGCAAGGTGTTGGCCTTCACGCTCGGCCCCACGGCAACCACAAAGCCCACGCTGTTGGCCACCAAGGTGATGGGCGTGAAATCTTTCACAGGGTCATAGCTCAAGCTGGGTGACACCACAGGCAAGCTGGCATGGCTCGACGAGGTGTTGAGCAACGTGTAGCCATCGGGTGCCGACTTGGCGACCACCCCAGTGCCAATGGCACCCCCCGCGCCCGCGCGGTTGTCGATCACAAAGTTCTGCCCCAGGGCGGGGGCCATTTTTTGGTTCAAGGTGCGGCCAATGAAGTCCATCGGCCCTCCCGCCACATAAGGCACCACCATGCGAATTGGATGGTTGGGGTAGTCTTTGTGTGCGACTTGGGTTTGGGCTTGAGCGCCAGCGGCGCCAAGCATCAGGCTGCACAACAGCCATGGGGTGATCTTCATCGGGACATCCTTTGGGAAAAAATTCAAGTCATGCGGTCACGGTGCGCCAGTTGGGGGAACAAGCGCAACCACAGCACCGCCACCACCATGGTGCCAATGCCGCCAAACACCACCGAGCCCACCGGCCCCAGCCACGCGGCTGTGGCTCCCGACTCAAACTCACCAAGCTGGTTCGACGCACCAATGAAAATGCCATTCACCGCCGCCACGCGCCCGCGCATGTCGTCGGGGGTTTCCATCTGCATCAAGGTCAAGCGGGTCACCACACTGATGTTGTCTGCCGCACCCGTCACGGCCAGTGCCAGCATGGACAGCCAGAAAGATTCGGACAAGCCAAACACCACCGTGGCCAAACCAAACACGCCCACCGCCAGCAGCAAGCGATGGCCCACATGGCGCTGCATCGGCCAACGCGCCAAGATCAGCGACACCACCAAGGCCCCCACCGCAGGTGCGCCACGCAGCAGCCCCAAGCCTTCGGGTCCGACATGCAAGATGTCGCGCGCATAAATGGGCAACAAAGCGGTCGCGCCGCCCAGCAACACGGCAAACAAATCGAGCGCCATGGCCCCCAGCAAAATTTGGCGCTCACACACAAACATCACGCCAGCCATCACGGTGCGCCATGTGGCGGCTGTGTGCGCCACCTTGGTGTGCGGCATCACCACCCACCAGGTCAACACAAAAGCCAGCGACAGCAACACCGCGCAGGTGAGGTAGACCGTGGTGGGCCCCAACACATAGAGCAAACCACCCAGAGCCGGTCCGCCAATGATGGCCACTTGCACACCGCTCGAACTCAGGGCCACTGCCGGTTGCAACAAATGGCCGGGTACCAAGGTGGGCGTGATGGCTTGCTGCGCGGGCATTTGGAAAGCGCGTGCCACACCCAGCACCACCGATAAGGCAAAAATCAACTCACGGCTGGCAAAACCACCCTCAATGCCCCACACCAACACCAAAGCCACCGCAGCCTGGGCCAACATACACACGGCGAACAAGCGCCCGCGATGCACCCGGTCGGCCACATGCCCTGCTGGCAAGGTCATCAGCAACGCGGGAATGAACTGAAACAGGCCCACCAGCCCCAAGTCCCAAGCGCTGGACGTCATGTCGTACACATGCCAGGCCACAGCCAACATGAGCATCTGGTTGGCCATGATGCCCACTAAACGCGCAAACCAAAAACGAAGAAACTGGCGCTGTTTGAGCAGCGCGGAAAAAGAATTGGTGCTCATTGAATTTAAGGGTATGCGTCATCTGCTGTTGATTTGAAGTCTTCTGGAGGGTTGGTTATCCATGCCGACCACCAGTTCTTTGTACGGCATCCTAATTCGGATTTTTTCAACGACCACGCACTTTCGCACTTTCATGTGCAGTACGCTGAATTCAAGGCCACTGTTGATATTCACCTCGCTACGACACGCCTAGAATTGCGACATCTCCATAGCATTTAGAGAGAAAACATGAGCGACTTCGACTTCACGCTTTACGTCGACCGATTTTCAGGGAACAGGACGTATCACCTCAAGAGAACCGAATCAGGCTGGCACATCTCCCACATTGCGATCAATGGCGATTCAAAGCCCAATGGCGCCCCTTTTCTCTACTTAAATTTTGAACAAGACGGTGTTCACTATCCCAGCGGCATACAGGTCTTCCTTGAACATGTCTGGACCCGTTTGAAGGAGGGTAGCCTAAACGATGAAGCTGCCCAGCAGAGACTGCAGGAGCTTGCGGATTGGGTGTCTGCGTGCGAGAAGGCTCAGCCAAGATGGGAAGATTGGAACCGGAAGCTCGCTGGCGAGTGACGGCTAATCACTCGCTCAAGCGCAGCGCCAACAGCAGGTCACCATGGAACAACAGGTTATCCTCAACACGTTCGCATCCGATGTATTTCGGAAGCAAGCCGACTACGACTACATAGCTGCCCGAGCGAACTACCGTATGCACCTGCGGCAACAGTTTCTATGGTCGGCACATCAGGCTGTGGAGAAATACCTGAAGGCCGTACTCCTCTTCAATGGAAGAAGCGCGAGGTACTACACGTCTCCTGCTGACCCAACAAAGAAACGCGAGTTTAGCCACGATCTTGATGCCCTCATAGCCGAGGTGAAGAATATCGCTCTCTTCAAGATTGAAATCGAGCCGGAAGATGAGAAGTTCCTTTCATATCTGTCTAGCCAAGGCGGCGCTAACAGGTACCTCAGCAATTCTGCGTACAACACGCCTGACGCGATCCATCAGCTCGACAGGTTGGTTTGGCATATTCGGCGCTACTGCCAATACATTGCAGATCGAGGGCTTGGCTGTCGCGAAGCTGTTCCTGGCATGCAGGAGGCAGTCGTCCGCTCTATTGCCGATCCCTCAAAGAAAATAACTCCACATTCGTTTGCGTTATTTGGTGGTGAGCTAGAAGCTGTAATCAAGAGAGCTCCGAAAGACCCTGCCCGCAAGGCACTCGTTTGGGCAAACCTCTGGTACGGAAAGAAGAAACGCCTTCGCGTAACCTATAACAGCTTCGGTTCGTCGGAGATTCCTCCCAATAAGCGCGAATGGACTGGCATTGACTGGAAGCGTATCGAAGAATATGTCAAACCATGAGAAGGTGGCTAACTCAAACTACAAGTGCTTCCCCAACTTTGCAAGCAATAGCCATCCTGGGTCGATTGCGAAGCAATTGACCCAGGCATGTGAATTCGGTTTTTCAATCCAGATCTGCGATTCGCCTGCTGAATGTTGGTGTTGATGTTTGGATGCAAACGGTGCGGACGGGGTAACTACAAACGGTCACTATTGCTGCATCTTTGCAGCCAACCCTGATGAAAGACGCACGCTGGGGGCTCCATTCGTTACTGTGAAAGACACATCGAAGCAGACGCAGCAAAGCCTGACCTGAAGCTAGCCGGAGCGTTTGACAACGGTGATGGTTTGGGGCGTCGTTCTTGCCGCGTTTGCCCGAGAGGCGGTAGGGGGCCACGAACTTCGGCGCCATCAAGCGCACGGTGTGACCGAACTGAGCAACTCACGTGCCCAGTGGTGGGCGCCGGAGCAGGCCTACATGCCGATCAGGCAAGGCGGCAAAGATGCGATGAGTTCGAGCAATTTGGCGCGTGGCACATTGGGCCCAAGCAGCGCGGGTTTGCCAGCTTCATCCACAACATGCACGGCAAAAACGTTCTTTGCCAAATCGTGTCAAATGGATGCCAACGGTTACGATATTCATAAGACTTCCTTTTGCAAATACAAGCGAGTTGATGAAAAGTACGACCTCTCCATCGTGGCACTCAGTTGCCGTTGACCGCAACCCTGACGGGGCGCGCATCACTTGGGGCGGGGAAGTCCCTTTCATTCGTTAGGCCGCATACTCCAACCGCACCGTACACCTCGATTCAACGCTCAACCGCTTTGCTTCAAACGCGCTGCGACAGATCATGGAAAACACTATGCCGCTGGTCGAATCTTTCGTTGCTTATGATGAACAAGAAACTCCGTACGCGATTAATGTCTTCGAAACAGGTTTTCGGCCAGTGGCAGGGACAGCACGCCTAATCGTTGACTACAGCCTTGCAGAAACCGACGAAATGTTAGAGGAAATCAGGGGGCTAAAATGTGCCTTTCGCATCAAATCAACCGACGAGCTGATTTACGACTTGAGACATATCGAATAACCAAGTTCGAACATGAATTCGATAGACTTTGCTGTAGCCCAAATAACAAACTCTGACAGTTGCCATGCCTAAACACTTGATCCACGTTCTTTTGTGTGTCTGCTTTTTCTTGAGCGGAAGCGTCAACGCGCAAGCATTGTGGGGCAACACCAACGCATCCATGTCAATCGGCCAAGTTCAACAAGTACAGCCAAGCGCCTCGGATACCTTTGAGAAACCCGAAAAGTTGGACAACGGTGCCATTGAGAAGTTGCGCATCACGAGCGTTGAGATTGATGGAATTCCCTACACTGCCTCGTTCTACTTCCTCGCTGAGAAGTTGTATCAGGTATCGCTTAGCTCAGGAGACGTCGACGCAAAAACTGTTGTCCACAAGTTTCGAACACTTGTCGATGCACTGAAGTCAAAATATGGAGATGAAATTTCCAAGAAGTATGACAGTGGTCTCCTTGGAATCACTGCCAGGTCTACTTGGCAAAGCGGGCGAACTACGATTCGGGCAAATCTATTTTCGTTTTCGGGTTCACCGGGATTACTTTATATTGTCTACAACTCCGCTTTGTCTAACACAGCGGACAAACTCTAGTGCAATGCGGCCTAGCCCCTACAGGGACTTCCATCGTAGTCAAGCACCGCAGGCGCGAGTTATTCACTGTTGACGTCTTTCTTGCAATGGCATGACGGGAATGGTGCGATACAACGGGAACAGACTGCACATCTACAGACGGCCTTGTTGCGCCTTGGTGGGCGCGGACCCAGATACGAACCGCTCGGCAGGGCCCCATTCCGTTCCCGTGGTCATTACCAATCGAATGCCACAAGGGGTTAGTCGGGCTTGCCCGCCGCCGATCTGACCTGTTTACTGCATCATCGGAATCACATCTGGCAAGAAATCACTTTGTTTGTCGCATGGGTCGGGGATACAGCTTTAAAGCGTTACGGGCCAAGATTCTGTTCACTGAGGGTACTCACCAAAAGAAATGCAGTCGACCCAAGTTTGAACGAATAGATCTTTCTGATTTTGGGCATAGCGGTGGAAACGTGATGCACGATCAGTTGTTCAACCTGTCCCGATGGACGTCAACGCCAAAGTCTCGAAATCAACACAAGGGACTTGCGAAGACTTTGAACTACGGAGCCTCCATATCAGCACTGGTCAGGCTAATCGAGGAAGGCAAGCTTTGAGCCTTTATCAACAACAGATTACGGATACCCGAATTTAAAAAGGTCAAGCCATGATGCCGTAGCTCATGATCAGCAAAGTGCCCGTCAACAAGGCGGGCACCAAGCGACGTTGCGGGCGGGACATCATCACCGCCACACTCACCGCACACACGGCCACACGCACCACCACAGGCACTTGGGCCAGCACGCCAATGGGCATCAAGATCATGCGCACAGTCAGGGCCGCCACCATGGCGTAGGTCACGGCAGAAAGCCAGCGAAAAATCTCGCTCTCCTGGTTGATCTGATCCGACAACAGCACACCAATGGCGCGGCAAAAATACGTGCCCACGCTGGCCCCGACCAAGGCCAACCAAGGCGTCCAGTCTTGCATGGGGGCCGTCATGTGCGCACCTCTTGGGGTGCCGGGCGCAGCCAGCGGCGGTCCACCCAATACGCCAACGTTCCGCCCACCAAACCCGTGGTCAACAAACTCGTGTCACGGTCCCAGAGGTAAAAGAACGGGCCCAGCACGCAACCCAAAGCAATCGCCAAGCGGTTGGCCCAAGGCTTGACCTCGGTGAAGGTCAACAAAAAAAACAAGGGATTCAAAAACACCAAGGCCAAGGTCACAGGTGGCGACACCCAACCTGCCACTTGGTAGCCCAAATACGTGCCAGGCACCGACACCAACCAGCACGGCACGGCCAGTCCTAAGAAGTAGGCCAAGCGGTGTTTCGCAGGCATCGATTGAAACTCCCGCATCGACACCGCCCAGGCCGTCATGGCCAACACATGCACCGCGGCATACAAACTGCTGTTGCGGTCAAGGCGGTGGAACTGTGGGAACAAGGTGACGGTCATGGTGATGAAGCGCGACGACGACAGAGTCACCGCCAGCACCATGGCAAACAAGGACGAGCCGGTGATCAGCATTTCAAACAACACCACCTGCCCAGGCAAAGCAAACATCAGAAAACTGCTGGCCGTCATCAGCCACACATCGAAGCCGTTGCTGCGGCCCATGGCACCAAAGCCCACCATGCCTGCAAACAACACCACCATGGGCGCTCCTAAGGCGGCACGCACACCGGCCACAAACGCGTCTCGTCGGTTGGTAAACCGGGCTGCTGTCATCCCCATCTCCGGCGTCAGTCTGGCTGAACGCCGGCCTTGATCAACAAGGGATTGAGCGTTTCAATTTCGTGTTTCAAATGGGCGCGCAAATAGTCAGGCCGAGCCTTCTCTGCCGTCACCGGCAAGGCACCCAACGAGCCCAGGCGCGATTTCACATCCGGGTCTTTGATGGCGGCTTGCAACGCCACGGTGAGTTTGTCGATCACGGCCTTGGGTGTGCCCTTGGGCGCGTAAAGGCCAAACATGATGCTGATGTCAAAGCCCGAGGTCCCCAACTCGGGCAAGGCCGGCAAATCGGGCAGCGAGGCCAAACGGGTTTTGCCCGCCACCAAATAGGCCTTGACGCGACCACTGGTGGTGGCTGGCGTGGTGCTGGTGGTTTGGTCGCACATCACATCCAACTGCCCGCCCATCACATCGTTCAAAGCGGGGGCTGCCCCTTTGTAAGGAACCGAGATGAGCTGCACGTTCAGGGCATTCATGAACATCAGGCTGCACAGATGCGACGCCGACCCCACCCCGGCATGGCCCATGCTCAACTTGGCTGCGTTGTCGCGCACATAGGCCACGAACTCTTTGGCATCTTTGGCCGGAAAGTCACGCCGCGCCACCACCACCATCGGGCCTTCGGTAGCCAGGCCAATCGGCTCAAAGTCGTCCACCGGGCTGTAGGAGAGGTTTTTGAACATCGCCAAATTGGTGGCGTGGCTGACATGGATCATGAGCAGCGTGTAGCCATCGGGCTTGCTGCGCGCCACCTTGGCCGTGCCAATCGTGCCCGAGGCACCGGCGGTGTTGTCCACCACGATTTGTTGCCCCAAAGCCTTTTGCATCGCTGCGGCATAGATGCGGGTGATGACATCGCCAGGCCCGCCTGGCGCGTAGGGCATGACCATGGTGATGGGGCGTGTTGGGTAATCTTGCGCCCAAGCACTGCCTATGCCCAACGACCCCAGCCCAACCAGAATCAGCCCTAAGAAAATGCGCGATGTCGTCATAGAGGTGCAGCGTATCACGCCCCCCGCGAACCAGCGCACAGGGGCTGGAGTACCCGAGTCATTTGAGCGACCCCTCAAGTTGCCTGCCTTGGTGCCGATCTTTTGAGCAGACATAGAAAGGAGTTGGCCATGGGCTTGAGTGTCAGCAGCATCCACAGCAACCGCCCCTCGGCCAAGGTCTACCCACCCGTGGCCAAAGTGTCGCGCGTCACCAAGGGCGCCACGCCCATTGAGGAGGTCGATGGCCCATTCGGTGCCAACGCGTCAGAGAGCCCGTCCGTGGCGGGCGCCAGTGCGGCATCGGGTCATCCCAGTGCGACGACCTTGTTTGAAGGCAAAGGCAGCGAAGTCGACGTGTACGCTTGATACGTGTTACGCGCTGAGCACCGTCAGCACTTGGCGCAACTGCCCCATTTGCCCCGCGTCGTCGATCCAGCGCAGCCACAGCTCACCCGAGCGCGTGGCACGCAAATAAAACTCAAACAAGGGGTTGGCCGAAATGCCTGACGAAGGCTCGACCCGAAACACCTCTTGCGGTGGTGCGCCTTCGCCCACCCATTGGCAGCTCAAGGTTTGGATCACATTGCGCGGCACGGTGCGGCCCTCGTTGTCTTGCAAGTAGCCTGTCTCCATGGGGTGTTGCACCAAGATGCGAACCTTGAACACATCCCCCACCACCACACGGTCGGGCCAGGACATGCGCGCCAAATTCAAAGCCATGGCGTCACGACCCGTCCACGCAGGCCGACTCGGTGACGATCACATCCGCCAAGTCATAGCAACAACGACCGTCTGACATACGCGCCAGCGCCAACACCATTTGCGAGCCTGCCAGGCGCACCCGGGTACTCACCTCAGCCCGCCCAGACCACGGCCCCACATGGAACGTGGCCATGCGCTCGACCGGGTTGCGTTGTGACACCAGCACGATTTCCTGCACGTGATCTGCCTCGGTCATCGGACTGTCCACCCGCACACTCAGCGGCACCAAATGGCCGTTGTCGGCCAACAAGGGCAGTTGCAAATGCACCGCTTGACGCACCGGGGCTGCCCCCTGACGCCAAGGTGCCAACATTTCAGACAAGGAACGCAAACGCCCAGACACCATGCCCTGGGCCCAAGCGCTGGGCTGCCCCACCGACAGACCCAGCGCGCCACACCCCAGCGCTGCACTGGCGTGCAGCCACTGCCTGCGCTGCATCATCCGCGGGCCAAGCTCAAGCCGTGGTTCTTGAGTGGCAACGAGCGCAAGCGCTTGCCGGTGGCCGCAAAGATGGCGTTGGCCAAAGCGGGTGCCAGCGGTGCTTGGGCCGGTTCGCCCACGCCACCCCAGAAACCACCGGTGGGGGCAATCACAGCCTCCACCTTGGGCATTTCGTTGAAACGCATCATGCGGTAGTCATGGAAGTTCGATTGCTCGATGCGGCCATCTTTGACCGTCATCTCGCCCCAGAAAATCGCTGTCAAACCGTGCACCACGCTGCCTTGAATTTGCGCCTCAATGTTGTTGGGGTTGACGGCGTAGCCGCAGTCAATGCCCATCACCACGCGGTGGATCTTGACCTCTGACTTGGCGTTCACCGACACCTCACACACACAGGCGGTGTAGCTGCCATAGCCTTCGGTTTCGGCAATGCCACGGAACACGCCCTTGGGCAAAGGCTTGCCCCAGTCGGCGGCCTTGGCCACGGCTTCCAAAATCGCACGGTCTTTGACGAACTTTTCGCCCAACAAGGACTGGCGAAACGCCAGCGGGTCTTTGCCTGCGGCATGAGCCAACTCGTCGATGAACGACTCGCGCACAAACGGGTTTTGTGAGTGCCCCACGGTGCGCCAAAAGCCCACGGGCACGTTGGTGTTGCGCTGCGCGTAATCGACCAAGCTGTTGGGAATGTTGTAGGGGTGGTCGTTGAAACTCGCCACCGCTTGGCCGTCGATGCCGTTGGGCAATGGCAGTTTGAGCAAGGTCGCCAAGATGGAGGGCGCACTGACGCGGATGTGCAGGGCTTGCACCTTGCCTGCGTCGTCCATCGACGCCTTCATGCGCACCAAGCTGGCGGGGCGGTACAGGTCGTGCTGGGTGTCTTCTTCGCGTGTCCACACCATCTTCACAGGCTTACCCGCCATGGCCTTGGCAATCAACACGCCTTGGCGCGTGAAGTCTTGTGCGCCCTTGCGGCCCAAACCACCACCGAGTTGCATGGGGTGCACCAACACTTGGTCTTGCGGCACACCTGCGGCAGCCGCAGCCGTGGCCAACACGCCCTCTGGGTTTTGGGTGGAGGTCCACACCTCGACTTTGCCGTCGTGCACCCAAGCGGTACACACCAACGGCTCCATCGTGGCGTGGGCCAGATAAGGCGTGAAGTACTCAGCCTCGTGCACCTTGCTGGCCTTGGCCAACACCTCAGGCGCGTTGCCGTCGTTGCGGGCCACCGCCAGTTGGGGCTGGTCCAAACCCTCCTTGAAGCTGGCCATGATGGAGGCGCTGGAGAGCTTGGCGTTGTCTCCCGTGTCCCACTCAATCGCCACATCTTTGAGGGCCTCTTTGGCGCGCCACCAGTTGTCCCCCACCACCGCCACAAAGGTGCCTTGGTTGAGCACCTTCACGATGCCACGGCGGTTGTCGACCTTGGACGAATCCAGCGACTTGACCGTGCCATTGAACACCGGGCAGGCCGCCACAGCGGCGTACAACATGCCAGGCAGTTGCGCGTCGATGCCGTAGCGCACACGGCCCGTCACGATGTCGGGAATGTCCACCCGCTTGATCGGCTTGCCAATGATCTTCCAGTCTTTCGGGTCTTTGAGTTGGACCTCTTTCGGTGGCTCCAGCTTGGCGGCCTCGGCGGCCAACTTGCCGTAGCTGAGTTTGCGTTTGCTCGGGGTGTGGGTCACCACGCCCAAAGCGGCCACGCATTCGCTGGCGGGCACGCCCCACTGCTGGGCGGCTGCGGCAATCAGCATTTCACGCGCAGTGGCACCGGCTTTGCGCAAATACTCTTGCGAGTTGCGGATGGTGCGGCTGCCCACGGCGGCCATGTCGCCATAGACACGCTTTTGGCGCAGGTTCTCGTGCGCGGTGGCGTATTCCACGCGCACGCGCTTCCAGTCGGCTTCGAGCTCGTCGGCCACCAACTGAGGTGCCGAGGTGCGGCTGCCCTGGCCCATTTCGGTACGGGCATAACGAATGATGATGGTCTCGTCGGCTTGAATTTCAATCCAGGCATTGACGCGTTCTGCCGTGGCAGCCATGCCTTTTTCTGGCAAGAAAAATCCCAGCGACAAAGCCGCAACGGCGGTGCTGGAAACCTTCAAAAAGCCCCGGCGATCCACGCCAGCGGTAAGGTGTGAGGTGGTCATGCGCGTGCTCCTTTGTTGGCCACCGCGTGGATGGCTTGGCGCATGCGCGCATAGGTGCCACAGCGGCAGATGTTGCTCATGGCGGCATCGATGTCTTCGTCCGTAGGCTTGGGCTTTTTCTTGAGCAAGGCCACGGCCGTCAAGATTTGGCCGCCTTGGCAATACCCGCACTGGGGCACTTCATGGTCAATCCAGGCTTGCTGCACCGCATGCAGGGTGCCATTCTTGTTGGCCAGACCTTCGATGGTGACCACCTTCTGTGACGCAGCAGCCGACACGGGGTAAGAGCACGAACGCACGGGTTCGCCGTTCAAGAGCACCGTGCAAGCACCACACTGGGCCACACCACAACCGAATTTGGGGCCTTTGATGTCGAGTTCATCGCGCAGGGCCCACAAAAGAGGCATGTCGGGCTCGACGTCGGCCTCGTGCACACGTCCGTTGATGTTGAGTTTCATGTTGTCTGCCACCTAGGTTGAAAGAAGCGCGTAGGGTAGCCAAGTCCCTCCGTTCCCGCCAGCGTGAAAGCCCCCAAAACGACCTAAAACTGACGCCTGCGCGTCAGCAAGAAGCAAGCCTCGGGTGGGTCACCTTGCTGTCAAAATCTCAAATAATGAGATGCATCATTGACGCGTTGGGCCGCTCACACGATAGTCGGCGCGTTTTGAATGTTCTGCCCTGAAAGCCCGCTTTGAGTCTTGATGCCCACCTGGTGCGCTTGCACCTGCAATCCCCCGATCCCGCTGCCTTGGCGGCGTTCTACACGCGCTGCTACGACATGCAGCAGCGCACAGTGGGCAACACGCACGTGTGCGAAGCACCACAACGTGCCGTGCACATATCCCCCGGTCAAGCCAACCAGTTGCACTACGCGCTGTGGGCCTGCAACACCCAAGAGGCGTGGGCGCGACTGCGCGCCAAAACAGCGACGCTGCCCCAGCAAGACCTGAGCGGTTTTGCAGACCTGCCCGCAAACGCCGTGGGTGTGCGCGACCCACAAGGCCTGTGCCTGGTGTTTGTGCCGCCCCAAACGTCTTCAATACCTCAGTCCGTCAACAGCGCATTGCCTGGGGCCACCAACCAGCACTTCGCGGTGCGCACCCAGCAGATCGAGACCTTGGTGGCCTTCTACACCGAGCAGTTGGGCTTCATCGTGTCAGACCGGGTGCAAGACGACAGCGGCCAGCTCAAAGCCTGCTTCTTGCGCACCGAGCACCTGCACCACTGCTTGGCCTTGTTTGGCGCACCCGTGAACTGCTTTGACCACCAGTCGTTTGAAACCCCGAGCTGGAACGACCTCAAAGACTGGGCCGACCACATGGGTCGCCTGCGCACCGAAATTGTTTGGGGCGTCGGGCGCCACGGCCCCGGGGACGACGTGTTTTTCATGGTGCGCGACCCCGATGGCAATTTGGCAGAGATCTCCTCCGAAATTGAAGTCTGTGCACCCGACCGGCCCATGGGCGTGTGGCCCCACGAAGAGCGCACGCTCAATGTGTGGGGCAAAGCCATCATGCGCAGCTGAGGCCCTGGCATGCCCAACACCCACCGCATCTTGCGTGTGCTCAATGCGTTCACGCCAGAGCGCACGGAAATTTCTCCCGAATGGTTGATGGCCGAGTTGGGCGCTTCGCGCGCCAGTATTTACCGCGACCTCCAGCAGCTCAGCCGCGTGGGCTTGATCGAACGGGTGAGTGAGCGGGGCTACTCGCTGGGGCCCAAAATTGTGGAGCTGGACCGGCAAATTCGCCAGTCCGACCCGCTGCTGCGCGCGGCCGCAGACATTGCAGAACAACTGGCCCACACCACAGGCGGCACGGTGCTGATTTGTCGTTTGCATGACGACAAGGTGCTGTGCATCCAAGACACCTCGGGCCAGCATGCGCCATCAGCCGTGAGCTACGAACGCGGTAAAGCCATGCCCTTGTACCGAGGTGCCACCTCCAAAATCATCTTGGCCCATTTACCGCCCAAGAAAGTGGCCGAGCTGTTTGCCAAAGACCATGCCGCCCTGCAAGCCGCAGGTTTGGCCGACAGCCTGGACGATCTGAACGCCTTGCTCAAAGCCTGGCGCAACGAAGGCAGCGTCACCACCATGGCCGAGATCGACCCTCACAACGTGGGCTGCGCCGTGGCCCTGCTGCATGGCAAACGCGTGCTGGGCAGCCTGAGTGTGGTGTTGCCCGCCTCGGCGCTGACGCCCGAACAACAAGCCCGCAACCTGCGTGAGTTGCACAGTGCGGCACGGCGCATCGAAGCCCGCATGGCCTCCAGCGGCCAACGAAAAATATCTTCTTCACCTACAACGCTTCCATGAACACCCCTTTGAATTTCGACGTGATCGTGGTGGGCACCGGCCCCACGGGCTTGGTGCTTGCACACCTGCTGGGCAACTATGGGCTACACGCCTTGGTGATCGACAAAAACAGCGGCCCCGTGGACGAAGCCCGCGCCGTCACCATCGACGACGAGAGCTTGCGCACCCTGCAAGCCACAGGCATGTTGCCCGGGGTGTTGCCCAACGTGGTGCAAGGCTATGGCGTGCATTACTACTCGTGGACGAACCAGTTGTTTGCCAAGATCGAGCCCAGCTCGCGCGAATACGGCTACCCCAAGCGCAACGCCTTTCGCCAGCAGCTGTTGGTACAAGCCTTGAGCGAAGGCATGGCACGCCAAGGCCATGTCAGCTTGCGCTATGGCCACGAGCTGATCAGCCTGGAACAACACCCCGACCATGTGAACGCCACCGTCATGCATGAGGGTCAAACACAAACCTACACGGCGCGCTGGCTGGTGGCCTGTGACGGTGGGCGCAGCACCGTGCGCGAACTGTTGGGCATCGCGCTGGAAGGCAGCACCTACAAAGAGAAATGGTTGATCGCCGATTTGATTGGCCGCGCCTCACCGTTTCGCCACACCCGCACCTATTGCGACCCCCAGCGCCCCGCCATTCGCCTGCCCGGCCCGCAAAGCACGGTGCGCTACGAGTTCATGTTGCACCCTGGCGAAGACCCCGAGGCCGTGCTGCAAGACGCGCAGTTGCGCCAGTGGATCCATAGCCGTGACCCACAAGACGCGCAACTCACCTTGCTGCGCAAAGTGGTCTACACCTTCCACGCACGCGTGGCCACGCAATGGCGCGCAGGTCGCGTGCTGCTGGCGGGTGACGCCGCGCACCTGACACCGCCCTTCGCCGGCCAAGGCATGAACAGCGGCGTGCGTGACGCCGCCAACCTGGCCTGGAAACTGGCGGCCAACCTGCAACACGGTGCCTCGCCCCAACTGCTCGACACCTACCAGCAAGAGCGCAAGCCGCACGCCTGGGCCTTGATTCAAATGGCTTTGCGCATTGGTGCCTTCATGCAGCCCAAGTCGCGCCTTGGCGCTGCGTTGGCGCA
Organism: Limnohabitans sp. JirII-29; assembly: GCF_003063395.1. Lineage (NCBI taxonomy): Bacteria > Pseudomonadati > Pseudomonadota > Betaproteobacteria > Burkholderiales > Comamonadaceae > Limnohabitans > Limnohabitans sp. JirII-29. Next base: position 223,572 of record NZ_NESB01000006.1, read on the forward strand.
AACCTTGTTGAAACTGGTGTGCCTCGTGCCTGCCGCGCGCGACTACATCTTGCACCTCAAGTTCAAACCCAAGCCCCGTTTCTTTGAGGGATTTTTTGTGCCCTGGAATATCCCCCAAGCCAAAATTCCCAGTGGGCAACTCATGACCCAGCCCTTGATGGAACTGCCCAATGGCCAAACCATGCTGCTGGACGACTTGTTAGGCACAGGCTATGCCGTGCTGCAATGGGCCGATGCGCCAGAGTTGCCCTTGCCTGCGGGCATGCAAGCACGCGTGGTGCGCGTCATTCGCCACGCCGACGACTTCTTGCCCGCCAGCACCGCTGCACACGCATTGTGTGTGCGTGATGTGCAACACGAACTGGCAGCCGTGCTCGACAGTGCCCAAGCGCAAGCCGTGGTGTTGCGACCCGACCGCTATGTGCTGGCCTATGTGGGACAGGACAGGCACCAAGCCTGTGGCACCATCGCGCAGATTTTTCACTCGGTCTACCCCTCGCAGGCTTGAACACCATGTCTTTGCACAACTTGGCTCGCACCTTCTTTTGCGCTGCACTGTGGCTGATTGGCATCAGCGCACCCGTGGCTTGGGCACAAGCGCCCTATCCCAACCGCGCCATCAAGCTGGTGTCGCCCATCCCACCCGGTGGTGCGCCCGATTTGATTGCACGCGCCATTGGCTACAAGCTCTCCACAGGCCTCAACCAAGCCGTGGTGATCGACACCAAGGTGGGCTCCAACGGCAACATCGCCGCCGAATTCGTGGCCCGTGCGCCAGCCGATGGCTACACCCTACTGGTGGGCATGGACAGCTTGTTTGTCATCAACCCCTACCTGTACGCCAAGGGCGCGGTGGATGTGAACAAAGAACTCATCCCCATCGCTTCGCTGGGCAGCAACCAGTTTGTGCTGTCGGTCAACGCGGCCTTGCCTGTGAAAACACTGCCCGAATTTGTGGCCTATGTGAAAAAGACCTCGCCCCCACCCGCCTACGCCTCGGGCGGCAACGGCAGCCAGCACCACCTGACGATGGAGATGCTCAAAGCCCGCGCCGGCATGGACATGCTGCACGTGCCCTACAAAGGTGGTGCACCAGCGACCACCGCCACCATTGGCGGCGAGACCATCGCCATGTTCTCAGGCACCTCCAACGCCGCCCTCATCAAGGCGGGCAAGCTCAAGGCCATTGCGGTGAGCAGCGCACAACGCCTCAAAGAAATGCCCGAGGTGCCCACCATCGCCGAGACCTACCCCGGCTTTGACAACAGCATTTGGATTGGCTTGTTTGCCCCCGCAGGCACACCCGACGCCGTGGTGCAGCGCTTGCGCGCCGAAGTGGCCAAGGCCTTGCAAGCGCCCGATCTGATCGAGGCCTTCAACAAGGCGGGGGGCATTGAGCCCATGGTCACCACGCCCGACGAGTTGCAAGCGCAAATCAAACGCGACCAAGCCAAGTACAGCAAGATCATTCGCGATTTAGCCATCAAGCCCGACTGAACCCTGTCGGTTCTTGAGCACTTTTTTTCAATTCACTTTTCTCACGGAGCCTCTCTTGTCCAACCTCAACCTCTCTGTCGCCGTCGGTGACTACGACCATGTGCGCGACCTCATGTCTGGACGCGTGCGCGCCGAAGGCATCGACATCACCCCCATCCACGTGCCGGTGGAAGAAATGTTCTTTCGCTTCACCAAGTTTCAGGAATGGGACGTGTCTGAAATGTCGTTTGCCAAGGCCATCTCGCTGGTGTCGCAAGCCGACCCCTGGCTGGTGCTGGTGCCTGTGTTTCCATCGCGGGCCTTTCGCCACTCCTCCATCTATGTGCGCAAAGACCGCAACATCCAAACGCCCGCCGACCTGGCAGGCAAAAAAGTGGGCGTGCCTGAATGGGCACAAACCGCAGCCATTTATTCGCGCGGCATGTTGGCCCACGAATACGGTGTGGACCTCAACAGCATCGACTGGCACCAAGCCGGTGTGAACGACGCCGGTCGACGCGAGAAAGTCGCCCTGCAACTGCCCCCAGGCTTGCGCTACACGCCCATGCCCCACACCTCGCTGTCAGAGATGCTGCTCAACGGCACGCTCGACGCTGCCCTCAGCGCGCGCCCACCCGGCGCGTTTGTCAACCACCCCGAGTTGGTGGAACGCCTGATCCCCAACTACCGCGAGGTCGAGATGGCGTATTGGCAAAAGACCCAGATCTTCCCCATCATGCATGTCATGGCCATCAAGCGCGAGGTGTACGAAAAGAACCGCTGGATCGCCACCAACTTGCTCAAAGGTTTCGAAGAAGCCAAAACCCGCAGCCTGCACCGTGCCGCTGACATCACCGCCTCGTCCTACCCCCTGCCCTGGGTGGCCGACTATGCGGCGCAGTCGCAAGCCATCATGGGCGACGACTTCTGGCCCTATGGCATCCAGGGCAATCGCTCGACGCTGGAAGCCTTCAGCCAGTACGCCTGGGAACAAGGCATCACCACACGTCACATCAAGCTCGAAGAGATTTTTGTCAAAGAAGTCCAAGACAGCGTGAAGGTTTAAGCGCCAGCCAGTGGCGCAATCGGCGCGAAGTCTTCACAATCTCAGACATGCACAACCGCCGCACTTACCGCTACTACGACCTGATCGTCGCCGCCTTTGTCACCGTGCTGCTGTGCGCCAACCTGATTGGCGCAGGCAAGGTGGCCCAGGTGGAGTTGCCGCTGGTGGGCACCTTGGTGTTTGGTGCTGGCGTGTTGTTCTTTCCCATCTCGTATTTCTTTGGCGACATCTTGACCGAGGTCTATGGCTACGCCCATGACCGCCGTGCGGTGTGGTGCGGCTTTGGCGCTTTGGCCTTTGCAGCGCTGATGGCCTTTGTGGTCACTGCGCTGCCTGCCGCGCCCGGTGACTACAACAGCCAGTTGCAATCGGGCTTGCAAGTGGTGTTTGGCAACACCTGGCGCATTGTGATGGGCTCGATCGTGGCATTTTGGGCCGGCAGCTTGGTCAACAGCTTTGTGTTGGCCAAACTCAAAATCTTGACTCAGGGCCGACGTTTGTGGATGCGCACCATTGGCTCGACCATGGCGGGCGAGTTGGTCGACTCATCGCTGTTTTACGTACTGGCCTTCTACGCCATTTGGCCCACCGAGCAGGTGGTTCAGGTGGCCATCACGCAGTACATCTTGAAGACCAGTTGGGAAGTGCTGGCCACACCCATGACCTACCGTATCGTGGCGTTTTTAAAGCGCAAAGAAAACGAAGACTTCTACGACACACACACCAACTTCACGCCGTTCAAGGTGTCGGTGTAAAAAAAAGCGACCCCAATGGCCTTGGGATCGCTTGTCTGAGTGACCGCGCCATCAACGCCTAGGGCGCTGCGGTGATCAATCGAGGGTGATGTTTTTGCGCTTGATCAACTGCTCGTAAGTCTTGCTCTTGATGTCTGCGTTTTTGCGAATCTCATCGGGTGACCAGCTCAAGGGTTCAAAGGCAAAGGTGTTGAAACGCACTTTGACTTCGGGGTCGGCCAAGACCTTGATCACGTCAGCGTTGATCTTGGCCTTGATGTCGTTTGGCAAACCTTTGGGCGAGACCAAGGTCACGAACGAGTTGACTTCAAAGCCAGCCGGGCCGCCCGACTCGGCCATGGTGGGCACCTCAGGCATTTGCGGCAGGCGCTTGGGGGCCGCCACCGCGATGTAGCGAATCTTGCCGGCCTTGTACAAGCCCTGGCTAGAGGGAATGCTGCCAAACGACCACTGCACATCGCTGGATCCCACCGATGTGAAGAGCTGCGACATTTCACGAAACGCCACATGCGTCATCTCGGTCCCGGTGAGCAACTCCAGCTCTTCGCCACCCAGGTGACCTGGGCTGCCAATGCCCCATGAACCGTAGTTCACCTTGGTGGGCTCGGCTTTGGCGGCAGCAATCAGATCCTTCATGTTTTGCCACTTCGAGTCGGTGGCCACGGCCACAAGGAACGGAGTTTTGAAAAAAGCGGCCACCGGGTCAAAAGTGTTGAATGGCACGAAACCTTTGGACTTGTAGAGGTATGGCACAGCACCAATGTGTTCGCTGTCGAGTTGCAGCAGGTTGTAGCCGTCTGCTGGCAAGCGCACCACCGAGTCAATGGCAATGAAGCCGCTGGCACCGGGGCGGTTGACGATGAGCACAGGCTGACCCCACAACTTGGACAGCTTTTCACTGACCTGACGCAGCACCGCATCGGGCCCACTGCCCGCTGGAAAAGGTGTGGCAATGGTCACCGGCTTGTTAGGGAAAGTGGCAGCGGTTTGAGCCGATACGCCCAAGCTGCTAAGCATCAGCGATGCTGACAGACACAGCATCTTGGCAACACGGTTGGAAAGCAAAGACATGGAGGGGTTCCTTGTGTGAAAAGAATAATCAATGAAGCAGTTGGAGCTTAGCGGCTTCAAGCAGCTTCAAGCGGCCTCAACCAGCATCTGGCTGTTGCATGGGCGACGCTTGCTTGAACGCCTCCAACTGCATGCAAGCAGCCTCCACTGCGGCAATCAAAGGCCATTGCGTCAAATCCACCTTGAAGCGACGCGCACTCTCCACCTGCGGCACCAAGTACACATCGGCCAGCGTAGGGCTGTCACCAAAGCAGAAACGACCGCGTTGGGTGTCGGCTTTGAGCAAAGCCTCCAGCGCGTCAAAGCCCGCAGAAATCCAAGTGGCGCACCAAGCGTTGATGGCCGCTTCGTCGGCTTTGAACTGATGCCGCACATACTCCAACACGCGGCGGTTGTTCAGGGGGTGGATGTCGCAGCCCACGATGGCGGCCAGCGCACGCACATGGGCGCGTTGGTCGGCGTCTTGGGGCAGCAACGCGGGCGTGGGGTAACGCTCTTCCAGCCATTCGATGATGGCGGGCGATTGAATCAGCACCTTGTCGTCGTGCACCAGCGCAGGCACCAAGCCCTGTGGGTTGAGCGACTTGAAGGCCTCTTTCAAATGCTCTTCGGTGCGCAAATCCACCGCGATGTACTCTGCGCTCACGCCCTTGAGGTTCAAGGCAATGCGCAGACGGTGCGAGGTACCACTGCGGAAAAAGTTATAGAGCTTCATCAGTGCCTCACTCTGCGGCTGCAATGTTCAAGGCCACCTCGCCCACACCGGCCACATGGCCTTCAATGCGGTCGCCAGCCACCACGGGGCCCACGCCTTCGGGGGTGCCGGTGTAAATCAGGTCGCCGGGTTGCAGGTGGTAGAACAAGGACAAGTCGGCAATGATTTCGCGGATGCCCCAAATCAGCTTGTTCACGTCCGAGTGTTGCTTGGTCTGGCCGTTGACGGTCAAGGCAATTTCGCCGCTTTCAATCACCACCTCAGGCATGGGCACCACTTCGCTGCACACCGAGGACTGCTCCACGTCTTTGCCCAAGTCCCAAGGACGGCCTTTGTCGCGTGCCACCAGTTGCAAATCGCGGCGGGTCATGTCCAAACCCGTGGCGTAGCCGTAAATCACGGTGTGGGCGTCTTCGGCTTTGACACGAAAGCCCGCCTTGCCCACCACCAACACCAACTCCATTTCAAAGTGGTAGTTCTGGGTCTCGGGTGGGTAGGCAATGGTGGCACCCGAGTGCACCAAGGTTTGTGGTGCCTTGGTGAAGTAGAACGGGCGCTCCACCGACTTGTCCACGGGCTTGCCCATTTCTACCGCATGCGCGTGGTAGTTGCGACCCACAAAAAACAAACGGTTGATCGGCAAACGCTCGGTCTTGCCGCGCACGGGCAAGGATTGAACGGCAGGCGGGGTCCAGAGGTAAGTGGGTTGTGTCATGAGAGCTTTCTAAAAAATGAATGCGGGGCACACGCCGTGGCCCCGCAGAAAAGGGAAAAAGTACAGCGGTTTAGCCGCGGTTTTCGTACACACCCAGTTTGCGATGCAAGGGCGACTCGTCGGCCATGAACACAAACGTGGGCTTGTCAGCGTGGCGGTTTTTCAAAGTCACCGCGGTGTAGCCAGGCGCGCAGCAGGTGTCGGCTTCTGTCAGGCTGAAGGCCTGATCTTCCACCGTGATGTCGGCCCCGCCTTCGATGACATGGAACACACACGCGGGTGAACGGGCGGGCAAACGCAAGCTTTGGCCGGGGCGCAGCATGAGGGCGTAAAAACCCAAAATATTCTCGGCGTCTTCACCCGTCTCAGGGTTCACATAGGTGAGTTGCACCGCTTCTTGCTGGGGCATGTCTTCGCCCATCGCCAGCAAGGCAGCACGAGCCTCAGCCCAGGGGTAACGCAGCATGGGGTACTTCTTGGCCGTGCGTTCAAACACGGGCGTAGGCAACATGCCGCCACGGGCGTATTGGCGATCGCCACGGCCAGGCTGCACGGTTTGGCGTTCTCCATTGATGTGGTACGACGCTTCCATGTAATACACCAGTGGCAAATCGAGCACGTCCAACCACACCACCGGCTGGTCGCCGTCGTGGCCGTGTTCGTGCCACAGACCGGTGGGGGTCAAGATCAAGTCACCCCGGCTCATCGGGCACTTCTCGCCGTCTACCGTGGTGTAAGCGCCCTCGCCTTCCACAATCATGCGCACAGCATTGGGCGTGTGACGGTGCGAAGGCGCCCACTCACCAGGCAGCAACAGTTGCATGCCCAAGTACATGGCGGCACTGGCTTGCATTTTTTCCAAACCGTGGCCAGGGTTGGCCAGCACCAGCACGCGACGCTCGGCTTTTTCGATGGGCGTCAACTCACCCGCTTTGAGCAACAAGGGCTTGATGGTGTGGTAAGCCCAAAACGTGGCACGGGTGTTGGGACGCGGCTTGCCCGGTGGCAACACGCCACGCAGGCTGGGCCACAGTGGCACCAGGTTGTGGCTGGTCAGCTCGGCACGGTAGTCGGCGGGCAGGTCTTCGAGTTTTCCAAGATCGTTCATGCAAATTCCAATCTGAGTGACATTGATCAGTTCGTGGCCGCAGACAAGCAGTTGCCCACATTCCAGCCGTAGAGCCATTCCATCGCATCATAGAAGCGCTCGGGGGTACGACCACGCCACAAGTCGTTGCGCACCAAACGCTCCACACCTTTGGCGTGGTAGAGACGCCCCATCTCGCGGCCCGACAACACAATGCGTGCGGTGCGCGCCACACGGGCGCGTTGGTACAAATCGAAGGCTTTGACAAAGTCGTTGTTGTTCACACGCAGGGCTTCGCCCAGGGTCACCGCATCTTCAATCGCCATGCACGCACCTTGCGCCATGTACTGCGTGGTGGGGTGGGCGGCATCACCCAACAAGGTCACGCGACCAAACGACCACTGGCCAATCGGCTCGCGGTCGGCCGTGGCCCAACGACGCCAGCTCTTGGGCAAATCAATCAGTTGACGCGCTTTGGGGCAAATGCCTTGGAAGTAGCTTTGCACTTCTTCTTTGCTGCCATCGGTCACGCCCCACTCTTCTTGCTTGCGGCTGTGGAAAGTCACCACCACGTTGTACTGCTCGCCACCACGCAAGGGGTAATGCACCAAGTGGCAGTTCGGCCCCACCCAAATGCTGGCCGCGTTCCACTGCAAGTCCACCGGGAAATCTTTTTTGTCCACCACCGCGCGGTACACCACATGGCCCGTGATGCGCGCGGGGTCGTTCACAAACTGGGCTCGCACGACCGACTTCACGCCATCGGCCCCAATCAGTGCAATGCCTTTGTGCGCGTTGCCATGTTGGTCGAACACCGTCACGCTGTGCGCGTCTTGCTCGATGCGCTCCACACGGGTGGACGTCACCACCTCGACCTTGCCGGTTTCTTGTGCGCCTTCATAGAGCGAGGTGTGCACGTCCACGCGGTGAATCACCGCATAGGGGTTGCCAAAACGCTTGATAAATGCCTCACCCGTTGGGATCTTGCCGACTTGGTATTCGTCGATCGCATCGTGCATCACCATGTAATCGGTGTAGACCGCGCGGCTGCGGGCTTTCTCACCCACACCCAAGGCGTCAAAGGCGTGGAAAGCGTTGGGCCCCAACTGAATACCGGCACCAATCTCGCCAATCTCGGGCGCTTGCTCCAGCACCTTGACGTGAAAGCCTTGGCGCGTCAGTGCCAAAGCTGCGGCCAATCCACCAATGCCGCCGCCAGCGACCAGCACGGGCAAAGTTTGCGTTGTGTTGTTCATGTTGAGCCCTTTTCAAATATATTCAGTATGCGTACTATTAGTATACCGATGAGCCCTCAAGCAACAGCACACGAGGGCCTAGGACTTACCCTTGTCGCTTGAAAATTGATCGTTCAGGGCTTGGAATGGTTGTCGGGTGACTGTGGGTCAGCATCACCCTCGGCTGGACCAAACATGTCACGCAAAGCTTGTTGTTCTTCGTCGGTGAGTTCGTAAGTCTTGGCGGGAGCCACCGTTTGAGTATTTTTTTGTTCCGCGATGTGCATGAAGATGCGTGCAGCCATTTCTGCATTCATCACCGCGAGGTCTTGTTTGCTAATTTCAGTCATGGCCCTGAGCGTCGCTTCACGCACTCAGTCTAGATTTTGATTTGGCTTTGGGAATTTTGACAATCTGACGCGACTCCACGTCAAACAACACATCGTTGAAGTGCACATTGACACTGGCCTTTTGGCCACGTTCGATCTCTTCAAATGGGTCGACACCCAGCACACCAATCATGTAGTAATTCAAGGCCTCCATGAAACCTGTGAAGGTGCTGTTGCCCGCCTCGAACTCTTGCGCCACGATGGACCACTTGCCACCCAAGGATTCGTCTTTGACCAAGCTCACACTGCAAGTGCGGCTTTTGTAAAAGCAACCATATTGCTCTAGCTGGTAGTGCAACAGCCCCGTCAATTGACGGGGCGCATCCGGATAGAGGTAGATGGCCTGCGGGTAAATTTTGAAATAGTCCATCATCAGTTCGATCGATTTTTTGTTAATTTCAGTATAAATGAATTATTAGGTATTAATAACAAATTTCTGAAATCATTCCATGCCCGATCAAACCACGTGTGACGCATTGACGATGGTTTGTTCAATCAACAACTGTGCAGCATACGACGTGCTGTTGTAGACATTCAAGGTATGCCCTTGGTAACTGACCACCGTGTCCAGTTTGGTCCACCCTGTGATGCCAATGTTCAGCGTGTCACCCGCATCCCCCCAAATCATGGTTTGAACCTTGGCAATCGAAGCTGCCAAGGCCGTGCCACTGACGTAGGTGGTGTTGCTGCTGTTGAACACATTCATCTCGCTGGTCGCTAACACTTGGTCCGCCCTCAAATAAAGCGCATTGACCGCCGTGTCGGTTTTCAGATCGATGACTTCCACCGATGCAAAGCGTGAGGGATTGTCAATCTGAGAGATGTGTTGGTCGTTCAAGGTTCGGAAATCAAAACCCATACCGGAAGACAAACGCAACGTATCAATCCCCGTGCCCCCATCTATGCGCGACAACTGCGCCGTGTTGCCGCCCAACCCAAACTCATTGTTCATGGCCGTGGCCATCCCAGCTGACCACACGAACACATCGTTACCTGAGCCACCATACAGCGCATCTGCGCCATTGGAAACCAAGGTGTCGTTGCCCGCGCCGCCCACCAGGGTTTGGCTGCCGGTGGAGGTGAGGCTGTCGGCACCTGAAGTGCCCATTTGGTCGACTGCCGTTTGCGCAAACGCGCCGCTGTTGCTGCCAAAAATCACATAGCTGCGTCCTGAACTGACACCCGCTGTGCCAGACGAAGTACGAGCGCCCACCAACAAGTCGGCCAAGCCGTCACCATTGACGTCACCAGCCGCGCTGACCGAATAACCGCTGCTGTCGCTGCCCGTCTCTCCGGTGATGGCAAATCCCCCATTGCCCACCGCCACGGCAGACAAATCCACCGCTGCCGTACCGGTCTTGCCAAACACCACATAGCTGCGCCCTGCATTGCTGCCTGTGACGGGGTCTGA